>JANQJJ010000295.1 GCA_028281725.1 Pirellulaceae bacterium | reverse complement strand
TTACCAACCTGGATGGTACCGACGACGGCCGCCTGGTGACTGACCAGCAAACGGGCCAGCCGATCCGCATCGACGATCCGCTAGGAACCCCCAGCTTTGTCGATAGTTTTCTCGGCTACGCCTGGACCGAGTTCGTCGAAGTCGTGATTTCGTCCGATTCGTTTACCGTTGAAGTCCATCGCCCAGCCAGCGCGGTCGGAATTCAACCAGCAATCTGTGTGCTCACGTCGCAGCAGTTGAACGAGATGCTCACGCCCGTCGATGACGGTCCCAATACCACGCCCGTCCCCGTCGCTACCTCGCAGTCTCGCGAGATCATCGATAATGGACAGACAGGCTATTCGACCAACACTCCCGTAGTCACTCAGCCCCAACGCGAAAGTTTTAATGGTTCGCTGGATCTGCTGCCCAGCGGCGCGACCGCTACCTATCAGTTCACCGATTTGGTGCCGGGAACCTATCTGGTCGCAACCAGTTTTCGGGATTCGCTGGACGCGCGTACGCCATTCAAGATCCACAATGGAACCACCACGCTCAGCGAAGGCACTGTGGATTTCCAGCGCGTCGGTACCGTATCGAACGAAGTCGTGTTTGATAGCCTCTCGCGCACGTATACGACACGTCAGATGGCGGAGGCCACCCAGTTCGGTGGACTGCTTCTCGACGAAGGCAACGCGCAAGACTTCCGGAATAGTTTGTTTTATGAATCGGGCTATCGGCGCGAAGATCGGTTCAAGGACTTTGCCCCTGACGATCCGCTCTGGCAGAATCTCACGGGCGAACAGGAATGGCTCGTACTCGATCGCGTTCATATCACAGGCAAGGAACTGACGATTGAGATCGCCGGCGGACTCAACGTCTTTGCCGATGCCATTCGGATTGAACGATTTAGCGACGTACCAGCTCAGTTAGGGCCGCTAACTGATTTGGGCGGGTACGCCGGCTCGCATCTGCCCGATCCACAAAGCCCCCTGATCGACCATGGACTCGATGCACTCTTCAAAGGCATCAATGACGAATTGTCTCGCAGCGTCGATGGTTCTTACCAAGACGGACTGCTGTACGTGCAGGACGTCCATCGCTTTGTCCGTGACGAACATAATCTAACGGCTCCCTTCTTTCCCTATCCGATTCACGTCGGGCGTGAGACGATGCTCGCTCTAGGCTATGACGAGGTGCACGGCGCGCTCATTGTCGAGCGAGGCCACCAGAACACACAGCCGCTTCCGCACGCGGTCGGAACCAAGGTGGTCTACGGCTTTGCCGGTCGCAGCACGACGTTGGTCGAATCCGTCGTCGATTCCGGCGCCACGTCGATCGTCGTGGAAGAACGGGTCGGTTTGCCCACCGCGCTGCCAGCCACGCGTCAATTCGACATTCGCCTTGGTAGCGAAGAGATGACGGTCACCAAGGTCACCGACAATGGCGACGGAACGTTGACGTTTGACGTAATTCGCGGAGTGCGGGGGACTCCGATTGAGAGTGTGTTGTACGCCGATACGCACGTGTTGATACTGGCCGACCAAAGTGGTGGCCATCGCATCTTCGATGGTGATCACGCCGAAAATCGCCGCATCGACTTCGGCGCCGTCGAAGCTGTCTATATCGACGTCAATTCCCATGCGGATTTGACGGACCAGACTCCAGGAGACGGTTTCACGACGACCAGCGTTACCGATGCAGTGACCTTGCGAGCAGCCATCAATGAGGCCAATGCGATTGGTGGTCAGTCCACGATCACGCTTTCGGCGGGGCAATTTAGTCTGTCACTGACCGATGTCTCCGTAGCCGATGAATTCGGAGGCGATCTGGATATCTATAGTGACATCACGATTCGGGGCGCAGGCGCCGGTGTGACGACGATCAATGCATCGGGCCTCGATCGAATCTTTGAAGTATATCCCGGCGCGACACTTGCGCTCGAGGGAGTGTCGCTCACGGGTGGAGTGACTAGCGGCGATGGTGGCGCTATCTTGGTGCGCGGTGGCCGACTCTATCTGACCGAAACGCATCTGTACGGAAACGTTGCTGTCGCAGGAGCCGGGGTGGCGATTGACGACGATGGCACGGCAACCATCTATCGCACCACCATAGCGAACAGTGCGGCCGGTGGTCGCGGCGGCGGAATTGACGTTGCGTCAGGCTCCGTGGAAACGCGCGATACAACCCTCTCGAACAACCAGGCCACGACCGGCGCAGCCTTGTTCGTGGCCTCCGGCGCCACCGCCTCGGTCGCATCAACGACGATTGCCGAGAACCACGCCACAGCCGAGATTGGCGGGATTCACGCGATCGGAGTCGTTACGATCTCCGAAACGGTGATAGCGAAAAACTCGAGCGCCTCGGTGGAGGCTCAGCCCGATGTCCGAGGCCGATTCCATTCCGGTGGTACCAACTTTCTAGGTAGCAATCAACTTCGTGAAACGGCGGTTTACGAGTCCAGCTACATCGGTTTCACAGGCCGGTTCTCGATCACCGTGACCGACGCGACGGACTTGCCGCAGACACCATTCAACATTCTGGTCGAAGGCACCGAACATGTGGTCACACGTGTCTCGAGCAATACACTGCACATCGATTCGGCGCTGAGTAGTGATAACCAGTACTGGCCAACCGAGGGGGCAACCACCCGCTTCGACGGCTTCTGGTCAGATACGGACGTGGCCGGGACGGTTGCTGCTCCAAACGATCCGCTACTCGGTCCGCTCACCGTATCTCTCGGCACCACGCCAACGCACGAACCACTTGACGACAGCCCCTTGATCGATGTTGGTCCGCGACCTGAGGGGACGAGTTATCCGATCGATCAGCGCGGCGCAGAGCGCTATTTTGACTATGACCTGGACGGCCTGATGCAGCGCGATATCGGTGCCGTTGAAAAAAGCAATTGGGTCAACCTCCAGTCGAGAACGGTCGTCAAGGCCGAGTCGGATACCGGCCAGACACAGTCCTTTGAGTACCTGGTCACGCGATCTGCTACCAGCAGCGAAATGACGGTCTACTATTCGGTCATGGGTTCCGGCGATCATCCCGCCAATGCAAGCGATTTCGTAGACGGTGTCTTCCCAGAAGGGCAAGTCACTTTTGCAGCGGGGCAGTCCCAAGCCACCATCACGATCGATGTCGTTGGAGAGGAGGTGGTCGAAGCGAACCAGCAATTCACACTGACTCTCGCGTATGCAACCCCCAGTACGGTCATTCGAAATCGATCAGCCGACGGAGTCATCATCAATGACGATTCGGTACGTCTGGTTGCCTCTTCGCCGTCAGTTCAGGAAAAATCTCCCTGGAATATCGATTGGGACGACGATGGGTTACCTAACTACATCGAAGTCGGCGGTGACCTTTACAACCCGCTGGATACCGATGACGACGGGGTGCCTGACTTTCGGGATGCCGATTCCGATGGCGACGGCATACCCGATATCGTCGAAGCCTGGGATTTCAACTTGGACGGCGTGGCGGACGTGCTACCGTCCGGATTGGATGTGGACGAAGACGGCTTGGACGATGCCTACGATGCCAACACCCTCAGCCAGGATGCAGTCCTCAGCGATAGCAGCAATCCGCCAGATTACGACGGCGATGGGAAGGCGGATCACTTGGACCTGGATTCCGATGGCGATGGAATGAACGATGCGCCTGCCCCAGGCGCCACCTTCCCGTCGGTCGTTGCCCCTGGCCAACGATCCGTAATGGACATTTATGTTTCGATTGACAACGATGTCGAGGACGGATTCTCAGTTGACTATGCTACCGCAGTCATCACGGACGAAGTCGATCTGTCACCCTTCGGGCACGCAGCCTCAGTAACCGACTTTCAATCGGTGTCGGGAACGCTCACCTTCGCCGGCGGCAAGAACGAACAACAGCTGGTCCAAGTCAATCTGGTCGCCGACAAGGTGGCGGAACTGTCCGAACAGTTCGATCTGAAGTTGAGCAACCTGAGCGGTCTGTCCGCCACTCAGCAGCAGGCGACTTCCATGGCCGATGGTCGGGGAACCATTCTCAATGACGATCAATTCAATCTGAACGTCGTGGCGACGGAAGCGATGTCCGTGACCGGTGAGGCACCCTTTACCAAGGTCACCGTCGAGCTGTCTGCAGCCGTCGACGAACACCTGCTGGTGACTCTCACTGTCAATGGTGCTTCCCAAATCGCGGTCTTTTCCGGATCGGAACGCGAACGGGAGGTCATGTATTTCGACGGCGCGGTGACCATGAACGATTCCTTTTCGTTCAATGTGCAAGCGCTCGGTCGCGAGGCCGCTTTCAACCCCCAGCTGGGCCCTTGGACACCGAACTACGATGCCGGCATCTTTCCTACGGAAGACACCAGTTCAGGAAATCCCACAGGGCCGACGGGTCCGACTGGGCCAACAGGTCCCACGGGGCCGACAGGGCCCACTGGTCCAACGGGTCCCACAGGGCCCACGGGACCTACAGGTCCAACTGGTCCGACGGGGCCAACAGGACCGACTGGGCCGACTGGGCCGACTGGGCCCACAGGTCCAACGGGACCAACGGGACCAACGGGACCGACAGGGCCAACCGGACCGAGCGGTCCTACAGGTCCGACGGGACCTGGTTCTGGTTCCCAGGTTGGCAATCCTTCCGATGTTGAAGTCATTGTCTGGGGACACGAGTACTCATGGGATTTTTCGTTGCCGAATGTCGCTCCACGGCCGCTGGAGTACGACGAAATGTGGGCTGCGGACTACCGGGGCGAGGAGCATTGGGTGCTCTGCGGTCCGAATGAGTGGGACATTTGGCGGCGTGACGTCCTTCAGCAGCAGATCGACCTGCTGCAACCTGAGCTGGATCCGTTGATTGTTGCCACGGCCGACGATAAACACCTGTATTTGTCTGAACCCTTTTACGCCTTGGCAGCTCAGATCAATCTATGGTGGAGCGAATTGGCATCACTCGACTACGCCATCAAGTACGACTCTTACCGCTACAAGTACCGCCCGCCGATACCCGTAGAAGAGCCGCCACCCGGCGGCGGCACCACCGGAGGGCCAGTCCACAACGACACGTTGAATCAAACCGATTGGCCGGTCACCGCGGATGATGACTGGGTGACGCACGAGAATCAGGCGTTCTCCAGCGATCCACAAGCACCAGTGACAGGTTTTGAAACGGGCCTAAAGGTCAAGGACTATCAGGTTTCACACCTTGGTCAGCTAACGTTCAACCCGATAGCTTCGTATGAAATCCCAGAAACTCTGCAGCTCACTTCGGCTCCGGAAATCACACTCGCTATCTGGGATCCGGTCGCGGGCCAGTATGACAATTTCGTCAACACCACGCTCGGAACGATCTATGCCCACGGCGCTGAATTCACGTTGACCTATGATCCGAACGAAAACATCAAGTCCCAGTTGAGCCCGCGTAAGAATCCGCAAGGACAGGTGCATCAATACGACGCTGTCGATACGTTTAAAGTCGGAGTAATGCTTGACGGTTCACCAACCCCAATCCAGGAAGTTGACGTCGAAGTGTTGGTTACCGATTCGCTACCAGTCTTTATAGGTGACCGAATTCATTCGCCCGACCCGAACCACGGCATCCTGGAACTCGATGCACCGCTTTACCTCGACTACGAATCGACCATGCGGCTGGATATCAACGACCTGCTGGTCGATCCCGACAACGCCTTTATCGTGGATGGTTCATCTCCCGATGAAGTATTGGTACAGACGGTATCCTTCTTCAACAATAGTGCCCGACGAAGCGAGGATGGAACCTACTCCTTTGTGGCAGGTGAAATTGAAGAGTCGACTCAACACAACGCGCTACCCTCTTTTGCCTCGGGAACGTTCAACGATACGCGTGGCTTTGCCAATCAAGCCGAGGCGGTGACCTGGCAATCCATCGAAAAACGACGTGTCTATGCCAAGCTCGTCGATTTTGACCCGGCCAAGACAATCGCCAACCCCGATGAACCTCCGCTTCATCGCCAGGCAAGTTTCATTGACTTCTATAGCGAGATCGCGGCGGACGACGTCAACTCGTCCATGGCTTCGGCCAGAAGATTTAATGCCGGCGCCGGTTTCGTCACGGTGAATTTGGTGGTTGCCGATGGCGACCGCGTAGACCAAAGCGGAAAACCGATTGGACGCGTGGTCGCGATCGATCTCGCCCCAAGGGCCAGCAACCATCACGAGCATTGGCACGACGCAAAGGTTTCGCCGACACGCGAGTTCGAACAGATCGTTTCACCTGGCTTGGTGGAACGAATTGAAGACAACGTGGCGGGCCTCGACACGATCTGGGAAGTCGACGCCACCGCTGCCGGTAAAAACCGCAACTTCCAGTCGGTGGCCGGCACGGCCGTGGATCTAGTCACCGGCACCTTCCTGGTCGATCATGGCTTGGTCTTGGATGGGTCGGGCGGAACGTCTGAACTCGCCCTACCAGGTCTGGTCTACGATTCGTCAACGGTGCATGTGACCGGTAAACAAACACCGGTAATTCAAGCTCTGATCAAGAAGCCCGCCTCGGTCCAAAGCAATGTCACAGTTACGGCGAATCTGACGTGGTGGGACCATCTCAATGACAGCGGTCTCGATGCGTACACACACCAGGGACGAGCCATTCTGAGTTCCAAAATGTTTAACCTGGACTGGACTGGAAACGATGAAAATGCCATCGCGATTCCCGTCGGAGAAGCCCCCATCTATTCGGGACTCTACTCGTGGTCACTCGATTTGACATTTAACACCGCCGATCCGGTCACGATTACCACTCACGGTCAGACGCCCGTCATCGTCAATCAATCCGTCGACGACAACGATGACGGTGATGAGGACAACGTCTTCCAAGCGGGCAGTCCCTATGAGTGGGAAGAGAAATCCATCTTTGGCTTCGGCTGGGCGCTCGCCGGCGTCCCCACATTGACCTTGGATCGCTATGACGGCGGCGATGCGCATTCACGCAACTGGAACGTCGACGGATTCGACGATCGATTGATCCTTTCCTTCCCTGGCCAGGAACCGATCATATTCGACTACAGCGACCTGACGGTGGCTGATTTGCCAATGCCGATGGAACTGCCCAGCATCCAAGCAGGCTCGAAAGCCAGTGGTCTGAATCGCAAGGGCTTTATCGATACCCAAGAGTATGGAACGCTCACCGCCCGTCATGACGACACCTACGCACATCCCGAAACGCGCGACGATGATAAGCCGGATGAGATCGTCTACAAGGCTCCCGACGGCACCGAATACATCTTCTATCGTTTCGAGGTCGAGCCTCACCCCGGTGCCGACGAAGTGCCTCGCTACTTGCTCAATCGAATCGAACAACCTGGGCTCAATTTCGATCCCGATGTACTGCTACCCGAAACGTCGACCGCACGACGAGGGGTTTCATTCGAACGAAATCTAATCAAGGGAAGCACCGAATACGGCCGCCTGGAAGCGATTATCGGATCCGATAGTGCACGCACCGTAGTTCACTATGATATCGACGGCTACGTGGATAAGCTCACGTACAACAACCGGACCATTGATCTGCACGTCAACGGCGGCGAACTCACTGAGATCAAACATGTCAACAGCGCGCCTGCCGGTCTCGCTGGCGTTACGGTTGCGGATCGCGTTCGCGAGTTTACCTACGACGCCGGCCTGCTGGTCACCGATGAATGGCTTTCTGGTACGACAGTCGACCGCGAGAGGGAGTTCCTCTACACCGTCAAGGCTGCGGGAGACGACCCCAGAGACGTACGCTCCGAGCAATTGGGGATCGCCGGAATTCGAGTCGGCGCGCGAGTCGAGTCGACCGATCCCGCCAACGCACAAAATAACCTACATACCTTTATTACACCTTCGGCGCTAGTCGGCCTGATTCAGACGCATGCTGAACGAGACACGCTCTTCTTCGAAGACTTGCAGGCTGAAGTGCTGGTGAACGTGAACGACCTGGAAACGATTAATGAAGCGCACTCAGTATCGTCTACCTCTGGTTTGCAAGAGATTGAGTACGACCACAACATCGACAACCAGCTAGTCGCTCGAAGTGATCTCTACGACGGTGTTCCGCTGGGTAAGACCCGCCACTACTACGATCCGGTGGGCTCCGTCGTGTTCACACATCACCTGACACTGGAACACAGTTCCGCCACCACGTCGGTGACCAGGTATCGCTATGACTACGATGTGCCTATCACCTACGCCGCTCAAGATCCAGACGACGGCAACGGCGACGGCCAGTGGATCTACGATCCGGACGATTATCGCGGCAACGTGACGCACATGGGCGATTCGTTCCAGACGCAGGTTTTCGAATACGAAACGGACGACGAGCAGTTGGATGCAGTCGGTGCGTTAATGGTCGCGACGACCGTTTCGACCGGTGCGGGAGCAACGCGCACCCAATACCAACGCCAGACGGACGGACGCCCCACCGAATCGCGCACGGTTCGAGGCGGCGGCGGTCCGGTCACCAACACGGCCGGCAAGGATGCGGTCCAGCAGTGGACCTACTATGCGCCCAACGGACGCCTGCAGACGTCGGTCGACACGCGTGACCTGACGACGACGTTCGACACTTACGAATTTGGCCGCGTCAAACAAACGACGACCACGGAGGCGATCCACGGCGATACGTTCACAACCGCCAATAACTTCGACTCGCTGGGCTACCTGCGCGATGTCACCAGTAAGGATGGAGGCGTCATCACGTCGGTCGCCAAATCCTACTTCGACACCACCGGCCTGCTGATCCGATCGACGCTAGAGGACTCAGCTGGCAATATTCTTTCCCAAGTTACCAACGAGTACGCCGCCGACGGCATCGTCACCGCGACCATCATCCCGGTCGAAGATGCCGAGACCGGGCAGGACGAGGCTGTCCGTAGCGAGTGGATCTACGACAAGGCGGGTCTGCTGACCCGACAGATCAACGCCGCGGGTAAAACCTACAAGGCGTACTACACGAATACGTCCCACGCGATTCAGCAAAAGACCGATTTCACCTACTACGCCGATGGCCGGCTCAACGAGACCATCACGACCCTCAATGGAACAACCGAGAAGCTTCGACAGCGTGAATTCTACGATCCGGCAATCCGAGAGCACTGGACGCGGCGTGACAAAATCGCCGGCCAGAATGGCGCAATCGATCAGCAGCCGCTGGTCCAAACCAACTACGACACGTCCGGCACCGTCGACGAAGCGACCAGCCACCTTCTAAAGGTGAAGACCTCCTCGGGAACCGATGACGAGTTTTCGCATATCGATGACGTCAAACCCAACGTCACCTACGGTGGCGGCGAAAACGGACACAATTCAACCCGGCAGGCCAACTACGACGTCTACGGACGCGCCATCGCAAACGCCAGCCCTACCGGCCAGGTCCTGCCGAACCGCTACGACACCCTGGGGTTCTTGATCGATACACGCCTGGCCTACTTCACAGATGATCCGTTGCATCGGTATCAAACCAATGCCGCGGGCGACGTGCTGGAGCAGACGGAGATTCGCCGAACACCCGATGGCAGCGGCGGATATACCAAGGCCAGCTACACTACCACCATGAAATACGACCAACTGGGGCGGCTGCGCGAAGTCAAAGATCCGTTGGTCGGCATCGAACCGGGCACCACGCCGGCCACAGTCACGTATGCATATGATGCCACCGCGAGAGCCACCAAAATCACCCACAAATCACGCGTCGGCGTGGAGACCTACGAGTGGTACGATGCAGCGGACCGACTGGTAAAAAGTGAAAACGAAATGGGTGCCGTGACGACTTATCGTTACGACAAGGCCGGACGCCTGATGGAACAGGTTTTCACTCCGGTCGAGTCGACGGGCGTGCCCACAACGACGATCAAATACAAATATGACCAATTGAATCGAGTTCGTGATACGGTCACTGAGTTACAGGGCGCCGGCACGTTGACCACGCACCAGCCGGTCGACTACTTCGACCTGCTCAGCGACGACGCCGATGGTTGGAATATGATTGAGTACGTCACCCTGCCAGGCAACGGAGCGACCCACGACGCGACTCACAAGTACCACGCCACACGCACGCGTCACGATGCCGACGGCAAGCCCGTCCTGGTCCAGGCTCCCGATCCCGACGTGTCGACCAACCCGACCGCTGCCGACGTCCCCACCACCACTTACTCTTATCAGTACGACGCTGGGGAGATGACCATTGAGACGGCACTCTTCCCGGCCGACAACTACAACGGATTGGCAACTGGCCTGCCCATCAGCTCCGATGCAGTTCAAGATCGCAAGGCCAAGGAGGTCTATAACCCGGCCGGCAAATTGCTGAGGTCCTACGTTTGGGACATCGCCAGCGTACCAGTCGGCCCCCCCACACCGGCAGATTACATTCTGGTGGTGGCCAATGCCTACGAGCTTCACACCGGCAGGCTGCAAGCCAGCACGAACGCGGTCGGACAGATCACCACTTACGCCTACGACGATCCCGTATCTGGACTGGTCAAAACCATTAGCAAACCCAATGGCGAGACGGTTGCGTACGAGTACGACACGGCGGGCAATCGTGTTCGGCTGCAGTATTCCGGTGCCCCGGCGGGCGGTACAGGCGATACGAAGTGGGTCTACGACGCACTCAATCGGTCAACGCAACAGACGGCGGTCGGCGTCACCGGTTCGCGCAGCTGGGCATACCAAGGTTTGACAACGGTCTACAACGACCGCAACGGCGTCGCCCATACGACGGTGCACAATCCAGCTCAAGGCACGACGTCCACGTCGGCAACCGATCTGGATCTGAATTACAACCGCACCGAAACCCACCGCAGCAATGGAAGCTTGGCGATTGTGGATGAAACGCTGTACCAGACCACCGATTCATACTACACGTCCTACTTCGAATATGACACCGATGCGTCCGACAAGGAACTGGCCAATGCCTATGACTTGACGTTCGGTACCAACGAGCTGGATCATGCGGTGACGACGAACCTGGACAATCGAGCTCAGGCCGCATCTCGAGAGTTCGCTTTCGAAGGCACGGACGTTTCCGCCACGCGGCTATGGACCGATGCTTTTGAATTCGACTGGCTAGGTCGTCTGAATCAGATCGACCGGACGATTGATGATCTGTCAGGCGACGTAGCCTCGATCTGGCACAGTGCCAGCGAGCCTTCCAATAAACGAGTGACCTACGCCTACAATGTCGACGGCGGCCGCAACTCGGTCGGTCGTTACGATCCATCGATCAGTACCACCAGCCCAGTCGCCACCAGTGACGTCACCTACACGCCGGGAGGAAAAACGCAGGGGATCAAACACTCTATTGACGGTGCCGGGACCCATCTGACCCACCATCAGTACAGCTACAATAAGGTCGGCCGCTTGCTGACGCAAACTGACGACTATAAAAGCGGGGCTGGAGCCACCCACCGGAACAACTATCGCCTGTTCCTCTACGATGCCAATGGTCAACTAACGCAAGTTCAGGAAACCATCGACAGTGTTGCCCAGCCGAATCGCGATTTTACGGGCGGACAGAGCAGCACCAGTACGGCCTGGACCGTTGGCAAAGACAATCGGCTGACCCAGGATGACAACTTCGACTACGAGTACGACAACGAAGGGCGGCTGATCAAACGCACTTCACGGCTCACACCGTCGCTGGGCGCCTATGAAGTCTTTAAGTGGGATCCCGTCGGACGTTTGATTCGAGTGGAGCAGTATGACACCAGTAGCGTTCTCAACCGTGCAATCGAATACGGCTATGATGCAAGCGGTTTGATGATCGGCCGCCGCGAGATCGATTCCGATGGCACGACCGTGCTCTCCGAAACGGGCCATCTGCGGGAAGGCTTGCAGGTATTGGCCAAGCTGGATCTATCCGGTACCGATCCGGCAATCACCGAGCTCTACCTGCACGGAACGCAGCCCAATGAAATCGTAGCCACCGACGTGTTCGATACCGGCAGCTACAACACCGTCTGGGGCTTTACGGATGCACTGGGAAGTCTAACCACCGTCGCCAGTCAAGAAAGCGGCAGCTGGAAAGTCGTCCACACCGTCACTTCTGAATACGGTGCCGACCGCGTTCAGCTTGGCGACACCGGCACCAGTTACCTCATCGCCTCCAACATCTGGGCTGGCCACCACCGCGACCCAGCGACCGGCCTCATCGAAGCCAAAGCCCGCTGGTTCGATCCCACCACCGGCCGCTTCATCAGCCAAGACCCATTGGGATTTGAAGCGGGTGACGAGAACCTGTATCGGTATGTGGGGAACGGACCGACGAATTCGACTGATCCGAGCGGTCTTAAGAAATTTAGGTTCAATAATGTTGACAAGAAACTAGTTAGAGGCCTAATTGACGACGGGCTAGCACAAGAAGTTGACGGGAAAAACACTGGAGTTTTGGTTTCTGATGTAATTGGAAACGATATTGTAACATTCTTTATGAAGCCTTGGTATTTCCGCGGTCGTGTGGATCGCTATGAAGTAATTGCCGTGCGGACAATGCCTTTGACTGGTGATAATGCTGGCTCAGATAAGATTTCAACCATTCTCGCCGATTTTCGATCTGGAAAGCGTTTTAATACATATCGACAGGTTTATCGGGACGTTTTTCGTGCGCAGAAAGACGCTGAGTTGGCTGCTGTAATGCAGTTTGGCCTTCATGCGATTCCCGGCGGAGCGGCCGCAGACCATTGGACTCAAGGAAATCGGAAGGACGCCGCAATATCGCTCGCTGGCGATGCCGCTCTATTTCTTGCTGGGCCACTTGCGAAAGTCGCGAGTTCAAGTCGAACGCTTATTGCGGCGGGTAGAGCCGCACAAGCCGCCAAGGGAATCAGGCTGACGGCAGCCGGGATCGAGGGTGGAATCGCCTTGTACCGAACTCGACAGGGAATGTTTGCCGCGATGAACGGCGAATCTGGCGCAAGCGGATACTTTGGTGAAGCAGCGCTGCGACTACTGGGGGTTCATGCACAGTTTTCTGCGATTGCCAAAGTATCTCCGAATGGAACTGACGCTGCTCTCAACGTCGCCGGGATAAACCAACTCCAAGCTGCCGGATTGCATGCGAAGTTGATGGCGATTCCGGGCGTCAAGCAGGTCAGGGTGTTTGGATCTCGCACGAAAGGCACGAGTACTGCGGCATCGGATCTCGACGTGCTACTTATTGGTAATGTAGATAAGAATTCACCGGCAGCACTAGCTGCCATTAAAAACGCGAGAGCTTTCGCAAAGGGTATCGGAATTGGACCGGGGAAACGACCCCAAGGCAAATACATAGATCCTACAATCTATCCGACGATGCGTACGGCGCGGAGCAAATTAGAATGGAAGCCGTTACCTCCGGGACAAACGGGGCCACGCGTGCCAATATTTAAGGAGCTAAAATGACACTTCTCGCTAATCGCCACCTTTGTTGATCGTACTTGTTTACCGTCAGAAACTGCTCTTGGTAAAAAGTGTTTAAATCGACCATGCTATTGTCATGGCAGAAAGGCAAAGGGGTCAGAAAGGCAAAGGGGTCAGGCCTCTTTTTAGCTTCGGCGGGGTGGCACTGTCTATCAGAGAGTGGTTTTGCGTGGCACTGGCTCCGCCAGTGTCTTGTTGGTAGGCTCTTGCTTTGAGTGTCACCTAATTGGTCGATCGAAGGTCGTGCCAGGACCGACTGGGCACTCCTCATCTTCGATCTGAAACAAATCCTGGTGTTGGAAACAAGCTGATAACTCCTCAAAACCCACCGGCAAGCCCGTGCCACACCCAGGGCAAAAGATCTCACCCTCTGGTCGATCCGCCGTCCAAGGCCTCCGGCGGAAGTCCATGAATATGTGGCAGCTTAGGGAATTGTTGTTGGGGAGGCTCAGCTAGATAGTATCGGGCACTGGACCAAGGCCAATCGATGGCTCGTTGGCAAAGTTGACGCGCCACTGGGTTCTTGTGAATGTAATGCATCGATGCCTGAACTACTTCCGGTCGAAAGATATTGCGATCGAATCCGGGGCCTTCTTGCCAGAATCGAAACACGATTTTCTCAGGGCGCTCACGAAGCGTCAGCTTCTTAAGTAGCGGGCTGCAGGATGCTTGCAACAGCTCTCGAATCCTACTCGAGAATGGTTGCTTTATCTTGGCTAAGAATCGACCGATATCCGGCTTGGGCCTTCTCGGAAATACAAGTAGATGAACATGTTCGGGCATGTACACGAACGCCACTAAATCCATACTCTCCTCTTCACAGGCCGACTGAAGGCTTTGTGACAACAGGTGCCGCCAGTGATCATTGGTCAGCAGAGGCAGCCTGCGATAACAGGAGAACGTCAGCTCGTGAAAGTCACCAAGCTCATGTTGGTGCTTGATTGTTTTCCGGTGTGGCTCCGACATACCCACAGTTTATCAGCCAGCCATCGGGACAGGTTGCATAGACTAGTCGGCCGAGTGGCACGGCCTGTCAAGAGGGGGCAGAAAGGGGGCAGAAAGGGGTCAGGCCTCTTTTTAGCTTTGGTGGGGTGGCACTGTCTATCAGAGAGTGATTTTGTGTGGCACTGGCTCCGCCAGTGTCTGGTTGGTGGGTTCTTGCTTTGAGTGTCAGCTGATTGGTCGATCGAAGGTCGTGCCAAGACCATCTGGGCACTCCTCATCTTCGATCTGAAACAATTCCTGGTGTTGGCAACAAGCTGATAACTTCTCAAAACCCACGGGCGAGCCCGTGCCACACCTAGAAAGCTGCTGCGAAACTAATCGCCGATCACCTGGATCTGGCCGCTATACGGTGACAATAGCTAAACACAAGTAGCAATCGGCGATTTTTCCGCCAACCGATGAGAGAATTTCCGGCGGAGATCGGAACCGGTACCGAACTCCACTCAATATTTCACCGGAGAACCTGCTGAAAAACGCAAGTACGCAAACTTGGCGCGAGTATTGCTGGTTGCCGAAGGTGATTGGCTAGCGATGTAGAACGCCGGAATTGGAGAATAGCTTGATGAGGACCGTTGCTTCCCTTTGGTCACACCGGCGAGGGTCCAAACACCGGGCTCCAGCCAAGCGAGCAAGCGGACCTCGCCGCTGGTTGCGACTTAGCTTGCGGGGCTTGCTGTTGCTAGTCTCCGTTTGCGCGTTCTTGTCTTGGTATCTGCGTCCTCAAACGCTTGATCCCAGTTATTTTCCCATCGGGGTCGGTTATCGATGGGTCTACCAGGAGACGGCCGGCAGCAGCCTGGACGACGTAGTCTTTGAGGTCATCGGGACCGAGAAAGTGGGGCAGGCCGAGTGCTTTGTTGTCCGGCGCACGATCGGCGATCATCAGGTCAAGTTTTATGTCGAAGTCGCCGATAGCGGCGTTCTGATTCATCGGGTCGGGGACGAATTTTATCGGCCTGCGTATCGACAATTCGCCTTCTATTCCAAGTTGGATGATGAATGGAACTGGAGCGGTACCATCGGCGGTCATCCCGAACGCTATTGGTGCAGGAACAATGGCAAGCAACCGATCAGCGTCCCGATGGGCCAGTGGGACGCGTTCTGGGTCAATCAGGAATCACAGACATCCGACCTGGGCGATACGGATTTTTGTCTGGTCAAGAAAGTTGGCGTGGTAAGAATCAAAGCCAAATACCCGGACAGGCACGATCCGCCGCCGCGGCCGAATGAAAAACCCCACTTCGACTGGCAGTTGAAAGAGTTTTCCCGAACGCCGGCCGAAAGTGATTGATCTGGGTCAGCCAACCACGCAACGTTATTCGTTGAGTCACAGGTTAAAGTTGGCGTAACGTTCAAGTTCTGAACCGGCATCTTCTCAGGAGTAGCCGTACAGGCCCATGTGCCGCAGGCGGATGCGCGTGTCGGATATGATCTTGGAAGCGTGCCCGGACCTGCCCCCTTTTCTATCGGGTGTCCACGGCAGAAATTCGAATGGTGTGTTCAATGGAGCGACCACCGGCCTGTATCAAGAATGCGCCTTTGGCGTCGATATCGAGTGTCTCGGAGTCAAAGCGTACCTTTGCCCGGCTTTGCGGGTAACTAATTCTCAACGGGATTTCCATCCCCTCAGGCAACGGCTTGAATTCAGCGTTTCCATGCTTGTCGGTCAGTCGAGCGAGCGTGTGATCGGAGATGAGCATGTAGGCAGCGCTCTCCGAGCTCGGCGGAACCGAAACCTGAATGGGAACGTATTCCGGCTGGGAAAGACGAACCTTGGGAATGGCTTGAACACTGGGGCCCACCGGTGAGCCGCTGAACAGCTCCAAGACGACTTCTTGCTGGTCGCTGGTGGAACGGCTGACGGTGTCACCGACGGTCGCCAGCTTGGCCGACGGCACGACTCGGCCGTCGACAAGTTGAAATCGATGATGGCGAGGTGCAGCCGGCACCGCATTCCGCCGAATCCAAGCGACCAGCTCGTGCCGCTTTCGGATTCGCTTGATTGGCGATACGAAAAGGAACGCGTTCTGGCAAGGTACGTAGCTTCGGTCGCTCGTCTTCTGGGAACTATCCCGAACCAACAGAGAGTGTTCTATAGCGACATGCAAACGAACACTCCCGGTATCCTCGGCCGCACAGGGAACTTGGCTTACCAGCAGGCTTCCGACGAACAACCATGGCCTGAGCGACGAGATTGCTTGACCGTTTTCAGTGAGCTGTCCCTTCTCCATCAGTCGAATCCCATTTGCTTAAGATGTCTCTCACGGACCATCGCCGCGTCTTGCCTAGTGCGAGCCGCAGGGGCCTATCGCGTGTACGATCAACGACTTCGTTGCTCAATCGAGCGCGGGCGACGCACCACTGAACCGACTGCGCGCTCTCATGCGCCAGGCCGGGAACGTAAAATCCCGAAAGCGCACCACGATTCAATCCGCGACGGAACGTCCAGCATACACGGAACTCCTCTAGCACCTACCGTTTCCCATTCTCTATTAAAACTGGTCATCGTTGCCTTCACACCCCATTTGACGATGATCGACGGCAATCTGCTTGACGATGCTTCCGCGTGCTTGAGCACCGATCGGGGAAAACCCTTGCCTAAAGACACGCTTTGGGGCAACCCGACGTTTTTCATCCTGCTAAAATGAGTCTCAATCGAGTGATAAACACCGAACGGTATGGCGTCGGTGATGTCTGTTAACCTCAGGTTGTTATCGCAAATGAAAGAAATTGAATTGGCCAGCGGCCAGACGATGCCGGAAGACTTACTCAGTCAGCTGCGTGAAAAATGCGGAGAGCTTTCCGCGTTTCAGCTTTTTCAGTTGCGGCACGAGATCGACCAGATGCTGAGCGATCCAGATCGCATCAACTCGGCGCGTCGCCAAGTCCGACCTGGGGAAGTAGTGGAGTATTTTCACCCAGAGGAAAACCGCTGTATTGCTGCGCTTGTAGAGTCATGCCACCGAACTCGCGTTAGTGTGAGACACCTGGATGATGGAGAGGCGTGGCGAATCGAATACGTTTCGATCAATGTCGACGATGAACCGACGCCGCGGCCGATGGGGTCGGGAGCCAAACTTTGCCGCGAGCAGATTGCCGTTGGTGACATGGTCGGCTTCACGGACAAGCAGCATTGCGAGCGCATCGGCAAGGTCATCAAACGCAACCCGAAGACGGCAGGTATCCTCTGCGAGGATGGAACGCGATGGCGAGTTTCCTACAGCTATCTGTTTTCGATTCTTGATGCTGACAGCACTGTGAAAACTCAGCATCAACCAAGTCTCACGTTCGACGATCTACCGGAGTAAGTTGCCAGGGGCGGAACGGTGCCAAGGTGGAACAACTTTCTCGGAAAACGAAATGCTGCTCTAGTGCTTTGTCAACACTAAAGATTTGGGTAAAGGAGTCAATTGCCGCCAGCGGCCCTTCGGGTGCTGTGCACAATTGACTCCTGACCCCTTTACCCGACCCAAAGATTAAGCTTTGACAGACCACTAGTCGCCAAAGCGAGTATATTGCGAGTCCCTCCCTTGGCCCCCAACCAACCACAACGATATCTGGCAAGCCATGCGAAGCATCACCACCAGCGTGTTCCGTCTGTTTGTTGTACTGGTCGCCGCGTCCTTGGAAGCAGATGCGCAGACGATTGAACTAAAGCCAACCGATGACTGGTTCTCGGTCTTGAATGGATCCCAGTTGCAGCCAGGCCAAACTGTCGTCTTGTCGGAGGGCGTCTACTCCGATCCGCGACGACTCACCCTCCGTCATGTCGGTCACAGTGACGCTCCCATTGTGATCCAGGCCCAAGACGGCCATACGGTAACTTTCAAACGCCCCGACATGCGACAGAATACGTTCAATATCGAGGGCGCTCAGTATCTGGTCCTCAAAGATATCGAAATTACCGGCGGCAGCACGGCAATTCGTATCAGCAAATTCCGCGATCGCATGGCAAGGAATGTTACGCTGCTGGGCCTGCACATTCACCATATCGGCGGAGTCGCCGTCACCTGCAACCACGTCGATAACGTCTACTCGGAGATGCTCTTCCAAGGCAATCATATTCACCATACAGGTGGACACGGCGAGGCTTTCTATCTAGGCGCGAATAATGATCGAGCCGGCAAGACCCAAGCCGTCTTTCGCGATTCGGTGATCGAAGGCAACTACATTCACGACCTGAAAGGCCCTAACGTCAGTCAGGGCGATGGCGTCGAAATCAAAGACGGCAGCTTCAATAACATCATTCGTGACAACATCATCCATGACACGAATTATCCCGGCATTATCGTGTATGGCACCGACGGTCAGGGCACGAACGTCATCGAAAGAAATGCGATTTGGAATTCGGGTGATCATGGCATTCAAGCGGCAGCTGATGCCGTCATTCGCAACAATGTTATCTTTGACGTCCGTAGCGATGGAATTCGTTCCCAGAAGCACCAAAGTGCCAGCGTTGGCAATCTCAGGATCGTCAACAATACCATCGTCAAGAAAGCAGGCACGGGTATCCGCATCGACAGTTCACCAATGCCGAGTGAAACGGTGATTGTTGCCAACAATGCCGTCTTTGCGCCAGAAGCATTGCGCGCGGCCCAGAGCCCCAAATTGCTGGTCGCTGGCAATGTGTTTGCATCTAGTCCGGATGGGAACCTACAGAACTATTTTCCGGTGGCTGGCTCCGCGATGATTGGCGCGGCCGATCCGGCTTACCTACCCGAAGACGACTTCGATGGCACCAGTCGCCGAGGCTCACTTGATGTGGGCGCCTATCGCTACCGGAATCACTACGATGGTCCGGGAATCACTGCCGGATTCAAGGAAATACAGCTTCCACGGTAAACGACGTGCCGTAGAAAAATTGCTTGCCTGAGACAGGTAAGCCACCATGCAAGTGGCTATCAAACGACTGGGGTTGCTCCGATAGACAAGGCCTTACTCGGCGGCCGCGAATGCTTGGGCCTTAGCGGCCAGAAGCGGATTTGAATTTTCGCCGGCGTCATAGTAGTAGCCAACTGAGTTCACCATGCCAAACCTGCGAACGTAGTGGTCCGTCAAACGCTGACTGAGTTCGGCATTTCGGCCACTGGCAATAGGCAGAATGACCTGCATATCGGCTGGGGTTAGATAGTCCATTTCCATCATCCGCTCTACCCCACTGATCAGCCGCCGCTCGCTGAACCCCGCTTCGTAGTAGTCATCCGGACTCGAGATTCTATGGCACAGAAGGGCACATTTGGCATACACTAAATCGGACATGAACTCCGGATACAGATTCGCCAGTGCTCCGACGTAGGCGCCCCCATCTCCCGGGCTCCCACCCCACTTGGGCAACATCCAGAAACACAAGTTCACATGCGCTCGTATGCTGTGTGGATAGAGCGTGACGTATCGCTGCAAGTAGGGTTCTGCCTCGAGGTGATCCATTCCGGTATCGCGCATCGCTACGACCATGGCTTCGAACGCGAACGCCGGAGGTCGCTCTCGCTCAAGCAATCGTTTCAGGTCCTGCTTGCCAAGCTCCGCATGCTTCTGGAAAATCTGCCAGCCTTGTTGAGTCACCGTGTTCGCATAGCCACCACCGCGTCCATCCCAGGCGGTCCTGTAGTGGCGTTGGGCAGACACAGCCAGTGCCAAGTCGCTACCGGACGCATACCAGTCCTCCAGCTTCTTTAGCGTCTCTGGCGCATCGCCCTCGCTCTCGAGCTGGGCCCAGCGCACGCCCAGTCTCAGTATGGCGTACGAGCAATATTCTTCGCCAGTGACGTTCAGCCGAACTCTTGGTTGCTCGCGCAGCAGTTCTATGCAACGCTCTAACTGGTCGACTCTGCCTTCGGCCAACAAAGTTAACATTCTCTCCGTAGTCCAACTGCCAAACAGATCGACCCACCGACGACGATGGATCACATTCACAGCGTCCACGTTGCTCAGCACGATACGTTCGCCCGCCTGACTGGTTGCCAAGTCGATCGGCTCTTCTTCCAAGACGAGCGGCACCGAAGCACTCTGAGAGGCCAACTCAACATCTTGCAGAACATAACGTGGCGGCCCTTCGATCCCAGGCTGATGGCCCATAGCCAGCGTCCACCCCTGAGTGTCATCGACAGTGCAATCTTGGGCCCACAACACGTGGCCGGTCAGCATATAGTCGACTCCACTGTACTCAGTCGGATGAAGCCACTGTTCCCCATAGTACAGCGTGGCGTAGTCAGGTCCGATCCAGCGGTCGTAGTGGACCCCTGAAACGCACCGAGCGACACCAGCAGAGTACTTGTAAGCCGAAAGAACCTCAGCTTGGTAGCTGCCGTCTTCCAAGTGCCAGCGCAGCGGCCCCGCCTTGGTGTTCGCAATGATCCACTTGCCTGTTGGATGCACCGCCGCATGCGCATTGCTGAGTGGGTGTTCTTGGTACTCGGCCAGCATCTTCAGTTCTCCGTCGAGTGCGAACAACCGATGCTGCTTGGTCGTGACGCAGTAGACACTGCGGTCTCTAGCAACAAAGGCGGACTCGATTTCATCAGGACTAGACCACTGGGCCAGCTTGGTGCCGGTAGGTACGGAAAACAGCTCGAGAGACTGCTTCGTCACCACCGTGAAACGATCGCTATCGTCACCCAGGAAAGCACGCAGTGGTTCGGAAGAACAGGGATAGCTATGTAGCAGTTGCTCTTTCGCAACGTCCCATATTTGCACCTTCTCGCCAATCGTGATCAGTCGGTCTCCGGCAGCGTCCAGGTCAAAACCCGTCGCCCAAACGTCGTCGTCGACATGGATGGAAAAGGAAGCCGTCGTTGGCTCATGGGGCTCGGTGTATCGGCGGAACCAGTAGTAGACGTCTTCCTCCATGCCATCGGGGCGCGTTCCCGCGTCGGCTTCTTGAAACAGCGGCAATTCCGCAGCAACAGCGAGCTTTTCGCGATCGATTTGATCAAAGTACGTAAACGGACTTGGGCGTAGCACATCAAAACCACCACTTCCAGTCACCGGCCAATCGTATCCTCCTCGGCCATCGCTGGAAAACGCGTTTTCAACAGGTTTTGCGTGCTGGAAGGCCAAGGGGGGTGGCTGCTCGCACGCGCACAAGAGAGCACACGTGGCGAGAATTGAGAGTTGACTGATCGTGGCGCCGCGACTCATACGTTCCATGGATTCAAAATGTTTCGATCGGCTTGGGCGGTCCAGCTATCATGCGGCCCAACCAATAACCGAGCGCCTCAAAGGAAAAAATGTTGGGGCCGATCACTTGGGGCGTATTGCCGCTGGGCAGCGGTGCGGCGTACTGCTCGAATGATTCCACGTAGGCCGGATCAAACAGCTCGGGCGCAACTTCTCCAACACGCTCGTCCGAATCGTCCTCGTCAGGGGAGCCTGACATGAATGTAGCGAACCTAGGGATCCTGGGATCGCCGTAGGTTTCGACAGCGCGTCCAGCGGCCACAATCGCGTCGGTGATCTTGGGATCGGTCTCTAGGTTCTCCAGGTCAAACGTCAACCGCTGCGGCAGCCGCGCCAAACTCATAAGCGACGGACCGTCTAGCTTGGCATTTCGCAGCCGCAGTATCTCCAGCGACGACGGAATCTTCTGAATCAAGATCGACGCGACCTCCGGACTCAGCTCACACTCACTGATATCCAGCTCCTGCAACTGGTTCAGCTTGACGATTTCCCCCATGCTGAGAACCGACAGCTGGGCGCCATGAATACTCAGCTGTTTCAACTGGCCTAGCTGGGCAAGATCCTGAAATGCCGCTTCGGATAGATCATCGATCCACAGCCGTTCTAATCTTTTCAACTTCGTTATGTAAGGCATGGCACCGGAACTCACTTCCGTTTGATCCAGTCGCAACGCCACCAGCTGCTCCAGTGGCTGCCAAGCGTTCACCACGTCATCGCTGATGGCCGTACCGGTCAGGCAAAGGTAGCGGAGTTCTTTGAGGTCACTGAGCGCTCGCAAGATATCGTTCGATATCGGGCAATGGGCCATCGTCAGTTTCTGCAATT
Source organism: Pirellulaceae bacterium (assembly GCA_028281725.1). Lineage (GTDB taxonomy): Bacteria > Planctomycetota > Planctomycetia > Pirellulales > Pirellulaceae > Aureliella. Next base: position 19,336 of record JANQJJ010000295.1, on the reverse strand, counting down.
CCGTACACCGCAGCAACTCCTGGGCTAGTTCGTCATCGAGCCTGGCACCGCCTCCGGCAAAGACCTTCAGATCTCGCAATCCACTCAGGATACAGCGCTGTGGCAGCGGAGCATTGAAGACCACCCCTTGGAGAGCCGGCATATCCTTCACATAGATCTGGCTAGCATGCTGGGCCAACTGGAACACATCGGACAGATTGGGCAAATTCTCCAAATGCAAAGCCCCCAGAGAAGAGTAATTCCACCGGGACTCGCCAACTACAGACTCCAGACGCGAATTTCCGACCAGTTTTAACTGACTCAGATAGGCCGGATCACATTGCACGCGGCGCAGATTGGGCAATGTTTCGACCAGGTCCGCAATGGTCTCTCCGTCGACCTGACACCCCAAAACATTGATCTCTTCCAATTGCTCCATCGCCTTGATAGGCTCCAGCTGACGCGGTTCGACGCTCGAATGCGACAAATCCAAAGATCGAATCCCGGTATTCTTGGCTAGCGGCTGAAGATCAACCGACTGAAGCGGCACGTGGGAATAGTCCAGGACCCGCGGACCTACCGAGTCAGCCAGCCCGTCGATCCAGGCCTGTCTGGTGGGTAATGGAATCGTCGTATCCGAAGTATCAAAAAAGCCGTAATAGCCATATCTCGCCGGACGACCCGGCATCGAATGAGGCATGACGCACACGCCGAACAATGCGTCCTCGGCATCGAGGCTGATCTGCTGGATGTGCGTTCCATAAACCGGCAACTCCTCCAGTTGAGGTACGTTACTGACGGTCAATTTTCGGACCCACGGAAAGGATGGAACCTCCTGAGTTGGTGGAGTTCGCTGCTCAACTTGCCAATGCAGCTGCGACACCTTCTTCAGCTTTGGTAGTCCGTCCAGTTCCAAATCAAACAGCTGTAAAGCGTCCAGCCACAACTCGGTCAGCTCAGGCAAGTCAGACAATTGCACTGCCATCACTTCGGTATTGCGGTACTCGTCGTACTCCGAACAGGTTAGCTCCTCGAGCTTGGGCCAACCCTGAATCCGCAGTTCGGCCTGCATACCTTGAGGCGGACGCGGCAGTGCCAGAATGCGCACGTTGGAAGACCACACAGGTGGCTCGGTCTGCGTCAGCTTGACGTCGGTATGAATCAGATTCATGTCACGCAGAGCAGGCATGGTTCCCAACCCCAAGAGCAACTCTGCCGTCGCGCTGGTGCGCATCAGGTTGATCGCCTGCAATTGTTTCGCCGACCCAATCGCGGATATCAACTCAGCGTCGATCGGGCGACCCGAGATCCGAATCTCCCGTAGAAACGGCTTTTCGGCAATGGAGTCCAGTAGACGCAAATCGTAGTCCCCCCCGCCGATTCGCAACTGACTCAGCTGAGTCAACTGCAAGATTTCTTGCAATTGCTCGTCCGAGGGTGAGACCAGCGAGACATCGCTGAGCCGGGAAAACATCCCTTTCACATAGCCGGGCATCCATTTGCCAAATGGCGCCGGCAGATAGGTCGTTTGAATCGCGTTTCCACCGGTAGTGGCAAGCCGTTGCGCCAACTCACGATGGGCGGCTGTCCGGGAACGTAGGGTTTGAATATAGAACAGCACCATAGCCACAAGAAAAGTGGCCACCAGAAGATCAACGATCGAGAGCTTTCGCCGGCCGGCTTTCGAATCTGCGACCTGCCTACTTTGTGCATGAAGTTCGTAGCCTACCACCGCCAATAGAATTGCCGTCCACACCGCGACGTTGCCCAGCAAACGGGTATAGCTCCAACTACTAAACTGCAAGTCGTTCGAATAGGAGCAACAGACGTAGTACTTCGATGGCCAGCCGCCTAGATACCGCTCGACTTCGGTGATCTGCCCCCGGTAGTCGGCAATGACCTTGTTACCCGATCGATAAACCTCCTCGTATCGATAGATCCAATTGCACGCAACAGCACACAGAATCACCAGTAGAAACAGGGCCAAGCGGGCAAAGGTAGGGCGTTTCATTGCGACGGCCCAGCAAAGAAAAATTGAAACTTGAAAGGGGCAACGTTCTGTTCGTTGGCTTGCTGCCTTGTTGAGTCAAACGTGTGTGGCAGTGTAACACGTCCTCCAGCAGCACTCAAGCAATTTCTTGGCGCAGCGGTCATCCGCGCTGCGCCGCGAAGAACAGGATGCAGCCGGCTAAACTCCGCCCGCTTCAGGGGCCACCGCGCGGCGTCCCACCGGGTGTTGGCTGCGGCGAGTGCTGCGGTTGGGCATGCGGACTCGGGGGGAATAAGCCTACCTGAAGATAGGTAGGCCACCATGCGAGCAGACACAATATGCAATCAGAAACAGAAAGCGTTCCCCCCGCCAGATGGCGAGGGAGAATCATTGCCGGTGCAGCCATCAAACGGAGCACAGCCCATCTGCCACTCAGTCCATGCGAAAGTTGTAGGTCGCGTACCGCGTGGGATCACTGCCGGCGTCCTCCCAGGAGTATCCAAACGAGCCTATATGCCACAGACGAATCCTGCTGTCTGCAACGATCTGAAAACCAACCAGGCGCGCCCGCTCACAGAAGGCGTAATCTTCCGCGAGATACCAGTGCCCGCTACCATCGGGCACCACCATCGGGAGGAAAAACGGGATCATAGTTCGCCCAAATCGTTCATTGCAAACGGGAAGTTCGAGCTGGGACTGGATCGCTTCATAGACACCGCGTCGCACCATCAGAAATCCCGCCGCGGCATACTTGATCTCAAGCAGGCTACCCGACTTGCCAAACACAATTTCTTTTTGCCCTGGCAGGACGTGGATCGCAAGCTGCCGTCTCCCTTTCTGCGGGTAGATACCACAGGCAATGGGCAAGTCTTGCATTAACAGCCGATCCACGTCATCGGCGTCAAAACTGATGTCGGAGTCAATCCACATGGTGACTTCAAAACCATCGTTCAGCGCATCCGTTGCCATCTGGTTCCGCCCTTGATCGATCGCCGCGTATCCGCGCACACGCCGAACGGGATAGCCGCGGCGTTCCAACTCCGCCAGCCCCGTCTCACATTGCGGCTCAATATGGCTGCCGACAGGTACCAGCACGACGCATTTTTCTCGTTCGTTTCTTGTCAACATGATCTGTCAAACTGCCCTACTCAAGTGCGAAGCGGTGTCCCAGAAAGCCTATGAAATTTACACTAGCGACCACGTCGAACGATACGGGCGTTCACTTCTTTCGAAGAGTTCGCTGTAAAAACATCGACTGTTTCCGCAGTAGGAATCCTGTCGCTGAGCACTACGTGACCACCCACAAGATGACAGCCAAAACAGCCAGTGCGACTGCAAACCCATCTCGGTGCGACCACTGACCGCTACGCGCGCTGAGCCTCAGGAAACCCAGCGTCAAGCCTGTCGGGCAGCCATATCGGCAGTAGGCCATCGGTACGAACAGCGACGCCACCAGTCCGATGATCGCAATCGTAATGCTGGCCCATCCAGCAACACGAAACACCCATGCATTAAATGGTTCTATATCGACCAGACTCATTGGCAGCGAGACAATCGCAACGACCACGCACCAGGCCAATAGCAACGCAGGAACCATCTTCAAAAACGACGATAGCCAACGCGGTAGTGCCAGCTGCCACCGTACCCGGCGCTTCAGCAATTGCTGCGCCGCACCGTGCGGACAAAGATGCGTGCAGTAGACGTTCCGCTTCGTCGTGATCGGTACTAAGAAGGCCGCCAACGTCAACAAAGCCAATCCTCCTGCGTTTCGCCAGGGGACACCATTCTGAGCCCAGCCGACGATCATTGCCTGCGAAATGAGATCGCCGTTGATCAGGCCGAGATAACCTATCAACAGCAGCTGGAAAGCCAAACGCAAATACCTGGGAACTCGAAGCCGGGTTAGCGCGATGGCTATTCCCGCGATGACTACCATTGCGGTCCCCAAGTCGCTCAGCCCCCAATTCACCGCAAGGCTTTGAGCACTGGATGCTGCCTTGGACGAAACTCGAAACTCTTTTGCAGCTTGTATCATGCCTAGCGTGACGGTCATGCTCGTCATCGTGGCTCCCGAGACGCCGTCAATCTCAGCCTCAACCGGATCAAGTTCGGCGAGCTCTTGCAATGACAAGCCATCAAACAGGGAAAGAAAGTACTTGTCATCGCGTACATAGTTCACGTATTGGGCGTTGTCATAGCTGCGTCCGAGAACGATGCCGGAAACGATCCCGCTAGGCTGGAATCCAATCCAGGTTTCGGTCGGACCTTGATAGCCGATCAAGTTGTCTGCTGCTGGCGAGGTACACAAGACCGATCCAATTTTCGTGCCTGCGCCGTCTTTGACATGCCAGAGAGCATGATGCGCCGGATCCTGTTCTACGCTGTCTGCCGCCTCAAATAGGCGCCGCGCCTCGTTGATCTGCAGCGGGTCTGGAAAGCGAAGTGAAGTACGGCCGCCGCTGAACCGCAACAGGATCGACTCTTGGATAGCCAAACTTGTGAGCGTCGCACCTGACACGGCATCGATGTCGGATAAGATTTGCGCCTGTTCCCAGGATTTGCCAACAAATGAATTCAGGAATCGTTCGTCAAGCCGAATCTGCTCAACGTGCTCGCGCGTGTCACCGCTCGAGACGATATCCAGTCCGACAATTTGATTGTCCAACGAGAATCCGATCAGCGTGTTCGTCGGACCGGAAAAGCCAATCAAGTGGTCGCTTTTCGGGGATGTTTGCAGGACCAGCCCAAGCACGTCTCCGTCAGCATCCAACACTTCATGGCCGCCGTTGGCCAACGCCTTTTTTGAAATTGATGCGGCACGCGGAAAAATGCTTTGGACGTTCGCCAGATTGATCGAAGGCGATCCCTGATATTGCCTGTCTGCTTGCCGCTGAGCGTGTTGGCTGTGGATGAGTACGATAATCACGGCGAACAGGGTGACTCGCATCAAATGAAGCCCCCATGGTCGCGCGCGACTTTTTGGCGGCTTCACGCTTACCTCTCAACCTGTAGGATCTGCACCGCATCGGCGTGGACAATGCCTCCGGCTCCCTCGGCCGTCAATACAACTGAAATCGTCTCCCCCTTTGTCAAAGCATATTTGCCAAGCGACGTAAAACCATTGGACTGGGCTGGTTCCTGCATGTTAATCATCACGCGTTTCGATCCGTTGGACGTCTCAATATCGACCGGGACGTGAGCACCGCGATTTTCGTGCGGCAGATGTGCCAGACGTACGTCAAACAGGCCGCTTTCTCGTACTTTGCCCTGGAATCGAATCGTAGCTCCGGAGCCATCGCCGGCATAAACGTAGCCCCAGCCAACATAGCCTTTCAGTCCCGTTCCCGTGGTCCACTTCCCTGACTTCACTGCGTCCATGTCATCGATGATCAGTCCATCCAACGATTCCGGCTCCAGCCCCGTAGGCGGTCCATGGGGGCCTGCTAGCGCGAGAGCGTCGTCTGGAATGGTGAAGTCACCATCGACGGTGTCGCGCCGAGCCTTGCCGGGCAATCTCAGCAACTGGTCCATTTCGCTCCAGTAGCGCGTGTAGACGTCACGGGGAGAGCAGTTTTTAGCCACGCAGATGCTGGCGGCACGCCCCACAACTTCCCCCATCATGCCGCACGTTTTCATCACTCGTGTCGTCCCCAGTGCTTCGTGGGTCACGCTGATGCACCGCCCGGCCATAAACAAATTCTCGATGTTTCGAGAATAGAAGCATCGATACGGAACTGGATAGCCAAAGCTTCGATCAATGCGTCGATCATGTACAGCCACCGAAATGAAAGGATCATTTGGGTACTTCTTCGAGTACTGCTTTTTGGGATAGTGCAGATCGATCGACCAAGTGCTCGGAACGCAGCCATCCGGAAACGCCACTTTCTCTACGATATCTTCCTGACTCAAAATGATGTCCCCGATCAACCTCCGCGACTCGCGAGGCCCACCGATGTAGGCAATCCACGTCAGATAGGCATTGCGGTGTTCAGCGGCCCCATCACGGTTTTTCATAGCATTGAAGGCACCATAAACGGCTCGAAGATTCCAATCGCGAATGCTTTCCGCTTCCTTGATTGGGTCTTTATCAAACCCGCCTTCCCAAAACCACTGACCATGATGGTCGCGTGGGTACGGGAAGTCTTCCATGTTGAGGTCCAGCGCCCAAGGTGTCTGGGGAAAGTCGACCGGAGTATCGCCTTCGTCCCAAGCCCACATGTTGCTCATCCCCATACGGCCCTTGGGCGTCATTTCCCAATCCGCTTCGGCCAGGAAACCGATCGTCCCGTGGCCAGTACAGTCGCTATAGAGTTTTCCGACGAACCTCTTGTGTTCGCCGGTACGTGTATCGAACGCGTAGACACCCTGTATAAGATTCTCCGATTGGTCGACTCGGTAGGCGTGGTGGTTTAGAAACAGGTCGATATTCTCTTCGGCAGCTACCAGAGCTTCTTTGTCGGCGTCTCCAAACTCCTCGTAGGTTCCCGGAGATTTCTTGGCGTTATCGCTGAACTCGCTAACAATCTCACCGACTCGAGGATACTTGCCACGGCGGATTAACCCCATGGACCAAACGCGGACTTCACTCGATCCGTTGCCACCGAGAACGGGACGGTTTTGAATCAGAGCGACTCGGCACCCCATTCGCGCGGCGGAAATCGCCGAGCCTATACCCGAATAGCCGCCGCCAATCACGACCAAGTCATAGCCGGACATTTCGGTTGGAACTTCCTTTAATCCAAGCTGTTGACGCCGCCACTTCCCCAGAACCTCAGACGTGTTTGGCGGAGCTTGATTGTCTTTGGTAAAGAAGATGGCGTCGCAGCGACCATCGAAGCCCGTTAAGTCGCGCAGTGCGAGCCGAGTGCGGGTGTTGCTGATTCGCACCGTACCGCCGGACTGCCAAAACCACTCGGCTCCCTCGGTTCCGAATACCTGCTCGACGGGTTCATCGTCGATCAGCAGCTGAAATCTGCCGGGCTGTCCCGGGGCATTCCACTGGGCAACCCAGTCCTTGGTCCGCACGAAGACTTGGTACTGACCTGTCTCTGGAAATTCAACCGTTTTGGTTGCATCCTCGACAGGTCGCCCCAAGCCATGAGCCAGGAGATACGGCGAGCCCATGTTGTCAATGAATTGGGTGTCGAGCTTCCATCCACCCGGCGAGTCGAAACTCTCCGCCTCAACAAAGACCTGCTGAGCTTCCGTCGCGCTCGGCGGAAAGACGAAAACGGCTGCTAACAGTACAAGGAAACTTGGTTTCATCTGTCTGGTCTCAAAGTTAAGGAAAGTCGCGACTGCATTATTGGAGTACTTTAACACAATGCGCCCTTGGGGCGCATTCGAGAATGGCCCGTGGGTTCCGGGGCGCGGCTAAAATGGGGGGCTCTTCCACGAACCAGAAAGCACGCAAGCCCCATGCGAACCTGGGATAGCATGGCCTGGCGAAGGGAAAAACGACTGGTTTATCAGACAGCTCTCGTGGTCTTACCTATCGTCTCTCTCTTCACTTCTTTGAACCTGCACGCTTGACCGAACGTACCATCAGAGACATACTCAGGGCTCTCCCTGGTCGACCCGATCGCATCAATCGAAACTCTCCTCCGAGTGTAAGCCTTAACGCTTCACCGACGATGGTCAAAGCTCTTCGACAACTCGTTGCCAGCGTCTCGGCAGTTGCCATTCTGCTGAGCAATCTCGTAGGCTTTGTCCACGTGGGTTGTCACTTGTCGACCGAGTCCCAGATCTTGTCGCAACGCGGTGCCGCCAGCAAATCCTTCGCTGAGGCAGACCATTGCCGCTGCTGTCGCGCTCATTCTTGCAAAACGACTCCGGGCGACCAAGAGCGAGACGGAAGCCCGCTACCAGCAGAGCATGATTCAGACAGCTGCGGCATTTGCCAGAATTTCTTTGCTTTGAGAGCCGTAGTACTGCCTCCACAGACTACAGTCATGGCAAATAATGGCATTCAGTATCAAGCGGTTGTCTCACCAACAATGCATCTTTTTGCAGATCCATCTCACGGATACTCTGTTCGCGGCCCGCCAGTAGCCGGCTAACCCCAGGCAATACGGCTGCGCGCACAACCAGTAACTTGGGTCGCGGGTTCTTGGCTCCATATTTTTTACTAAGGGGCTCTTCGTAGTTCCCCGTCACTTGCAAGCTGACACCGTGTGGGTGGCTTGGCCTGGGTTAGCACGTGGTTTACCAAGCGGTTATCGCTCGCCGAGCTGCGGCGTGAGTTTTGTGGCTCAGATCCATCGCGTGCACATCGCTTCCGGTCTTCATTGCGCTCTATCTGGCAGGCTTCCATGCAACCCAATAGCCGAACTCGGTCGATTCTGCGGATTTTCTACAGTCTGCTTTATACGGATTTTTGCCCCGGTGCCAATGTCTACGTTTACTGGCTCCGGGAGCCGGTGGGTTGGTTCGTCATCGCGCTGATCAGTAGCGTACTTATCGGGGCTTTCTTCAGTCCAGTTGGCTGGTCGATGGCCGCAGGTCTTGCGGTCGTGCTGTTCTTGGGACTCGGATTTCCGTGGTTGGCCACTCGCGTGCTTTCCTGCAAATTGCGTTGCGAAAGCGAGGAGCTTTATGAAGGCGAAGAAGCGTGCTTGCTGCTTAGCGTTCGCAACCCACTTCCGATTCCAGTTTTGGGGCTTGTGATTGAAAATTACTTTCGAGTTCCTGTGGAAGATGAGGAATTCGATTTGACGCTCAGACAGGGTGATTGTGGATTGGCGAGAGTGCCTGCATTTAGTTCCGCCGAGTACCGTTTGCCGATCCAGCCAGAGTTTCGTGGTCACTATCCCAATGGCGATCCTGTTCTAGCCTGTGCGTTTCCGTTTGGCATCTACACGTCGCGTCGAGCCATCGCTTCTGTCCAAACAGTTCTTGTTCGGCCGCACCTGCTTGCTTTGGTAGCCGAATGCGAGTTCTCTGGAGCTAAACTTGCGGACGCCGGAGAGGGAAATCGACCTTCTAACCACGGGGATTTTCTTGGAGTCCGAGAATTCCAGCGCGGCGACTCGCTGAGAAGCATTCACTGGGTTCAGTCGGCCCGACTCGACGAACTTGTTGTTTGCGAAAGAGGAGGACCGCAAAAGAGTCCACTGAAGATTCACTTGTTTACGGCACGATGCGCCGGGAAAAGTGCGGATGCGAGAGACAACTTAGCTTGGCGAGTTCGCATTGCGGCGACCCTGGTTGATCTGCTGAGCGCTCGCCATATTCCGTTTGAACTGTGGATTGACGACGAGCAGAAGCCGGTCCCAGTTGGTAAAGCGTCTGCCGGTGCCGCTTGGGACCACCTCGCGCTGGTGCCCCTTGATTCTCCTGAGCCGACCAGTGCGACTGGAAGCAGATCCTCAACCACGCGCACTCCTCTGCAGGGAACGGGCTTTGCCATCCACTGTTTTGCTAGTTGTGCATCTTCCGGCACAGAGACGGTACTGGACCATCGCTTGGTGGGCATCGAGGTTCGATTGCGCGAAACAACTCAGGGCGTTCCACACCCGGCGGAGGCGCACCAAGTGGATCTTGATCAAGGCATTGATCGACAACTGGAACAGATACTCCAGGAGGCAAGTCGTGATTGCGTCGCAGCCTGATCCTGATTCGGGCCCCATGGCGGTTCCATCGAGCCATTCCAAGTCCCTGGGTGCTCGAACGACTGTCCGAGCAAGCCTCACGCAGAATTCTGATTTTGGTTCCAAATCAGATACTAAGAGCGAATTGAGTCGCCGCCGTCCTGCAGTTGTGCTGCTCGCTGTGATCGCGATGGTTGCCTTCGTAGTCCGTCGCATCGACTACGACAGCCCAATGGTGCTTGGTGCTGAGCTACTGGTCGGAGGGATTTTGCTTTACGCGGCCTACCGGTGCTCTATGCCGGCGCAAAAAGAGTCTTCGAAGCCGTCTACTGCGGAAGTTCCTGCAGGAATTCCGCCAGATTTTCACGCCATTTGGCTTGCAACTCTCTGCCTCTTGTTTCCTTGGCTCCTGGATCAATTTGCCAGAACAGTGGGTTCGGGCAACGGTTCGGAGATTTTGATGTTAGCCAGTCTGTCATGGGGCGGCCTTGCGATAGCCCTGATTGCAAAAAAGACGCTACGTTCTCTGAGTCTCTCGGTTGTAGCGAGCGGATTCCTGGTTCTGTTCACAGCCTACATTTCGGACGACTTAGGCGGGGCTTTTTTCGCCTTCGTCTGGATCGCTGTTTGCTTGTGGTGGTTGTTGAACAATCATTGGTCGACCGTTCAATGTTTGACGGCAACTGAGGTGAAAACGTCGACTTCCCCGCGCTGGTCGTACCTGCTTTTGGCCATCACTCTGTCTATCACCGCGACATATGCCGTGTGGGGCCGCGTCCCCGTCTTACGAAAGCTCCAGGCTGAAATCATGCCGACCAGTGGTGGAACTTCTGGAAAGGACTCGGCCGCGCGTTCTGGAGTTGGTGATGGAGACGCGCTTGTTGCAGCGCGCAAGCACGCCTCGTCTTTTGGTCCCGTTGAAACCGACTTTTTTCTGGACTCTGAGAAGCCGAGCTTGTTTGATGTTTTTTCGGAGGAGTTTGGCGGACCTAAGAAAAAAGAGCGAACCGAGCGCGCCCAGGCGTTGAACCCAAATGACATTGAGTCGAATGAAGGGAAGTTTGCGGAGACGAATCGTTCGAGTGGAGGAAACGAGTTCTCAATCGAGCGCGATCCACCCAAGAAGCGAAAGCCACCTAAAGACCTCTACTCCGATTCACTGATGTTCTGGGAAGGGAAAACCGGAATTCGTTTGGCAGCCGAAAAGTTCCACCAATTCGATGGAACGGTTTGGCTCAAGAATCTTAGCGAGGATGAAGATCAGCCGGCTCGATTGAGTTTGGAAGCCATCAATATCGAGGAGCGAACTTGGTTTCGCCCTGCGTCTAAAACCATCCAGAATTCAATCAGCCCTTTTGTGGACTCGATCCCTGAGGCTCTCAGGTTCACTCGATTTCGGTCTTTCGAGATTCCGATTCGTGCTGGAACGCAGCTGTGGAGTATCGATCAGATCGACTTGCCAGATTTCTTTGCTTATACCAAAGACGATTGCTTGTTCATGCCAGATCGCGTTCATGTGCCGGACTATACGGTAGTGCGATTCGTGACCAGTCGAATGGATCAGCAGCGAGTTGCAAGCTTGCTACGAAACTGCGCGCCGGGCCGCTTTCATCAACCGACGACAGAAGGCTGCCAGAGCGAACTTGCGGCACTGGCCCACCAGTATGCGGGCACAGCAGACCGCGGACTCGATCAAGTCAACAACGTCGTTGATGGACTCCGCCACGAATTTGAGTGGGCGCGCGAGCCGCCCGACAGTGAGGTCGGAAGCCTCCAGGCCTTCCTGGTTGAGAAAAAGGGACCAAGCTATCTCTTCGCGACCGCTGCAGCGCTGATGCTTGACCACCTGGGCTACGAAACTCGCTTGGTAGCCGGATTCTACGTTTCACCAGAGCACTATGATGTCTCCGAGAAAGCCACGGCGATTTTGCCACAGGACGCTCATACCTGGGTAGAGATCAATACGGGGCATGGATACTGGATGCCGTTGGAGCCTACACCAGGATTTCAAAAGCCGAAACTGAGGGCAGGACTTTGGTATCTGGCACGCAAAAACTCGAAGGCCCTCGCACTGGGCGCACTTTCTTTCTTCCTGCTTGCAGCTAGTGCCTATCTGCTGCGCGCACTGCTTTTCGCACTACTTTGTCGGCTGTGTTATCCTGTCTTGAGGTTCGTGTCCGATGGACGTCGAATCTCCTGGCTATGCTGGATGCTTGACGTGCGCTGGATGCTGATTGGACACCCACGCCCCTCCTCGAAAACGTGTCGTAAGTGTTTCTACGACGGCCAGTGGGATCTAGAGCCCAATAGTCGCGAGGCCGTTCTGGAGTTCCTTGAAACTGCCGATGCCATACGATTCGGAAAAGACGCAGTGCTCTCGCCAGCGCAACGAACGCTTACCCACGTGGTGCTCAACCACATTCACCGTATTAAGGCGCCCAAGCGTCCTAGGAATACCAAAGCCTAACCAGAAAGATATGAAGAAATGACAACCTTGCCTCAGAACGCAGGCTCCCAGAGCAGACTTGCGACCGCGCAGGCATTGGAGTTGCTAAGGCGGCGACTCAACGAAGTTCTGCTCGGCAAACAAGACCGAATAGAGCTGGTCATCGCGTGTTTGCTCGCAGGCGGTCATTTGTTGCTCGACGACCTACCTGGACTCGGAAAGACGACACTGGCCAAAGCGATTGCTGAGTGTTTCGGCGCCAAATTCGCGAGAATTCAATGCACGCCCGATTTGCTGCCCGCCGACGTCACGGGGTTCAATCTATTCAATCAGAAAACCCGCGAGTTCGAATTTCATGCTGGACCGGTATTCGCCGACATTTTGCTGGCCGACGAAATCAACCGAACAACGCCGCGAACGCAAAGCGCTCTTTTTGAAGCCATGGCCGAGCGGCAAGTCACGATTGATGGTGCCGCCAAGCAGTTGTCTGCTTCATTCTTTGTGATTGCGACGCAAAATCCAATCGATAGCCACGGAGCGTATCCACTCCCGGAAGCGCAGCTCGATCGCTTTGCAATGCGGCTTGAAATCGGCTATCCAAGTCGTGAGGCGCAGCTGTCAATTCTGAACAGAAAGCAACGAAACACTAGCGAGCCCAAAGACTCGAAATCGCTTACAAGCGATGAACTCGAGAGCCTCCAGCAATACGTAGACGACTGCCACGTTTCTTCAGAAGTGCAAGAGTACCTGGTGGCATTGTGCGAGCAGTCGCGAACACACGAAAAGGTCGTACTGGGAGTCAGTCCCAGAGGCATGCTAATTTGGCAACAAGTCGCAAAAGCGTGGGCCGTGCTACAGGACCGCGGATTCGTGACTCCAGATGATATTCAGGAAGTTGCCAATCCAGTCCTTAGTGTGCGTCTGGGTGTTCGCAGTCGAAGTATCGATGCGATCATCGAGTCCATCATACAATCCGTCGAGGTACCTAGTTTCTGATGACATTCAATCCGGTGCCTACGTCTCCGCCGCCAGTTCAGAGAGCCGTTCACGCCTTGAGGTTTCTCAGATGGTTTGCGTTGCTGCTATTTTTGGGCTGCGCCACGGAAAAAGAATCACTCCACGAAAATGATCACGAAGACCCGGACCACTGGCCCGCAGATCTAGCTGAGGCTGCCGCTTTCATCGATTCGCGTATGCAATCGCTGACTTCGGACCCAGCACGATCTGCTGAAGCTCGGGCTCGCGCGATTGAAGAGCTTCGAGATCTGATCGAATGGACTCCTGAGATCGCCGCCGACACGACCCTGAGTGAAAGCCAGTGGATTCCCATCTACGAGCTGAGCGAAACCATTCGAAAGCATATGCAACCTGGCGACGTTGACCCGACCGTTTTCTCCAGTGACTTTGAAAAGCTCATCAGGCTACTTCGGGACGCCGACGCAAGAATGCGCGCGTTGCAGACCAAGCTGCTTGAGCCCACCGAGATTGGTGTAGCCGGTCCGGATGGAAATGAGTGAAATTCCACCGAACACGTATAACCTCTCAAAAGTAATCAAATTTCGATAGCAAAGATTCATTGTGGACATCATGCTCTCCGGTGGATTGATTCGCATGATTCAAGGTCTGTTGGCGGCAGCCCCTACGTTGATCATCGGATTGTTCATCGCCTCACTCTTCCGCTACTACCTGCGCGCCGACGGCACGCAAAAACTCTTTGGAGGCAACTCACTTCGGTCTCTGCCTCAGGCTTGGGCGGTCGGAATGCTGCTACCAGTCTGCAGTATCGGGGTCATTCCAATCATCCGTGAGATGCGGCGTCAAGGCATTCGACCGGGCGCCATCACCGCCTTTGCGCTCGCGGCCCCTCTGTTCAATCCGCTTTCCTTGCTTTATGGCCTCACACTTTCCAGACCGCTGGTGATCATTGGATTCGCCTTCGGGTCGCTGTTCATCGTGACCGTACTTGGATTGGTGTGGGACCGAGTGGCAAAGAAAGACGAAAATGAGGCACCTGAAGAGGAAAGAATTACGGGACTCCGCCGTCTGGCTGCCAGTTTCATCTTCATGACACGTGAGCTCGTAGGGCCCACGGGATTCTATGCCCTTGTCGCGGGGCTGGGTTTGCTATTACTTGCAGCGGCTTTGCCACACGGCGCTTTGCAAGGCGAAGTAGAACAATTAGACCCGCTCGCGCCGCTGAAAATGGCTGGCGTCTCGCTGTTTGTATATGCGACTCCGATTCTGACGATGAGTCAGCTCGGAATGATGTTTGACCACGGTAATTCTCCCGGCGCCGCGTTTGTCTTGCTTTTGCTTGGCACGGGTGTCAATCTTGCAACGCTTTGGTGGGTCCAAGCGAACTACGGCTTGCGATCGACGGCAGCGTGGTTCGCTGTTTTGTTCTTTTGCGTCCTTACAATCGCGTATGTAGTTGAGCGCCCTTTAATCCCTCCAGGAATCGAACCTGCTGGGCACACCCACGCTTTCGATATCTATACCAACCCGTCTCACAGCGGAGATGTCGTCTCGCTGCGAAAGATCACAGACACTTTGGTGCGAAACGTAGGCCTTTTTGATTGGATCGGGGGTGGCGTCCTCCTGTTCTTGGTGTCCACTGGAGCCATCTTAAACCTCGCATTTGCAAGCCATGTTGATAAGTTTTTAAGTGCGAGTGAGGAAGTGTCAGAGGCGGTAGAACAGACGGGGCTTAATCGACGGGTTTCTTCGCGTACCGTCGGGTGGACTTGTTTAGCAGGACTAGTCGCGTTCAGTATTGTCGGGTGTTATGCCTTTTATCCTGCACCAAGTGAGTGCCTTGAAGAAATGAGTCGGGCACGAACGGAGGTACTCAGCGGTGCAACAAGTCACGACTACGAAAGAACCCTACGCTGGATTCCGATTCTAGAAGGTTGGTCTCGTAAGCTGGAAGTGGGTTATGCAATCCGAAGATTCGAACTGAGACCATACCAACAGATGCAAACCTATCTCCTTCGAAAGAAGCTTGAACTGCTAGAACACGCGATCGAGCATGCAACCGAATTTGCGGAAACGGCCGATGAAGATCCCCGCGCGGCGCTCCATTTAAAAGAAGAGCAGGCCGAGATGGAAGAACTGCGAAGCGAAATCACGAGTAACGCAGTTCAGCTAAGGGCGGCGTTCCAATAGCCGATAGAGAAGCACTCACCTCGATTTTCTTGAACGAGCTTTTGATTCGAGAAATTGGCGAGGTTCTCTGTCTACTGGCAGGAACGCTCAAATCACATCTGTGGTTCGGCGGTGGTGTCTGATACTCGTTTCTGTTTCTCTGGCCGGTTTTTCCATCCCTTGTGGCTGGCTTGCTGCGACGTTGACAGGGCTCCCAGCTCTGGACCGTTTGATGTTGTTCGTACGGCACGCTTGTTCAGCCAGTCGCAACAGGATGGTCGTAGGTCAGTTCGTTGTCCCTCGGCATCCCGCGCGCCGCCGCAATGAAGTGGCAGCGTCGCGCGACAAAACCGTTTGGCCTTAAACGCTGACATTCAATAGACGGCAGGCAGCTTCGTAGCCGCCGGCGCGATGGCCCTTGTTATCAAATCGGTCATAGCCGTAGGCACTGGCAGTGACTCTGGCTAATCCAACAATCTGACGCCACCTGAACCGTGGTCGCATCGATTGATATTCTTCGCAAACGGTGCGATAATATTTCTCAGCATGCAGTCGGCCATCTTCGCTGACAGCGTACTTTAGCATCAGGTCGAGCACTGGTCGTACGTCATATCCACGTTCACCGTAGACTTGGATCGCGGCGGCCGCGACGCCCTGGTCATTGCCGCGAATGCATTCCTCAGCCAGTCCCAGCAGCCCCTTCGCATCCTGCGGCTTGGCTTTCAATCGATGGGATTCGGTGGGATAGGGATCGTGATCAAACGATTCATAGCGGCCGATATGGAACGCTGAGCAAATCAGGCCGCCGACCGCGTTGAGTGGACTGGCCACCGGCAGGATATTCCGCCACGCGTTGGAGGCATCTGAAGCATGGACACCTGCCGAGTCGCCGTGCGTGCGCCACTTGTCCGCTCCTTGCCTGAGAACAAGTGAGTTGGCAGCGAGTGAAATCGATTCAGCAACGACCTTCGGCGAAATCCCCTCTGACAATGCGGCCGCCGCAATCTCCGCTGCTTCGAATTCGCTGGACTGGTAGATCGCGTCTGCAGTTTCCTCAACCCACTTGTCACCTGGGTCTCGAGTCCCTAGCGGGCCGGCTGTCAGCTTGTATTGATCGATCAGCTTGGGCAGCAGGGTACGAATGGCTGACGGTCGGCGTCCCTTTTTATGTGCGGCTTGTTCCACGTCAACGCAATGCCGCACGCACTGCCTGAGCATCGTATGGGCATGCGCCATCCCCACGATATCGACCAACTCCAGAGCACGATGGGCCAGTACGAAACGGTGGACGTTGATATCGTCCTCAATCGTTGGAAGAATGGCGTTGAACTTGTCACCGATCGGCACCTGGTCAATGGACGCAAACAGCGTTTCTGCTTCTCGCATATTGCGACCGCGAACGGCTTGGCGAATTTGCTGTCCGACATCCCCCTTGGCAACCTGCGCCGGAGCGTGGTGATGAAGAGTCTTGTGTTGGGCACCGCCGACATTCTGAATCTGTTCCGCATTGCGATAGATCACCTTGAGCACAGGCAAAGCTCGCCGCGCCTCGGGTAGCTCCGCCGACATTTCGAGCGATGGTACCAATGCCATTTCCGTATGGTAGCCGACATAGTCCTGCCCCCCAAATGTCTCCGCATTCGCCAGGGCTGCCGCTGCGACAAGGCTTTTTAGGTCTACTTGCCCCTTGTCCAATTTGCTAACCAACGTCTGCTGTAGTTGGTCAGGATGCTCTTGCTGCATCAGATCAACTAACTGGTCCAGGTGTCCAAACGACAGTTCCTCACCATTTTCGGCGGAGTCGGCAAAGGCAAACGCGCTGTTGCAGCCAATTTCGGCGGCCACGCTTGCCCCCGCTCCGGCGATGAGCATTCCGCTTCCAACGTGCCCCAAAAACTCTCGTCGGTTTCTGTAGTTTTTCATGACGGCTGTCCGGTAAAACAGGAGTGAAGTGAAATTCGAACGGTATCTGCGGCAAGCGGTCGCCATCGATCCGTCGATCGAGGCTTGACCTTGCAAACCAGTCCTGTTGCAATGCGGCGCTGAAGAGATCTGCATAACAGTTAACGAACGATCGTTACACACGGCGTGCAACGCCCAAGCATGCACTTGGCCGCTCGGGCCTGGTCCGCTGCTGGCCCTGCAGGATGCCCCGGGTCTTCAAGTGGTGGAGATCACGCCGCTGGAATCATCGTACCACACTGGCAATTCCATCCCAAATTCTGACACTTCTCGCTCAGCGCCACCAGCGACAGCGACTCGCTGCAGGGCTTCCGCCTGGGTAAGCGTGGTCTTCGAGGCTCTACCTCGTCCGGGATCCACGACTTGGCACCGGTCCAAGACAAAATGCTCTAGTGGTCTGTCAAAGCTTAATCTTTGGGTCGGGAGGCTCTTGGACTTGAATCTCCTGCCCAACGACACGCACGTTGAATTTGTCGACTCCGATCTTGGGATTGTCCAGCCAGCTTCCGTCTTCGATCGAAAACCTCCAGTGATGCCAAGGACAGGCGACTGTGCAATCGTCGACATAGCCCTCAGCCAGAGAGGCTCCTTGGTGCGGACAGAAATCATCGATGGCAAAATATTTCCCGTCATTCAGAAACACCGCAACCATGCGGCGGCCCACCGGGAATGCCCGGCCCTGCCCTTCCGCAATATCACCGACTTTAGCAACGGTGACATACGGTGGCGGTGCAGGTTCGTCAGGAAATAGCGGGAGCCGATCATCGTCCTTCATTAGATGGCAACCGCCTGGCCGACTACCGGTACGACTGGCTCGGCTTCCGCTTGGGTTCTGATCAACTCAGCCCATTCGTTGGCGTTCTGCTCAATCGGTGGCCACGTGTTGTAGTGCGCAGGCATGACTTTCTTCGCCTTGAGGAAGTTGGCAGCCAGGGCGCTGTCTTGCGGCCCCATGGTAAACAGGTCTCCGATGGGCAATACCGCCAAATCGAGTCCAGCGGCGCCGATCAGCTGCATGTCGGAGAACAACGCGGTATCGCCTGCGAAGTAGATTCGCTTGCCTTGCGTTTCCACCACATAGCCACCTGGATTGCCGCCATAACTTCCGTCGGGCAACTGGCTCGAGTGGAAGGCTGTCGTCATCTTGACACGTCCAAACGGCAACTCGGTCGCACCACCCAAGTTCATCCCCAGCGTCCGCTGCACGCCTTGCTTCTCGGCAAACCAAGTCGCGATTTCATAATTGGCAACCACTGTCGCATCGCAGCGGTTAGCAATATCAGCCGCGTCAGCGACATGATCGAAATGCCCATGGGTAATCAAGATGAAGTCCACGTCGAGTTCGGCCGGGCCCACTTCAGCGGAAGGATTGTCTGTCAAAAACGGATCGACCAAGACACGCTGCTCACCGGCACGCAACAACCAAGTCGCGTGCCCCAACCATGTCAATTCCAAACTCACTGTACTGATTCTCCGCGATGGGTACCTCTACGGCGCGCGCCAAGCATCGCGACCGCATTTCGGCTCGATATTCTACCGTTCAATCCGACTACTACCTTCCCAAAATCCGGTTCATGTTTTTCTTGTAGGCTTCAACGCCAGGCTGGCCGTACGGATTGATTCCCAACAAACGCCCTTCGACCACGGTAGCTAACATGAGCATCTGGAAAAACTGCCCCATACAGTGCTCGTCGACCTGGGGTAAAAGGATATTGGCAGTCGGTCGTCCATCATCGCGCAGCGCCTGGTTGGTCCCTTCGATAGCCGCCGACATGATGTCCGGCAAAGTCTTTTCCGCGATGTCGTTGAGTGTATCGACATTGTTTTCACGCGCTCCAACCGGCAGCGGATCAAATCGATAGTTGTCCACGATAACATTGTTTACCATCTTGTCACGTCGACCTTCTTGGTGCTGCTGGTGACGTGAATGCAGATCGCGGGTATTGACGGTCGTCAGCGGCATCGCCCCCTTGAGGTCTTTGCCCAGGCTTTCGGCCAGCAATTGGTCATACCACATGCCGGCTGACTCGAGGGCCTTGCTCCAAACGCTCAGTAGTCGCACATTGGCGCCGCGCTGTGTTTCCATCAAATGGTTCACGGCCGTGTACTGCAATACGACATTTTCCGCCGCCGGTGCGGTACGAAAATGCTCGTTCATCGCCTTCGCACCATCGAGCAACTTCATCACGTTAAGTCCCATGAGCGCGGCCGGTACCAAGCCGACCG
>JANQJJ010000277.1 GCA_028281725.1 Pirellulaceae bacterium | reverse complement strand
TAGATGCTCGGCGCCCCACACCAAGATGACCTCACGCCCATCGTGCTGCATGACGATCGGCGTGGTGTAACACTGATCCGATTCCTTCGGCACGTTGTAGTTCCGAGCGACCTTCCAAGCCAACTCTCCACTCTTCTTATCAAACGCAGCAAGCCAGGAATCGCCCGCGTGCATACGCGCCATGATCACATGCTTTTTCGTCAACACGGGTGAAGTTCCGTGATCCCAAAACCGATTGTCCGGACCGAAACGCCGCACCAAATCTGTCTGCCAGCGGTTCGTTCCATCCAGGTTGACCGCGGCTAGCGTGCCACTCTTAAAGTAGACAAAAACGCCCGATCCATCGGTTGCCGGCGATGCGTTGCAGCCGGAACCGTTGCGATGTTTCCCGGTGGTCTCTTGGTCAAAGACGGCCTGCCACTGCGGCCGGCCCGATCGGTCGAAAGCCAACAGCGCGTCTCTCCCATCAACTGGCGCCGTGACGAGAATTTGGTTCTCCCAAACGATCGGAGTGGAACAGCCTTTACCTGGCAAGTCAGCGGTCCAAACTGTCGCGGAAGCGTTCAACTCGCGAGGGTAGTTCCCCGAAGCAATGCTGCCGCTGTCATCCGGCCCGCGCCAACTCGGCCAATCGGCATGGGTCACGCCGGAGAAAATCAAGACAGCCAGAATCCAAGTCCCGAAGTAGTGTGAGGATCTCATCTGCTATGCACCAAAAAATTGAAATGAGGAATTGTGAGTGTGCAACCGGCTGCACGGTAAAGCATTCTAACCAGAAAGCTCCGCCGCCATCGGTTTACCTCAGACGCTGGTTTTGTCCGCAATCGTTCCAGTGAGATCCACTTAGGTCCATGCGTTGTCTCAAGTAGATCCTCGGAAGTGGAACCTGGCAGGCAGAATATAGCCGAAGTGTCCAAAGTTCAATAATCTGCGTCGAAAGAGCTACGTGTCAGCGGGTCCCTCTCGTTCTGGTCGTTTGGGCGTCACCGCGACTGGCGCGCATTGCATGGTTCGCGCAATTAGTACGTCAGTCTGATGGCGAATTGCCTTCAGTAGCTGAGTCTGTTCTCGGCATATCTCGTGTGTACATTGCTCGACGCGCTTGTTTCGTTGCACGGTCCAGGATGATCGCAAGTCCCAATGGCAATCCGATTAGGAGAACATAGACACCAATGTCCGCAAGCAATTCAGCGTTGTCGACTAGCCTCGCCAAAACAGCAAGAGAAACGATCGTTACAGAAAAGACGATAAAGACAACACTATAACGACGCGCATCAGTGTCGACCAACTGCCGCTTGGTGGATACTGGAAGTCGCCCAGTCCGCAAGCCGTACACGCCATAAACGATGGGTGCTACTGCAAGTAGTAGATATAAGATGGTGTTCCTCTTTAACTATTTGTCAGGGCAAAAAAATTACTCTGCGCGGCGCAAATCAAACGGCCTGTTTGCACGCAAATAAATTCACTGGTATCTGCCATAGCATAACCGACTTGCAATAAGCGATCCTGGTCAACTGACGGAAACGCCAGGTTTAGCGAGATTCAAGGGCGTGGTGGAATGTGCTCTTCACACAGACCGCTGCGAGATGCACGACCGTCTTCGATGCGTCAGTTGCATCGATTTCTATCCGCTAGAAACTCCACTCCACCGCGCCGGCCCGTCCACCTCGTACAGCTTAGCCTAGCACCGGCCCAGCCCATCTGCTGATCACCTCCAGCACAATCCCCCCAGCAGCGCGTCCTATGGAACGTTGCGACCACACCTTCATCTTTGTGTTGCCAGTGTCAGCCAAATCCACTTTTGTTGCAGCAACCGTTGGTAGCACGCCGCTCGCACCAGACTTCAGCACGTTCACGAACGCAATCAGCCACATCATCGAAACTGACTTTCCTATTGCTTCGGATGCCTGGTCAGATGTAGCGCCCTACTCTATCAGGACGGAGTAAGCGACTTTCTGTCAACCGGCTCGAGTCGCTGGGAGCTGCGTCTCCTGGCTGGAAGGCAATAGGGCAGTTACAATCGAACGACTCCAAGGATGGTCGCTCGGACACCGGAATTCGAATGGCATGCTAAGGAGCGATTCATGCAAGCGAAGCGATTGTCGGTCCTGCTTTCACTCTGTGTTGCGGCCCTTCCTCTCCCTTCGGTATGCGCTTGCACGATCTTGATTGCGACCGACGGCGATCGCGTTCTCGTTGGCAACAACGAGGATTGGATAGATCCGAACGGGAGGATTAACTTCGTGCCCGCGTCTCCGGGTCGATATGGGATGATCTACTTCTCACATAGTGGCACGTTCCCGCAAGGGGGAATGAACGACCAAGGGCTGTTCTTCGACGGTGCGGCGACGGCCACACATCCAGTCACTAGTTCGGCGAATAAGCCGACCTTCGAGGGCGACCTGCAGTACAAGATCATGCGGGAGTGCGCCACGGTTGAGGAGGCGCTTGCCGTCTATGATCGCTACAACCTCGCATTCATGGCGGGACACCAGACGCTGATCGCTGATGCGACCGGCGACGCAGCGATCATCGAGGGTGACACGATCGTGCGCAAAAAAGGTAATTATCAGATCGCAACCAACTTCCGTCACTCCCAGACACCTAGCGAGAACATTGAGTGCGGTCGCTACAAGATCGCCGAGGCCATGCTGAGCGAGGCGGACGTTGTGACTGTCGAGTCCGTGCGTGATGTTCTTGCTGCTGTACATCAGGAAGGCAAGAACTCAACTCAGTATTCGAATGTCTACGATCTGAAGAACCGCGTAGTCTACGTTTATCACTTTCACAACTTTACCAACGTCGTGAAGTTCAACCTAGCGGACGAGCTGAAGCAGGGCGCCAGGGTCATCGATCTACCTTCTCTGTTTCCTGCTACGTTCGCGGCCGAAAACTTTGCTAAAGTCTATGCCGAGTGGGGTCCCAGGTGGCAGCTCGAGGCGTTTCGAGCAAGGTCGGGACTCACGCCACGGCCTGAGGTTGCAGTCCCAACTAAGACTCTAGAGCATTATGTTGGCGAATACGAAAGCGATACACACCATCTTGGCATGAAGATTGTGCTCAAAAATGGCAAGCTAAAGGCGGAGGCGACCGGACAGGAGGAGTTTCCATTGACAGCAGTTTCAGATAATACTTTTCAATTCATCGATGGGGGAATTGAGATCGTTTTTGATCAGAAAGAAGCAGGCTTCTCGTTGAAACAACACAACAGAACGGATGTTTTCGTTAGGACATCGGGACGTTGAGGGGCATGGTTTCCCACAGGAAATCGCGAGTCCGCTACGGGTGTGAGCGGGAGTAGATTCGCCATGTCCCGCCGACGCGCTGAAGCGTTCAGGCGGTTCAGCGACACAGCTTCCCCAGACTCACGGCCCGGCGATGGCTGCGATCTGCTTCCGCTTGACGCCTGCACCTTCTTTCCTCTAATTCACTCTGCTTCTCAATACCCTCGGTTATCTTGTCATTGGATTGCCTGGCCCTCACTGCCAGAATCCGTTCCTGTACTCCGTTTCTGTCCGAAATGAACTCAGCATCCAAGGGACCGGCTGTATCCTGGAAAAACCTCCGCCATCTTACGGGTTGCGGCGCAACGCGCGAGCAGACGCGGTATGATGAGGGGAGATACGCATCGCTGCGGTAGATAACTGTCGCATCTCTGGTGGACTCATCGCGCTCCGCCGTCATGTTCGGCAGAAAAACAGGACAGCTATTCCCCGTAGTGATGTTAACAACAGTCCATGCGCTGCCCGCCGCACCGATCGATTGTTTACGAGCGGTGTGCTGACTGCGGACGAGCGACTTCACTAAATAGTCAACGCCCCGAGCGTAAAAGTTCAACATGAAACACAGCCTGATTTTCTCGATTCTGTTTCTTCTGTCTCTGACTGCGGGGAATGCTGCGGAACGCCCCAATATCGTGCTGATTTATACCGACGACGTTGGCTATGGCGATGTCTCCTGCAACGGCCAAACGACACTCCAAACTCCCAACATCGACCGCATTGCAGACGAGGGTTTGCGTTTGACCGACGCGCACTGCTCCGCGGCTACCTGCACGCCCAGCCGGTTTGCGCTGTTGACCGGCAAGTACGCATTTCGCCAGCGGGGTACGGGCATCGCGCGCGGCAACGCGAACATGATCATTAAGCCCGGCACGGTGACTTTGCCAACCTTGCTCAAATCAGCCGGGTACCACACCGGTGTGGTTGGAAAGTGGCATCTGGGGCTGGGCGAAGGGGAGCTTGATTGGAATCAGCATGTCACGCCAGGCCCGAACGAAATTGGCTTTGACTACCATTTTTTGATTCCCGCGACCGGTGATCGTGTTCCGTGCGTCTATCTCGAGCAGGGACGCGTCGTCGACCTCGATCCGGCTGATCCGATCCAGGTCAGTTACGGCAAACGGATCGATCCAAGCCCGTCCGGAGCCGAGCAGCCTGAGCGGCTGAAGCAGAAGTGGTCCCACGGCCACAATCAGACCATCGTCAATGGTATTTCTCGCATCGGCTGGATGACCGGTGGGCAGAGAGCAAGATGGGTCGACGAGGATATGGCCGATGTGATTACTCACAAAGCGACTCAGTTTATTGACGAACACCAGCATGAGCCGTTTTTCCTCTTCTTCTCGACACACGACATTCACGTGCCGCGCGTCCCCCATTCGCGCTTCGCGGGCAAGTCAGGCTTGGGGCTGCGCGGCGACGCGATGTTGCAGCTGGATTGGTGTGTGGGAGCCCTACTCGAGAAACTCGACGCGCTGAAGCTGGCCGAGAATACGCTGGTGATTTTTACATCCGACAACGGGCCTGTTCTGGATGATGGCTACCATGATGAAGCGAACGAGAAGCTGGGCGATCATGACCCCAACGGCAGTTTTCGAGGCGGTAAGTACTCGCTGTTCGAAGGGGGCACACGCGTTCCCATGGTCGTTCGTTGGCCTGGGCATGTCCCAGCCAACAGCTCTTCCCCGGCTCTTTTTGGGCAGGTCGACTTGGCGGCCTCTTTGGCCAGCCTGGTGGGCGTGACCGTTCCAGAGGGAACCTGCGGTGATAGCCGGAACTCACTCGGTGTGTTGCTGGGTCGCAGCAGCGAGGGACGCCCTCATTTAATTCATGAAGCCCGACAGCTGGCATTGCGCATGGGGCATTGGAAGTACGTGCCCAAGGGCCAGGTGCGTGAGAAGCTCGGTCCTTGGATTACGACCAAGATCGAAGAGCCTGGGGCGCTGTACGACCTCAGTAGCCACCCGGGCGAAGTGGAGGATGTCGCAAAGCGGTATCCCGAACAGCTCGCCAAGATGCGGGCTCTGCACGAGAAGATTCGCGGTGGGGATGATCAAGTGGCGGTCGTTGGTCAGTAGCCGCCGAGGTTTCCGAAGTACGAACCCTCCATGGGATGTATGAACGAGTTAGATCCTTATGCACCGGTCGTACTCCGCACGGGGCGATTCTGCTCATCGATCGTGCCTCATCTGTACG
The DNA here is from genome assembly GCA_028281725.1 of Pirellulaceae bacterium. Classification (GTDB taxonomy): domain Bacteria; phylum Planctomycetota; class Planctomycetia; order Pirellulales; family Pirellulaceae; genus Aureliella. The sequence continues at coordinate 4,745 of JANQJJ010000277.1, read as the reverse complement.
TTTCCGCCGTGGTACTGTTAGTGCTCACGGCGCTTTACGCTCACTTTACCTCGGCCTACAACCTACGAGAATCGGGCCGCAATCTAGTCATCGAGCTACCATCCGCTGTGGTGCCCGCTATCGACTCCGACCCTGACGAAACCTCCGACGGCCCTGCGATGCGTGTGCGGTCGCATGCCTCGATTTCGGTCGTCGTATCCGTCGCCATCTTCGTTTTGTTGGTAGCCAATGGCGCCGTCTGGTTTTTCCGTTCTCGCCAGCGCATCACGCGGCAGGAATCGTCGATCTCAGGACGCTTCAGATTCGCATCTCCGGTAAGGACACGCCCTAGGCATCAAGATGTCGGCGACTGGGGTGCGTAGGAGCGGCCTGACCAGTAACGAAACTGGAGCTGCTCACCATCGAGCATGAACTGTAGATCCGATTCCGGCGAGTCGGTGACCCATACATCGTCTACTTCACCGTCGATGGTCAGTACGGCAATGAGGGAGCGGTCGTGCAAGACGTCATCCACAAAGCCGCGCACTGCCTCTTCGGGAGAGAGGCCGGTTAGCTCTGCGAGCGTGCTGGCGTCCGTATGCCAATCGAACCCGTGAAAGCGGACGGTCTGCTCCCTTTCGGAATCGTCGACGACCGTCAATGCCAGCAGGCCGTCAGGGCTGCAATGGTACTCCGGAGCGTCTCCGGAGTCTTGATGATCGGGCGATGCGATCACGCCTATCCTCGCTTTCGGACAATGATTCGGTTGCCCTCGATATGAATGACGACAACCCTAGAACCGGCGTCTACATAGTCTCCTTCGGTGACGACATCCAGCAACCGATCCTGAATAAGCACTTTGCCAGACGGGCGTAAATCCGATTCGGCAATTCCCACTTCGCCCAACTCCAGCGCCGGGCCATCGCTGACCGCCGCCGTCTGGGTCAGCAGCGGCATCCGCTCCGGTACCGGTGATTCGACGTCCGCTGGCGTCGCCAAACGAAATCGGTTCAGACCGGGCAGAGAATCCAGCAGGAGTAGTTGGCCGAAAGACAAGACCACCACACCTAAGACGACCCCCAGCACCATCAGCAAGTTGCCTTGAAACTCCGTCCACTGCGCGGCAGAGTCGGGCACAATGAAATCCTGGCTAGCCATCACGAGTGAGAATACCACCAGCACGATCCCGCTGATCCCGAAGACGCCGAAGCCGGGTAAGACGAACAGTTCGCAGACTAGGCAGGTGATGCCTAGGAAAAATAGCAGGAACTCTAGCCAGCCGGCTGTTCCGCCGAGCGCGTGGCTCCAAAAGAAGATTCCAAAGCAGCACAGAGCAGTCAAGCCGGCGACGCTGATGCCTGGCGCGGTCAACTCGACGTACAAGCCAATCAAGCCGGCAATCAGCAGAATGGCTGTTAGCCAGGGGCGATTCAACAGGAAAACCGTCTGATCGACCCAGGTGAGCTGAGTCGGCTGCACCGTCGCGATCTCCAACTGCGCCAGCAGGTCCTTTTCGGATTCAAACACCCCTTCGCACAGCGACAGCTCTTCCGCTCGCGAGGCATCGACGGTTAAGAATCGGTTCTGTCCGGTTTCCGGGACCTGTTTACCGATTTTAAACCGCTGAGCCACGTCCGGTTCCGTGGATTCCTTATCCGTCAGGTAGGTCGTCTCTCCGGTTTCCAAATCGGTTGCCGCGAACACGATCAAGGAGCGATCCACCATGGCTTCTGCCAACGCGCCGGGACGATCTTTGGCCTTGGCCAACTCTCGAATCGCGCCGGCCAGATAGCTGACGACTTTTTCTTCCGCGTGTTCAAACTGACCACCCATTCCCATGCGAATGGGGCCCGCATCTCCAAGCAGAGCTCCGTCTTGCAGGTAGATGCGATCGCATCCGAGCGAAATAATGGCTCCGCCGCTGATAGCTTCCTGCGGAATGAAGACGATCGTGGTTGCCCAATCAATATCTCGTAGTCGCCTGGCGAGTTGCAACGAGTATTCCAGGTCGCCCCCGGGGCTGGTGAGGCGAAGAATGATCAGGTCGACACCCAGGCGCTGCGCCATATCGAGTCGGTTGTTGAGATACCAGTGAAACCGTCCGAAGATGGGCCCATCGACGTCGATCAACAGAGCCTTCGCGTAGTTGCGTTGCAAAACGTCGTCGATCGCCGCCTGCCCATTCTCGGGCAGGTCCTCATTGACGTCTCGATTTAAGGCGGCTTGGTCTTTGACTGCTTGGCCTAAGGCTCCGACATCTTGAGCATCGGTGACTTCGGCCTCTACGGCGCCGTTATCGTTGGCCGGCTGGGTATCGGCGGCTGCTTGGTCGTCAGGCGTTTCTTCGCCGCTAGTCGTCTCCTCCTGAGGCAGATTGGCAGGTGGATCGGGGTTGGTCGCCTCCTTTTCTTCCTTGGGCAAGAACTCGAACAGATTGGGGATCGTCTCCTCCTGAGCTGGGAGAAGGTTGCTGGACGTCATCATCAGCCAGCTAAGGGCAATTGCCCAAGTCGACGTCCAGGCAACGAATCGGGCTATGTTTCTGGGTTGCATGAGAGCGACCGGTTCCTCGGATATGGCAAATTCACTGAACGTATTCTACAGTTTTTGCTGCACAACTGAGATCACCCGGCTCAGAATGGAAATCTCATTTGCGGTCAGCGGCCGTTTTCGGCAGCGGCGTGGCGTGCCGGGTGATCGAGGCTGATTGTCGCCTTTGCTAGCCGTCTAACGTTGGGGACCATACTATTGCCAAGCGTCGAGAGCGCACTGCGGGCGCGGTACCGTTATCTGCCGAAAGACTACATCGAGTCCCCTTCTGGGTGGCTTTTTGCGGTGGTCGCAGAGGGCACGGAGGAGGAGCGGATCCTGGCGTTCCTGCGATACCTGCGAGACGGTGACGGCTTGACCAAGCTGGATACTCGTCGCGCCAATCAACACCTGAGGCAGTCAGCTCCCGAGTGGATATTCCATTCGCCCGCTCGAGATGCTCTTGTGCACGGCATCCCGATTTCCTGCGTCTCGGCCCATTTCAAACCGGCGGACGCGCTTGGTGAGCTCACGATACGAGATAGGGTCCTCGCAAGTCTTGTAAGTATTTTTACTGCTCAGGGCGTGGAGCAGTCCAGCATGGGAATCACCGGATCCTTTTTGATAGGCGCCCATGGTCCGGCTTCGGACATAGATCTTGTCATTTACGGCCATGGTTCCTTTATGCGAGCGCGTGCCGCGGTTCAGGTCGCAACGAGCCAAAACCTGTTACAGCCGCTGTCCAATGCTCAGTGGCGAGATGCCTACCGACGGCGTGGCTGCCCACTCGGTTTCGAGGAATATCTGTGGCACGAACGGCGCAAATGCAACAAGTTCTCGATCGATGGGATCAAGGTGGACTTGAGCTGTATTGACGAGCCTCCGGAGTGTGCCTTGCGCGCCGCGCGGAAGCTCCGGCGGGTGACCATCACCGCTCGCGTTACCGACGATCGACAGGCTTTTGCATCTCCGGCCGTCTATGAAGTCCAGCACGAGTTGGTCCAGACCGTGATTGCCTTCACGCCTACCTATACGGGCCAAGTTCAGACCGGAGAGATGCTGCAGGCTGCCGGTTGGCTAGAGGAAGATACGGCCTCTGCCAAACGGCTGGTTGTCGGAACGTCTCGGGAGGCTCCCGGCGAGTACGTGCGCAAAGCAAATTGACGCGTCCCACGCCCCATTTTCTGTGGTACACCACAGGTCTATTTTGCGGTACTCCGTAGTAAGATTGCGTGGTCCTCTAGCCGATGTTGAGGTGTAACACTTCTCGGGGCAACCGGCACTCGGTACCGTGGCAAGGGCAATGTCACGGCTACCGAGTGTCGGGAGAAGTCGAGGCAGAGCAACCCCACGACACCTGCGAGTGCGGGTTCCGTACACTCCCCATCGCCCAGGTCAATCTTCGGATTCGTTTGGGGGAGGTCGATCGCCTGCCGCACGCCAATCCGCGCCGTAGATGGGCAGGAATCGGTTTCTGTGCCAGCTTTTTTGCCCAATCGGCATCAGCGCCCCCCCGGCGACACGCTCAGCACGCGAAGCGAAGCAGCTATGAGGCTCACGATCGAAACCGTTTTTGGTATGATGGTGGACTTCTTTGTCAAGCGAGCAGTTTTCGGTTCCCAAGATTGATAGTGGCGTGCGAATGGCGATAGCAGCGGACTCCTCGGAGGCGACTTCTCATCCGGAAATCAGCGAGCAATCTGCCGTTTCTGGTCGAAGTAGACTCGGTCGGCTAACCGGGATCGAGATAGCATCGACGGGTAGCTACGTGCCGGAAACAGTCGTTGCCAATGAAGATCTCGCCGCGCTGGGATGCGACAGTGATTGGATTGTGCAGCGGACTGGGATTCTTCAGCGAAGGCGGGCTGCCGCTGACCAGGCGACCAGCGACCTGGCGCTGCATGCCGCCCGGCAATGCCTCGATCGTGCGGGAGTCAGCAGCTCCGATGTGGACTTGGTGTTGGTCGCCACGATCACTCCCGATCACGCTTCGCCTTCGACGGCTTGCCACCTGCAAAGGCAGCTTGGTTGTACCGCGCCTGCCATGGATGTGAATGCGGCCTGCGCGGGCTTCATGTACGGTCTCGTGACGGCTGGCCAGTTCATTCGCAGTGGTGCTGCCAAGTGCGCGCTAGTGGTGGGCGCCGAAGTCATGAGTCGTACCATCGATCCGAGTGATGTCAAAACTTATCCGCTGTTCGGTGACGGTGCCGGTGCGGTGCTACTCCGCCCGACCG
>JANQJJ010000211.1 GCA_028281725.1 Pirellulaceae bacterium | reverse complement strand
GTAGGGCCGTTCCGGCAATTGGTGTCAGACACCTTTAACTCCAGACACCTCATTCCGGCACCTCAATTCCCGACCCTCAATCGGACTTCGAGCATGTTTCCTACGCTTCATCTTCACCTGTATTGTTGCCCGCCCGACGCCAAGGTGACTGGAGTGATGCAGCTCGGAGATAACTCGCTCCCCACGCTAACCTGTAGTCAACTCGGTGCGACGCGTTTTCACCTCTCGTTCGAACAAGCGGCAGACGCGCTGAACCATCTTGAGCGGCTGTTCTTGGAACTCGATGGCTCTTTCGCGTGGACCGGCTGCGAGGCCTCCCACCAATGGCAGCTGGATGGAATGCTCTACGATCATGCCGGACGGGTGCAGCGTGTGGAACTCAAGGGAACGCTCCCCAAAAGTGCCTGGCTGGATCTACTTCGCCATCTGCGCCAACCGGAGCAGCCGCTGATCGCACACTTGCTGGATCATCAGTGTTTCGTTAACGTCGACTCGCTGGAGTCCCTGTGGCACTGAGACTTCGCTCCGATTTCCCGCTTCTTGCAATCCATAACAGCGAGGGGGCATCTGATAGATGGTTCAACGAGATTCGATACAAGAAGAAGCACTCGCGCACAACCGACGCGCCTGGGAGCAGATGGCGGTCAATCAACATGTTCTCGCTCGGCCTGCCCAAGATGATGAGCTTCGCGACCCGCTGCGCACCGTCGATGCCTCGGGCTGGTTGCGAGGGGGCATTCGCGGTTGGAATGTACTCTGTCTGGCAGCCGGCGGCGGACGGCATGGTCCTCTATACGCGGCTGCGGGAGGCCGCGTCACCGTAGTGGACCTGAGCCCTGCAATGTTGGAACTCGACCGTCAAGTTGCCCAGGAAAGACGGGTGACGATCCGAACGATCGAATCTTCGATGGACGATCTGCGGATGTTCGCGGTCGGTGAATTCGACCTGGTAATCCATCCGGTCAGCACTTGCTACCTGCCGAAACTTGACAGGCTCTTTCCCGAAATCGCTCGCGTAACGCGGCCTGGAGGTTTGTATATCAGCCAGCACAAGCAGCCAGCCAACTTGCAGGCTTCCCTAGAAACGTTCACGGGACAGTATGTCATCGAGCACGCCTACTACGACCAGACCGCCGTGCCGACCGCGACGCAGCCGAGCAAATTACGCGAACCCAATACCCGGGAATTCGCTCACAGCTGGACTACGCTGCTCGGCGGCATTTGCCGCAGTGGCTTCGTGATTGAAGACTTCCTCGAACCCAATCACGCTCGACCGGACGCCTTGCCCGGTTCGTTTGGCCACCGGTGCTATCATGTCGCTCCGTATATGCGCATCAAAGCGAGACGGTCAGGCGAGAGCACACGGCAATTGCAACTCTAGAGCGCGCCGTCGGTCGAGCGGTGAGTCGCCCTCGCTCTATTTGAGCGACGATTTTGTCGATGGGACACGCATCAGGCCCGCGCGGCGCGGGCGAGCCCCCCCCAATCTTTTGCCGCAGCCTACGTCGCTGCGTGCTTAAGCGTTGTCCCACGGATTTGCCCAATCCCCCCACTGGTCCAGATACTGACGATAGGCGGGATGTTCGCCAGCCTGAGATTCCAGCAGGTGCCTTGCCTCCTGAACTCGCTCCTGCTCTTGTTCGAGAGTCAGCTTGCCCATCAATAGCGATATGCGCAGAAAGACGAAGTAGGTATCGAGGACATCGCAGCGGCAATACTCATTAATTTCGCCGAGTTTACCTTCGCGATAGAGGTCATACACCATATCGCCCTGCACATCCATCTTGCCAGGTTTTCCAAGTATGCTGGCAGCCAAGTTGAGACCGCCGCGGAACCAGGTACTGCCATAATTGGTCAAGATTTCCTGCAAGTCGATGTGAGCACTCAGGTTGTACCGATTTCGATTCTGCTCGTAGGTCCGATGTTCCAGATTGAACCAAAGCGGAACGGAGATGCCAAAACGAAATGCGGCATGTTCCATCAGAGGAAGATCAAACGTCCGCCCGTTGAACGTAACCCACGTCGGTTGTTCGTAGGCTTCCCAGCCGGTCCAAAAATGCCGGGCAATCACGTGCGGTCGATGCTCGGGTTCATCCAGAGAAACGATCTCTGCCAACGAAAAGTCGGCGCGGACCTTGGCAATCACCACGGCGACGGGAATATGGTAGGTATACGGTATGAAGTCTCGACCAGACGTAGTCAGCAGTTCTTGCCGAAAACGGGCAATGGCCTCTTCGGGAGAAAACCCACTCGACGGATACCGTGTCTTGGCAATCAACTCGCCATCGGCCACACTCTCTACATCGAATAGTAAATATCGAACACCTTGAGTCACAATACGTTTCTCGCCTGCTACCTAACCCATGTCACCGGTTACCAATCTTGCCGCAGTATGGGCGTCGTCGGCAGGCACTGCAAGCGGGTGCTGCTTGGTTTTGGCAGCCGCATCATCACCTGATGCCTGAGCTGTGAGGTTGTTCGGGCGACAGTCAAGACAACTCAACCACCGCGGCCTCACTCTCCTGGAGATCCCATGCTCAACCAGACCGACATTGACGCCCAGCGGCTGCTGGATCGCTTCCTACGCTATGTCCAAGTCGGCACGGCGGCAGATCCGAATAGCGAGAACTATCCAAGCAGCGCAGGACAACTCCAGCTAGGCAGAATGCTCGCTTCAGAGCTTAAAGAAATGGGGATCGAGGAAACGCACCAGGATGACCACGGTTTGGTTTGGGCGACCGTTCCGGCGACTGTGCCGGGAAGCGTGCCTACCATCCTGTTTAACGCGCATCTGGATACGTCTCCCGAGGCTCCGGGCGAACAGGTCCGGCCTCAGGTCATCCAGGCGTATCCGGGCGGCGATATTCCGCTGGCGAAAGAAAGCCGTGTGATTCGCGTCGCCGACTGCCCGGCCTTGGAGGAGCTTGCGGGCCATTGTCTGGTCACCACCGATGGCACGACCTTGCTTGGCGGCGATGATAAAGCAGGGGTTGCCGCCATCATGGAACTCGCACAACACCTGATCGAAAACCCTCGCTTGCCTCACGGTCCTGTTCGAATTCTGTTTACATGCGATGAAGAAATCGGACGCGGTGCCCAGCATATGGATCTGGCGAAAGCCGCTGCATCCGCGGGATATACGCTCGATGGTAGCGGCCACGGAGAAGTGGAAAACGAGAACTTTTCGGCAGATCAGCTTACGGTCCGAGCCATCGGCTACAACATTCATCCATCGATTGGCAAAGGCCGCCTGATCAACGCGACTCGCGGGCTAGCCCTGTTGCTTTCGAAACTGCCAATCGACAGTCTTTCCCCCGAGTCGACCGATGGCAAAGACGGTTTCATGCACCCCTACACGATTGGTGGTGGCGTGGGAAATGCCGAGGCCAAGATCTTGTTGCGCGACTTTGAGACCCACCGACTCGACGATTACGCGAACCTCGTGCAGACGGCCGCAGACGAGGTTTGCCAACAAATGGATGGCCTGAAGTTCGAAATCGAACGAACGCGACAGTATCGCAACATGGCGGACTCGCTACGCAGACAACCCCACGTAGTCAATTTCGCGACCGAAGCGCTGCAGCAGCTCAACCGCGATTGGAAACTGGGGGCAATTCGCGGCGGTACCGACGGAGCCATGTTTAGCGAGATGGGCTTGCCTACCCCCAATCTGTCCGTCGGTCAGCACAACATCCATAGCGTGCTTGAGTTTGCATCGCTGGACGAAATCGTCTGGGCGGTCGAGCACGCGATCAAGCTGCTCGAGCTATGGCAAGCCCATGGAAGAAGCTGAACAGTTCGTCGAGTGCGTACGTTAGGGCCAGCGCGCTATGGGGAATATGCGACGACCGGCGGCGGAGCGGTCGGCGACACGCGGCGGCCATCGAAAACAGGCAGACTGCTAGGACACTCGGCTGGCCAGCGCCCCCGGAAACAACCGCAATCGTTCCCCGGCATCCAGCCGGCGGGCATATTCGCTGACTTCGTAGACTTCGATCACGGACCGATCCGTTGGCTCAAATTGGCTTGCCAACAGCTCATCATGAAAGTGCTCGCGCCGCTGCCGGGCCCAATCGCGAAAACGCTCGCTCAACCAAGTCAGCCGCTCTGACGGCGCCGGAGGAACATCCGGCAAGATTCCCTCATGGTAGGGCAACCACTGGAAAAACTGGGACTCGTGACAGGCGGCCATTGCTACCACTTCGTCAAACTCATCAGACACGTCGATGACCACGTCGGCGCGCAGACGATTGGGCCGAGTAAACAGGTCACTCATGTAGGCCACCACGGGATCACGCCGCAGGGCTGGCGTATCCTGACAGACATGGGGAACGGTTACCAGGTAGGATGCATCTTGCACGGCCGAACCGACCGCCCGATGGTCAGGATGGTAGTCGTTGGGCCGATGAGTCAGAATAAGATCCGGCTTGAACGTGCGAACCTCACGAATAACTGCGCGGCGCACTTCCAGGCTCGGTTCTAGCGAACCGTCGGGAAAATCCCAGGTCACGTACTCCGCACCCACGCGCTCGCCTGCCGCTTGGGCCTCTTGCCGGCGCACTCTCACCAACTCTTCAGGCGGTATCTCGTGGTGTCCACTTCGTCCGTCGGTTACCGAGATGATGCGGACGCGAGAACCGGCTCGGCAGTGACGAACGACCAGTCCTCCTGCAAAAACCTCGGCATCATCTGGATGGGCTCCCAAAAGTAGCACACGGCAATTGGCAGAATCAGCCATTGCCTTCCTCATACAGGACGATCACCAGGACGTCGGAAGCCGAAAACATACCAGACACACTGCCCTGTTGTGTCTGGGCTGCGATGTTGCCGGTGATCGAGATGAGCCGGACACCAGCCTGCTCGGCCCAGTCGTTTATCTCACTCTCGAGCGCAGGCAACTCACTCTCTACACTCTTGAAGATCTTCACTTTTTGCATCTCGGAACTCCCTCTATGGCTGAAGAAGCTCCCAATCTTACCTGGTTTTCCTGGGGCTATCGATATGTCTGCCCGTACCAGGCCGAGGAATCGGGCGGATAAATGGGCGCGACAAAACCGGAGGGCCGAGCTGCCGTATAAGCACCGGCATGCCTCGAGCGAGCGTCGGGCGGCCATGGCATCGGACGACCGGTCGTTTGGTCTACGACACCTCCGCTGGCTGACTGAGAGACCTGAGGTAAGAAGTCACCGGTTGGCTCCCTGCTGCTGGTCGGCACTGAGTCACTGGTGAAGACTGGGTCGCCGGTGGGCTCTGGGTCTTGGGCAACCACCGCGGCTCGGATCGCGTCTACTTCCGGCAACGCGCGCATCCAACTGGGTTGGGCAATGGCAACTAAGGCCAGCAGGGTGGCCGCTTCCAGGATAACGGCCGTTAACGTACTGGTGCGCTTGGATCTTCGTCTTCGCATGATCGCCTCCGTGAACTAATTTGATCCGGCCCGTGCTCGCGTTATCCACGGTTCGAAGGCCGCATCGCAAGGTGAAACACTGGCTTCCGTCAGGTCTTTTGGGAGTGCTTCGTTCCGTCCCAAAGCAACTCGCTTGCCGCCACCATCGTAGTCAGAGGCTTTGCTCAGCAAACATAGTGCCAATCGCGGACCAACGATTCGAACTGGTTGCAAGTTGTTTAGCGAACGCACGTTACGCGATTGGTGGCCAGCGGCTATAAAGGTGAAACTTAGGTCGACTTTTACAAAACCCTGTAGAGCTAGCAACCCACTGCCATGTCGCAAGCAAGCGATCCACCGGACGTTCCGCCCGTCGACCGTGATGCCCTGGCAGCGGACTACTTCGATCGGTTGCCGTTTCAGCCGTACCCGGTGCAAGAGGAAGCACTCCTGGCTTGGTTCACGTCAGAACAAGGCGTACTGGTATGCGCGCCGACCGGAACCGGCAAGACGCTGATCGCCGAAGCGGCGGTCTACGAGGCACTGCGCACCGGCACCCAGGCGTACTACACAACGCCGCTGATTGCCCTGACCGATCAAAAGTTGCAAGAACTCCGGGAATCAGCGGTGCGCTGGGGATTCCGAGAATCGGATATTGGACTGGTCACCGGCAATCGCAAGGTGAATCCGGAGGCACCGGTTCTAGTCGTTGTTGCCGAGATCCTGCTGAATCGTCTGCTGCAGCAGGAAGTGTTTGATTTCAGCAAGGTGGCTTCGGTCGTGATGGACGAGTTCCACAGCTTCAATGATCGAGAGCGCGGCATCGTCTGGGAGCTGACCCTGGGCATGCTGCCACCGCACGTACGCACATTGCTACTCAGTGCCACCGTTGGAAACAGTTACGAATTCACCAGTTGGTTGTCCAGAAGCTGCAACCGAAAACTGCAATTGGTCGAGGGACGCGAGCGCAAGGTCCCCTTGAGTTTCCAGTGGATTGACGACTATATGCTCGACGAGTGGATCGAAAAGATGGTCGAGGGCAGTGAAGAAGAACGCCGCACCCCCGCCTTGATCTTCTGCTTCAATCGAGACGAATGCTGGCGAGTCGGGGAGTTGCTCAAAGGCAAAAAGATTGTCGACAAATCTCGGCAAGCCGCCTTGATGGAGAGGCTCGATCGCTGTGACTGGTCTCAGGGAGCCGGGCCAAAACTCAAGCAGCTACTCGGTCGCGGTGTCGGTGTTCACCATGCAGGCATTTTGCCGAAGTACCGACGCGTCGTGGAGGAACTGTTTCAGGCCAAGTTACTCAGCGTCGCTGTCTGTACGGAGACACTGTCAGCGGGCATTAACTTGCCCGCTCGTAGCGTCGTCCTGCCGACGATACTCAAAGGGCCGCGCGATCGTAGAAAACCGATTGAAACGGCTAGCGCGCAGCAAATTTTTGGTAGAGCGGGTCGCCCCCAATTCGATTCCGAAGGTTACGTGTACGCGCTCGCCCACGAAGACGACGTCAAACTTCTCAGATGGCGCGAAAAATATAATCAGATCCCCGAGGACACGAAAGATCCGGGCCTGCGAAAAGCCAAGAAAGCACTCAAGAAGAAGATGCCTAAACGACGGCAGGGAGAAACCTACTGGACTGAGGAGCAGTTCGAGAAACTTCGATCCGGCGCTGCGGCCAATTTGGTCAGCAAAGGCAATCTGCCTTGGCGATTGCTGGCGTACATGTTGCTTAAGTCTCCAGAGGTGCAGCCGCTACGCAACATGGTGGGACGCCGCCTGTTGGACTCCGGGCAGATCGAAACCGCCCAGAAACAGCTCAACCAGATGTTGGTGACCTTGTGGACGGGTGGATACATCGAACTTCAGCCACGTCCCCGTCCCCGGTCGGCCAGTCGGTCGACGAAGTCGGCAGCCGGTAGCAACCTTCCCGATCCCGCGCAAAAGACCGGCGCACAGAACGCCGGCGGCGGTGGCTTACTGGAAGCTGCGGGACTCGGCCAACTGGTCCAGCATGCCAGAGACTCGGCTTCACCTGAAAACAACCCACCCCCAGAGAACGACTCGGAGCCTGGGAAACCGGAAGAGGCTGCCAGTCGCGGCTACGATTTGACCGACTACAAACCCGAGCTGGCCCACCCCACAGATCGCCTTGAATTGTTGGTGCGATTGCGAAGCGTCAACCCTCTTTACGGTGCCTTCCTGGCCGGTCACCTGGCGATTGCTGACGACACCGAACGCCTGCTGGCACTGGAAAGTGCGCTAGGTTTATCAGGCACGGTCGCCAGACACGTGCGAGTCCCAAAACTGGAGGAACTTCCGGCAGGCCCGCTGGCGACCACGAGACTGGACCATCAGTTGCTCGAGCTGGGGCTTGCTTCCCAAGAAGAATTGATCGGTCGACAGCAAGACGAAGATGAGGAGCCTTATCGGCGGGGCGGCATGTTCGACGAACCCCCGGTATGGGTCATCAGCATCGGCGAAAAACTGAGACGCCTGTTCAATTTTGACTTCCCGAACGTTCACGACGTGACGACCACGGCCGTGCACGTTGCGGGTGAAGTCCTCGAGTTTGGCGGTCACTTTAACAAATACATCGTTGCCAAGGGCTTGCAGAAGCAGGAAGGGATCCTCTTCCGGCATTTGCTACGGCTGATACTGTTACTCGATGAGATGGCGTCGATTCCGCCGGCCGAAACTACGCCAGAGGAATGGGAGGATCGCATCGACGCGCTGGCCGAACGGCTGACAGCCTGTTGTCGAGAAGTCGATCCGGAGAGCACAGACGAGATGCTCGAGCAGGGCCGCGGCGGGGACGAGTTGTCTCAGCAGCTCGATCCCGTACGAGGAACTTCATAAATGGCCGGCGCATTCGTCCTGCTCAGCAAAGCGTGTTGGTGGACCATTTAGAGAGCACGTCGTGGGTTCCGTGATGCGTCTCCCTCGCTCTATTTAGGCAACGATTTCGCCAGTGGGACACGCACCAGGCCCGCGCGGCTCGCACTGGCAGGCTACGGAGGTCGCCGCCCTACTTCCCGCTGCGAAAACGTACGATGTTCTGCCGGTAGTGGAGGTCGCGAGGGTCTAGCTGGACACATCCTTGCATCGTTTCGAGTGCTTGGGCAATCTGACCGGAGCGATACTGAACCTCCGCGAGTGTATCGAGGAAAACCGGAGAGCTGGGTGCCAACTCGATCGCTTGCTGGGCCAACTCCAGCGCCCGGTCGAGCTTGAGGTCGCACTGCGAATACATCCACGCCAAGTTGTTTAGCGCGGTGGCGTCCTGGGGCCAGGCCTCCAGTTGGTCGAGCATGGCCCGCTCAAAGTCCTCAAAAATCTGGTCGGCGAGTTCGCTTTCGCCGGCTTGGAGCAAACGTGGATAGCACTGGACTACCATCTCAATATCTTGGGGCTGAAGGCGCCGTCCGACGTCAATGTGACGTTTGGCCTCCCGGATGTCCCCCCGCTCGATACAACCGACGGCGCGGCTGAGCCGCTCTTTTTGGGCCGCGTATCGTAACGAGCTTAGATACTTGCGGCCGGCAAAAAACTGCATGAGGCGAGACGCAGGTTGGAGCGCTTCGACCAGAACAGCCCGCTGCACGTCGGAACTCTTTCCATACTGGTCGAGCTCCTGGAGAATCGAAACGTAATCGGTTGCGGCAAAAAAAGCATTCACACTATCAAAATCAGCAAACAGAAAAGCCGGCTCGGCGTATTCTGCCGCCAAGGAGTACCGCTGAGAATCCTTGAAATGTTGTGCGACTTGCGAATAAGTAGACAAGGAATAGCCACCCAGCTTGGCCAGAGGCCGCAGCCAACGTGTCGCCTCCAAGTCTGCGGCCTGTTGATACTCTCCGGCCAACAACAGCGTTTCCACCTCGCGGGGCAGAACCTGTTGTTGGTTGTCGCTGGCGCGACGAATTGTGGAGAAGATCGGTAATGCTTTGCCGAGCGAGCCACGCTTCACGTAGATTTCGGCGGCGCCCAGCTGATGCGCGTTCACCGTACCTGGATCGTACCGCCCAGCCCCCCGATCCTCACTGGCCAGTTCCAGCGCCAAATCGGTCAGGCCAAAGCCCAAGGCCAGCTGCGACAGTTCACTTAGCTGACTGGAGCTGATCTCCGTCTTTGCAAGCTGCCCTCTAGCGCGCCGCAGCCAATCGGTAACCGTCGTCCTTGGGTCGGGTTGAAAGTAGGTGCGATCGAACAACCAAAGCCTTTCCAACGCATCCCACTTCGACTTGGGCGACTCCGCATCTTCCAGGGTCGGCGCGGTTGCCAAGAGCGTCGAAACGCAATTCCTGCATTGGGGAAACAATCCTTCAAGCACCGCCTGACGACACTCGGTTGTCATACGATCAAAGTTCTCTCGAACGGCATTCCAACACAGCCTCCGCGCCTCGGATCGCCCCATCCACCGAATGATCGAGCGACTCCACAAATCCGCCTGAAACCGACGATTGGACCAGGCCAGATCGACCAGTTCCTTCAGGCCTCGTTGCGCCTCGTCTGGATATCCAATGTTCGACAAAATGCCGCAAAGCTGTGCTAGCTCCGAGAAGTGAGCGTCTTTGGGAAAC
>JANQJJ010000189.1 GCA_028281725.1 Pirellulaceae bacterium | reverse complement strand
TTCCCGAACGCCTCACTGAAGCAAATGATGCGATACGTGAACTTATGGATGAGTAATGCCCAAACGTGTTGTCTTAATTGACTCTGCCAAAGACGACATTCGAGCAGCAAGAGACTGGTATCGGGGGAAAGTCGACGGCTTACACCATGACTTTCTGCAGGAAGTCCATGCTGGCCTTAATAAGGTCGGAAGTGTTCCTGAGCATTACTCGGTCATATACAAGAATATTCGCCAGATGCCGCTTCATCGATTTCCGTATGTTATTAGCTACATCTTGCGAGAAGATGACGTAGTTGTCGTCGCAGTCTTGTACGGCGGGAGGAATCCCTCCGTTTGGAAACGGAGAAGAATCAACGATAAATGACCCAGTTAACGCACCTCCTATGATCTTCTTCAACTGAGAGCCGCTCCATGTCATGTTAGGTTCGCGATACGTTGATTGCGGCACTCTTGTTGGATCGCGTCCAAGGTCTCCCGCAGTTTCGATGGGCACGTGTCAGATGTAGTCTTGGCTTGCTTCGACGGCCATCTGATCGCAGCGTTCGTTTTCAGGATGACCGCTGTGTCCGCGAACGTGATGGTAAGTGACTTGGTGCCGCGCAATCAGACCGTCCAGTTCCTGCCAGAGCTCGACGTTCTTGACAGGTTTTTTCTTACTGCCTTCCATGCGAACCCAACCCTTTTTCTTCCAACCGGCCATCCACTTTTGCAACCCCTGAAGCACGTAGCTGCTGTCGGAGTAGAGGCTCACTCGGCATCGTTTTTTCAGTGACCCCAGCCCTTCAATGACCGCTTGCAGCTCCATGCGGTTGTTGGTCGAATTGCGTTCGCCACCTGAGCCGGTGAGTTCTTTCTTGGTCTTTACGTCTCGCAGTACAAAAGCCCATCCGCCAGGACCTGGGTTCCCGCTGCAGGCGCCGTCGGTATAGAGTTCGACCTCCCTGAGCGCTGGTTGAGAAACGCTGGACTTCGAAGTTTCCTTGGCTTGCTCGGTCAAGCTAAGATCTCCTTACGTAGTCGATTGATTCAGCCGCGACGTCAGCTCAACATCTCCATCCAATCGCTAGGGGATGGGAGAGGCTTGCAAACCTAGGCAGGTGGCGCCGCCGGACTAATATCTTATGCCGGTACTTGTTTGTCCTTAAACTAGTGCTTCGTGTCCCAACCTAGATGTTTGGAGAGAAGCAGTGGCCCCTCGGAAAGGTGCAATGAAGCCAACAAACGGTCGCAACCTGTCCCCCAGAAGATCTAGGTTCGCCGCCAGCCTAACAGCAATGGCGGAGGGCAGAGTCCAGATCGTCGATTAAATCATCGACATCTTCAAGCCCAATTGAGAGGCGAATCAGGCTATCGGAAATGCCGGCGGTTTTCCGGGCAGCCGCATCGTAGCTGGCGTGCGACATGGAAGCGGGTTGCTCGATCAGCGATTCGACCGCACCCAGGCTGACGGCGAGATGAAACAGCTTGGTCGATTTGACAATGTTCTTCGTGGTCTCAAAATCTCCATCGGCTTCGAAGGTAATCATGGCTCCGAAGCCGCCTTGGAGCAGTTGCTGAGCCCGCACATGATCCGGATGCGATGCCAGACCGGGATAGAGAACCGACCGAACCTGGGGATGCGTCTCCAGGAACTCAGCCACCCGCTGCGCGGTCCGGCTCTGTTCGCCGACACGCAGGTCGAGCGTCTTCAAACCACGTGCCAGTAGAAACGACTCAAACGGTGAAAGGACAGCCCCGGTGGCGTTCTGGATGCAATAGAGTTTGTCCAGCAACTCAGGTGAATTGACGGCCAGCACGCCGGCCAGACAGTCGCTGTGGCCCGCCAGATACTTCGTTCCCGAGTGCATCACGATGTCAGCCCCGAATTCCAGGGGACGCATCAACGCAGGCGTGGCAAAGGTATTGTCGACCGCAACGAGCAGTTCATGTTGGTGGGCGAGAGCGACAAGCCGTGGCAGATCGGGAACCGTCAGACGTGGGTTACCAATCCCTTCGAGCCAAAGCATTTTGGTCTCCGGACGCACGGTACGTGATATGGCCTCAGGGTCTTGCAAGTCGACCAGGCTGATCTCAATTCCAGCCGTCGTGCAGATCTTGTGAAACAGTCGATAGCTGCCTCCATAAATGTCCATGCCGGCGATCAGGTGGTCGCCCGATCGTAACAGCATCGTTGCGCAGTGCGTCGCCGCCATACCGGAAGAGAAGGCGAGTGCTCCGCAACCCCCTTCGAGTGATGCGAGCGTCGCCTGGACGGCCGTGCGCGTCGGGTTGCCGCTCCGCGAGTAGTCGAACTTCCCCCAATCACCGGCGCCGGGCTGAACGAACGTGCTCGACGGATGAATGGGAGGTATCACCGCACCGGTTTGAGGATCGGGCTCATTGCCGACGTGGATTGCACGCGTTCGAAACTTCATGACTCCAGAGCCTGCTGCAAGTCATCGATCAAATCTTGCGCGTTCTCGATACCACATGCCATGCGAATCATGTTGTCGGGAATACCAAACTTCACTCTATTTTCCGGAGTCTGCGTGTAGTAGCTCATCAGCAGAGGTTGTTCAATGAGTGACTCCACGCCACCTAGACTTGGGCCAATGCGTGGGATGGTCACACGATCGACGATGTCGGCAGTTTGTCTCCAGTCGGCGTCACGCACCAAGAAAGTCACCAGACCACCAAAACCACGCATGGTCTGCCTGGCAACGTCGTGGGTCGGATGGCTTTCCAGACCAGGGTAGTAGACATGCTCAATTCGAGGATGTTCGGACAGGAATTCGGCGATGGCCTGGCCATTCTCGTTGTGGCGCTCCATACGCAGTTCGAAGGTTTTCAGGCCGCGTTGCAGCAAGTACAGATTGTGCGGCGAGTTCACGCCTCCCATAATGCCACGCAGGTTGCGAACCGATTCCAGTTTCTCGCTCGATCCGGTGATTGACCCGGCGAGCAAGTCGTTGTGTCCGCCGAGATACTTGGTGGCAGAATGCAGAACATAGTCCACTGCGTAGTCCAGAGGCCGAATGTTGTAAGGTGTCGCGAGCGTAGCGTCGATCAAGGTCTCGACTTCGTTCGCCTTGCCAAGCGCCACGAATTGCTCGAGATCGATACAAGTTAAATGCGGATTCGTCGGAGACTCGCTGACCAACATCTTGGTGCGATCATTGATGGCCGCTTCCATGGCGGCAAAATCTCCGGTGGGCACCTGATGAGTCACGACCCCAAAACGCGACAGATGTTTGAAGCAGAATTCGCGGCTGCGGTGATAACACTGATCGAAGAACACGATCTCATCGCCGGCGTTCAGCTTGGCCATCAACAAACCTACGATGGCGGCCATACCGCTTGAGAAGACGACGGCTTCTTCACCCGCGTCGAGTGCGGCCAGTTTACCCTCGACCGTTTTTTCGTTCGGATTCCCGTAGCGGCCATACTCCTCACGTGGTTCTTTATGTTCGATAAAGTCGATGATCGACTGGGAATCATCAAAGGTAAACGTCGAACTGCAGACGATTGCATCGGTGACGGCATCGGACGGTTTGCTGCGAGCTTCACCGGCGTGAACGCTGAGGGTCGATGTGTCGTGAGCCGAGCCAATTGACCCAGGTTTCTTCGAAGCCTGTTGGTCGGATGAGGATGTCATAGTTGCTGGAGTACTCATCGGCGATGCCGTTGTATTAGATAGCTAAGAGCTCTCGCACGTTGCAAGCGCATAAAAAAACCGCCAATCCATCAATGATTTTCATGGACCGCGGTCTGCCGTGAGTTTCGATAAAATCTTGCGAAATGGCCCGCCGGTGGTTCAGTCGCGGGCAGTGGCAAGTTTTCTCGGTGGCTCTTTAGCAGTACAGGCTGCAAGCGGCCGCAAATCCCTGATGTGTGCCCTGCAGTGTAACCACGCCTGCGAGACTGGGCAACCTTCCCGGCTGAGAATCGGCTCCAGAAGAGGTGCTTGGCGAAGTAAAACTCGTTACTGCTCCCAACCTTTCACTAACCGCCTAGCCTTTCCCAGTTTGCCGCAATCGACGATTTCGCTAGCAAGCATCGTCGGTTGGAAACTCGGCGGAAAGACCGAAGCACGCCCTACCAGCAAAACCCTAGGTCGGGCGTTCCAGGCGCCGGTGCGCACGATTCTGACCAACAAAACGGCACACCCCTTAAAAGGCTGGTTTTGTGAAGCTTAGTGACTTGGTATAAGAGCGTGCAATTATCTTGGCTAGAATTGGTGGGCTGCACCTACAACCGGCTCTCATTTCTACTTATCTGCCTCACGTGTATCTGGACCGTGGAACCAAGTTCAAAAATCGCCAAGCGAATCGCGAACAATGCGCTCGAATTGCCGTCGGGTAGTGAGCGTGAACATTTCGTCAAGACGGCCTGCTTTCAAGATCCGATTCTGGGTCCCAAGGTTGAAAAGTATCTTCGGCAGAATCAGGCGACTAAGCACGGGTCAGATACCGTCGTTGGCGACGACCCGCTCTTGGCCTGCCAGTACCCAGTCGATGCGTTGATTGACAATTATCGGGTCATCCGGAAGCTGGGCGAAGGAGGCTTCGGTGAGGTTTACCACGCTTTTCAAGAGAAGCCGGTTCGCCGAGATGTGGCCGTCAAGGTGCTCAAACGCGGAATGGATTCGCGCCAGATTTTGGCGCGGTTTGAGGCGGAGCGCCAGGCCCTGGCCATCATGGATCATATTGGGATCGCCAAAATATTTGACGCCGGTACGACCGAGAGCGGGCAGCCTTACTTTGTCATGGAATATGTCAAGGGCATCCCCATCACCCAGTTCTGCGACAGGCATCGGCTGAGTATCAGGGAACGGGTCCAAATTTTTGTCGAGGTTTGCCATGCGATTCAGCACGCCCACCAGAAAGGCCTGATTCATCGAGACATCAAGCCGTCCAACGTTCTGGTATCTGCTGGAGACGAACGCCCCAAATCCGTGGTCATTGACTTCGGGGTTGCCAAAGCCACCCAGCCGGAGCAGCGTGGCGAGGCGGTCGTCACGCAGGCGCATCAGATTATCGGCACACCAGCCTATATGAGTCCCGAGCAGGCGGACAACAGCGAGCTCGACATCGACACCAGGTCGGATGTCTATTCTCTGGGGGTTGTCCTCTATGAACTGCTGAGCGGATGTTTGCCTCACGCCCACAATCGGATTGACCGGGTTTCGGCGCTCGAGGCGGCCCGCATCGTGCGGGAAGTCGATCCACCCAGGCCGTCGCTCTTCTATTCGCGCGGAGAGGACAAGGCCGAGCAGCGGGCTGCCAGGCGCGGCGAGTCGGCAAGCAGCGCCCAGAAGGCGCTGGCCCATGAACTCGACTGGGTGGCCATGAAATGCTTGGAAAAATCTCGAACCAAACGTTATGAAACGGTTAGCGGTCTGGCGATCGACTGCCAGCGATATCTGGACAACGAACCCGTCACCGCCCGCAGACATAGCGCCCTGTACGGATTGCGGAAGTTCGTGGCCCGACACCGAGCATTTGTGTTCGGATTCACCATGGCCGTGCTCCTGCTATTCAGCGCGCTGACCATTACCCTACTGGTCTATTACTTTCTGTATTCTCGCGAGAATCTCAAAGTCGGCCTGCAGTCCTTGTTGTCGGATTACAACTTGGTCATGAGGTTGGAACAAGAGTATGACGGCCTACCCGAAAAACCACTGACACAACGGCGTCAGGCGATCGATCAATGGTTGACGCTCTCTGAAGACTCCATCGCCCGTATTAGCACTCACGAAGACACGATTCGGCGGGCGCTAAGCCATAGCGAAGTGTTGGCCGGTGAGCCCGTGTTGTCGAAATCCGACGAACAGTGGCAAGAGTACCTATCCGCACTGGAAGGCTTGGCCAGCAGCGGCCTGCTCGAAAGAGTCGGTAGCTGGAAAGCTCGCTGTCCGACGGCAGACATGATGGAAGAGGCTTGGAGACGTTTCGAGGAAGACATCGAGCGGTCGCATCCCCACTGGAGAGTCAACCGCCGTGCCGGGCTGCACGCTCTGGGCAAGAATGCCGAGACAGGACTCTGGGAGTTTGTGGATCTCAATACCGGTCTGGCGCCACTGCAGCAACAGGGGCGATTTGTCGCCGATGGCATAAGCGGCGTTCAATATGTTCTTGTGCCGGGAGGGACTTTCGCCATGGGAAGTCCGGAAGGCGAGGACGATCGCGTGGACAAGCCAAAGAGCTTGGAACTGTTGCACAACACAACGTTGGCTCCGTTTTTGATCTCCCCGTATGAATTGACCGAAAGCCAAGCAGCGCGTCTGGGACACGGCCCTGGTTCCGAACTGCCCCGCGATCTAAAACCCGCAGCCGCATCGTGGCTGGAAGCGAAGAGTATTTGTGCGTCCATGAATGCGGCATTGCCGACCGAAGCCCAGTGGGAGTATGCGTGCAGGGCCGGCGTATCTGGACCGTTCAGCGGCACACAGAATCTCGATGACATGGGCTGGTACGATGGCAACAGTCATCGGGCCTTGCAAAATGTCGGCGAGAAACAGCCGAACCAATTCGGCTTGTACGATATGCATGGCAATTCGTTGGAATGGACGCTGGATATCTGGGATCCTCAATTCTACGCTCGGCCCGAGGCGAGCCAGCCGAATCCTTGCCACGGTTCCAACGCAAACCCGGGTGAACCAAGGGCCCCGGCTCTAAGGGTGCTTCGAGGAGGATCATTTCAAGGGGCCGCCAAGTATTGCCGATCCGCGAATCGGTACTATCAACCTGAAAATGTGGTGATTTCCGCCTACGGATGCCGACCTTGCCTCAACGATGTGATCACGGTGACGGCAGAATGACCTGATCTCCGGCAGGGCTGCGATACGCGTGAGTTTTCAGAACCTGGCTTTCCTATGGTTGGGCGTTGCGAGAGGCGAGGCGGAAACCGTGCTGGAAGCGGTTTTGTTGGGTCACGACTAAGCGCCCAGCGCCCTAGCGAGCCTCTGGCAAGCTCGCGATCGCATCGTAACTCCCGATTTCGATTTCGTATCCATTTTCCTCTAGCCGCCTGGTCACGGACGAGAAAACTTGCTCGCTCATAATTTTGTGCATCAGCCCGTGCTCGAAATGGATGATGCTTGGACGGATTCTGACTAGGTCCATGCCGAGAATAATCTCCGAGTCGTAGCCCTCGCAGTCGATTTGCAGCAGGTCAATGGAAGTCACGTCGTAGAGTCGAATCAGTTCATCCAGTGAGATGCAAGGGACCTGCTCCGCAATCATGACGTCCACTGGAGTGCCGGAGAGACGGTGGTGGTCCTTGTTAAACGACGCAATGCCTTTGGTCCACTCGGCCAGGCCGTCTGCCGCGGGGTCGACCCTATAAATTGTCATCTCCTTTTCCGTATTGTGAATTGCGACGTTGACCGGCGTGATGCCGGCACAGTCCTTGTAAGCTTGCTTCAGCTCTTCAAAGTAATCCTCAACCGGCTCTACGACGATCCCGCGCACTCGTTCACGATTTGCAGTCACAAATCGGTTGATCGGGTCAGCCATGACACCATCGTTCGCGCCAATTTGAACGATAAACAGCTGCTGCTGCCTCACCAGCCGATCCGAAAGAAGACCTTCAAGCAGGTTGGGTTGGTTCAAGCGATCAAGTCTTTGCTAATTGGAGTAATGTGCCAGATCAAAACCGAACAGCTGAGTTCCGCGACTCCGCTTCCAAGCCACGGGACTGCAAGCGCAGTTCAGATCTGATTGACCGATTTTTTACCTGCGAACTGCATATTCATCACTTCAAACGCCGAAAATACAGACAGTGCGTTTTTCCATCATCGCTACACGCTGTTTTTCGGCTACACCATGATCATCCTGCCATCGAAAAAGATCTGTTTTGTTTGCATACCCAAGAATGGGACGCATAGCATTTATCACTCGATTCTTTGTGCCCGCGGTAGGCGCATAGGGCACTATCATGAGTTTGATCCGCGGAGGATTCCTCGGGGATACAAGACGATTCTTGTTTATCGGGATGCCGTAGATCGAGCTGTTTCACTATACAAAGATGTTGTTTTGCGCGAACGAGAGCATAAGCGAAGACTCCACTGCAGTATCTCGATCCGACTGCACCAGGCGATCTCCGCCGCTGCCCCGGATTTTGAGGCTTTCGTGGACATACTGATCCATGAGGAGGCTCATCCGAGTCCGTACCTCCTCAAGCCGCAACTTTGGTGGTTCGAACGTTTCAAACCCAGCGTGATATGTCCACTCGGGAAGCTGGCGGGGTTGCTGGAAGGGTTAACCGGGGCTGCAGCGCCGAGAAAGCATACGTCCGCCGATATTCGAGGTGACGTTCCCGTCCGCCAAGCGGTCCGGGAAACCATCTACCGGCGCTGGGATCCATGCAGCAGTTGGCTGAACGGTCGCAAAAACACCCAGTTGCTGTAGTCGTTGCTATCTACTAGGTCTGGCTGTTTTGCCAGGGCATCGTCACCAGAGCGCAGCACGAGCCTATCACGGTCCAATCAACGAAATCGTTGCTCAATCGAGCGAACCGACGCACTGCTGAACCACTTCTGCGCTCCATCGTTCCCCTTGGACCAAGTGACGTGGCAATAGAGAAATCGAAAAATAATTTCGATGCCATCACCCAAACGCACAGCCAGCAAGTAACCGCGGATTCCGGCGCGGGGTGTGGGGGCACCCATTAGAGTGACGAAGCGGGGTTGCTTCTGCGAAACTGGTTCTCGGCATTCCTGACAGTCTGGCGTTTTCCTTCCCAGTCGTAACCAGGAAACGAAATGGGCTGGGTATTGATCGGCACATTGCGCTGGACCGCAAAGCTATCGACCGCATGTCGGATTCTTTCTAACGATTTGGTTAGGCACATGTTCTCCAAGGCCCATGGCCGTGGTGCAAAAGCAGACGATTCATCGGCGATCCGCCAAATCGCGCGAGCGATGCTCTCTCCGGTCGGTTCACAAACCAGGCCGTTTTCATCACAGATGGCTTCCACTGCCCCGCCCCGCGTGTCCTGCGTCACCAGGAACGGTACGCCTGCCAGTAGGGACTCCCCCATGACGCGTGGACCGGCTTCATACTCTGAACAGATCAATGTACAGCGACCAAGGTTGTATCGTCGATTGACTTCGCCGGAGGCGAAATCGGTCTTCAGGATTTTGACGTCGAGATTTGCCGACGCGATCTGTCGACGAATGGCCTTTTCACGTTCAAACGCCTCGTCGTTGTAGTGATAACCGAACCACAGGCAGCGAAGAGGTCGTCCATGTCGCTGGGCATACCTCAGAGCGTCCAGGAACAACTCGTGCCGTTTCATCGGCATCCAAGTTGCGTTGAAAACTACGTCGAACTCCTTGGAAACTTGCAAAGGAAAGAACTGGGTTTCATCAATCAGCTCCCGCGCGGTCATTTCCAGTCGAGGTTGAGGGCAGTCGGCAGCGAACGGAGCTGACGTGAAGTACAAGTCAATATTCGGATCGAATTTCGGTTGGATGGGCGCATGGAAGAACAGGATCACCGTCCACAGATCGCGATCCATTTGCCGGTGGAGCGTCCGGGGACCGTCTGTCGCGACCACGCCCCGATGCAGCACACCATCGATCCATTTCGGCGGCGAGAAGACCACATGCGTCGGTTGAAAGGTCATCCGCTATTCTGCCTCTAGCAGCAGGTGGAGTGCGGTCCAGATTTCTGGGACTTGCACCGCGAATACTCGCTTGGAATCCGCCATGTCGGACCGCCATTCCGGCAGCTCCTCATCGAGCAGATCCCGGGTCGCGCTGATCAGCTCTCCGGCACGCTCGGGCAGAAGCAGCGCCACGTCGAGCTCAGGCCGTGCTTTGGCGGCAAGTTGCAGGCCACCCGCAGTGCCCAGTGGAGCGCCGACCGGTTCCGTCAAATCCTTGACGCTCGCCGCGGAGCGTGTCGCACCGGGAATTCGCCCGAGCAGTTCCGAGTCACTCGGCGGTGACTGAAGCAACTTGCTTACGGCCTCAAAATACAAGGGCAAAAAGCCTGCGTACGCTTCGCTCGCAGCTCTCATCCCAATGCCGTACAGCAACCAAACCGGAAGTCCGACGTGAATCCCTATGTCAATGATTTCACTTCGCCATTTTTTGAA
This sequence comes from Pirellulaceae bacterium, assembly GCA_028281725.1. Taxonomy (GTDB): domain Bacteria; phylum Planctomycetota; class Planctomycetia; order Pirellulales; family Pirellulaceae; genus Aureliella. The sequence continues at coordinate 7,210 of JANQJJ010000189.1, read as the reverse complement.
GTCTTCCTCTACTCCCCACAGGACACGCGCTTGTGCCAGTTTTGCCAGCTCCAGCGGGCTGCGCGCCGGGTGAACGGCCGGCGCAGAGGTCAGTTGCTCAAACTTGGCCAGCCCAGAACTCTCTATTTCGACCGTAGACCCATGATGCATCGAGACAAAATGCTCTGCGTAGCCGCCACCTCGGAACAGGACAAGCAAGTCATGGTCGCTGTTGAGCCGGTGTGTGCCGGCTCCACGCGAACCGTGCAACAGGATGTAGGCAGGCGTCGGATCCAAGCCCCGTTTCAGGCGGGCAGTCACCACGTGGAGAAAACTGCGGAGTACCCGGTCTCGTGGCACGGGCAACGGATACCGCTCCAGCACGTCAGCCATCGGTTGAACATACTGGTCGGAAGAACAGCCAGCTCGATTGGTAGGCAGAAAGTCTTCGCCAACAAACACGCGGCGGCACAGCCAATCCATGTCCGACGTATTGTAGGCCGAAGAGAACTGCCTGAAATTCCTACGGTACTCGTCGGATTTGTAGGGAGAGACTGGGTGATCGATGTGTAGCAGCGGTGGAGCTGTGCGAAAAAGATTCATGACTCGCAACTGCCTGACGGCCCGCATGGCAAAGTCCGTGTCTTCGAAACCCCAGCCTTCGAAGGCCTCCGGAAAACCACCGATGCGGTCGAACGCATCGCGCCGGATCATCATGAAGCAGCCGGGAAAACAGAAGGCCATGGTTTTGAAAGCCGATCCGTCCCTGACCGGGTCCAGGAAGTACTCCTCGGGAAGGTCTGTGTTGCCGCTGCGCCAAGCACTGACGAGATTGCTTACCGCTTCGGGGCGATACAGTAGCGGAAACTTGATGAAATGGCGGCGTGGAAAGAGAGCACAGTCATAGTCCCCCTCCAACATTTCCGACAGAATCACATCGACTAGCCGCCAGTCCTGTAACAACATGTCGTCGTCGAGAAACAGCAAGATTTCCTTGGACGAAGCTGTTACCCCCACATTGCGGGATTGAGACCGCCTGTTTTGCTCGCAGCTGACGATTTTGACCGGCGCGTCCGCTTTGGCGTTGAGATAGGTCTCTAGGCTCCGAGTTTCCCCGTCGGCGGCGACCAGCACAATCTCCTGAACGCACTCGCACGCCTCGATGCGGTCCAAAAGGTGGGCCAGGGCACCGGCTTTTAAGCGATCGTTGAAGAAGGTCGGGACGATGAGAGAGACCTGCCCCACCCGCCGGACGGGCGTATCGCGAGACAGGGAGGGTTGGATCGTTTCGCCCTCGGCCAGCTTCATCGGCTCGTAGGCGGGATCATCCGGAAAGACGTGAAGTTGCAGAACGCCAGCATCCATGTTCATAGCCTCGTAGTGCAGTTTGGGGAGAGTAAGACAGAGGGGGGGCCTTACTCTAGCACAACGAGATCCCCCACTTGAGCCGCGAGATGGGGGGGAGGCACTTTTCCTAGGGATTTGCCTTCTTATTGGGATCGACAATGGCTGCTGGGCGATTATTGCCGGGTGCGGGGAGCTGGTAATTTCGGATCGGACCACCCCCCACATAGACGAGCGGACCGCTCTGCGGCCGACCGCTGGATTCGGCCGTTCGATCCCAAGGAACGGCATAGGCGGCAAACATGCCGCTGGTGACATCGGTGACGTAAACCAAGGAACCCCCCGGTCGAGCTCCTCCGGTCGAGACGGTCGTAACCGCTTGCCCGGTCACCATCAAATACTTGGAGTTTCTTCCGCCTCCAGGCAGATGCGGCAGGACATTGCCAAAATACCTGGCGCCGAAAGCACCCGAGCGAGGATAATAAACCAGACACTGGAGGTCGCCCGTAATGAAGTCTAGGAAGAATACCCCCTCAGCGTCTCCGCTAATCGGTCCGGTGGCCACCGCCATCGAATCGCTGGCTGCGGCGGTGGCAGCCAACATCTGAGGCAGAGGGCGGTCCAGGCCCCGATCGGCCAGCCAAAACTCAGTGGCAAGCCAAAATCCAGCGGCCATGGCACCACAGCTGCCGAGGCAGATCGCCAAACCAAGCGCCAAACGTTTCGCTAGGCTGGAACCAGAGTAAGACACGTTTTCCTGGCGAGGCGAGGGAATGGGATTGGTAGTCACTGGGGAGCCTCCGTTGGCAATGATCTCGGAATCCAAAAAAGCTTGGAGTTCACCATCAAGTATAGGCTGGTTGTTGCCCGGTAGTCACTGCCAAAACTAACTCCATCAGCCGAAATCTGGGCATTGGCAGGCCGAAACGACGGCCGAGCCGGTCCCAGGTCCCAGGGCCCGGTCCAACTCTTAGGCGATGATCTCCTTGATGGGATCCACATGCTCCACGCCAACGAGCTTCTGATCCAGACCACTGTAGAAGTAGCTCAGCCGATTCGGCTCCAAGCCCAACTGATGGAGAATGGTGGCGTGCAGGTTTTTCACATGCATCGGATTTTCGACCGCGGCAGAGCCGAGTTCATCTGTGGAGCCGACGCTAACGCCTCCCTTGATGCCCCCGCCGGCCATCCACATCGTGAATCCGTAGGCGTTGTGGTCGCGCCCCGACCCCTTCGCGTACTCCGCCGTGGGTTGCCGTCCGAACTCACCACCCCAAACGACCAGCGTCGATTCGAGCAGTCCCCGTCGCTTCAGATCTTTCAGCAAGGCTGCCACCGGCCGGTCCGTCGCGCCGGCGTGCCGGTTGTGGTTCTTTTCCAGATCTCCGTGCGCATCCCAATTGTCATCGTTATGCGCTCCGCCACTGTAGAGCTGAATACAGCGTACGCCGCGTTCGACCAGACGACGAGCGATCAGGCAACGCCGGCCAAAGTCCGCGGTCCGAGGAGTATCGGCGCCATAGAGTGCCAGAGTTTCCGCATCTTCGTCGGCCAAATCGACTGCCTCAGGAGCATGTTCCTGCAATCTGTAGGCAAGTTCGTAGCTGGCAATCCGGGCCGCCAGGTCGTCGGTGTCGGTGCGCTGGGCAACGTGCCGTGCATTGATCGCCGAAATCGAATCGAGCATTTCCCGCTGGACACCGCGGCTGGTACCCTCCGGAGCTTGGAGATCGAGTATCGGGCTGCCTTGGCTGCGCAGCACGGTACCCTGATACGTCGCGGGCATGTATCCACTGGACCAGTTTTTCGCACCGCTGATTGGGCCGCCGGAGGGATCGAGCATGACGACGAAGCCCGGTAAATTCTCGTTGACCGACCCAAGCCCATAGTTGACCCACGAGCCGAGCGCGGGAGAGCCACTTAAGATTTTGCCCGAGTTCATCATCAGCATTGCCGAACCGTGAATGGGCGAATCGGCTGTCATCGAGTGCAGGAACGCGATGTCGTCCACGCAGTCCGCGACGTTGGGAAACAGGTCACTGACCCACTTCCCGCACTCGCCATGCTGTTTGAACTTCCACCGAGGTTCAACGATTCTGCCTTGATTGCGATGCCCGGCACGACCAAACGTCTTGACGTCGACGTTTTTGCCATCCATGCCGACCATGTCGGGTTTGTAGTCAAACGTATCAATATGGCTTGGGCCACCGTACATGAACAGGAAGATGATGCTCTTTGCCTTGGGAGCAAAATGGGGAGGCTTCTCCGCCAGCGGATTGGCACTGGGGGTTGCGGCGGAGGCGCGACCGGAAAAAAAGCCCTCCCCATCCAACAGTGACGACAGCGCGACGGCACCAAAGCCCGCGCCGGCTTGCCACAGGAATTCCCGTCGCATCCGACGGCAGAATGCAGCACCCTGATCTCGTTTCGTTGACATCGGTTTGAATTCCTCTCGGACTAGTCCAAGTAAAAGAATGCGTTCAAATTGAGGGCCACCAGACACATCGCCTCGCGAGCCGCCTGCTGGCTCATGTCGTGCTCGTCTTGCAAGCGTCGTACCAAGTCCACTAACTCTGCCACGTCTTCCGGCTCAGCCGGTCTGGCGAGGGTGACTTCCAGACAGCGTTGGGCCTGAAGCGGAAGACTCTCGCCAACATCCCTTTGCACGCGCCGCAACAACGCGGACGCCTGCTGCTGCATCCACTGGCTATTGAGCATGCTCAGTGCTTGCCCCGGCTGCGTCGTCAAGAATCTGGCTTCGCAGCTGATGTCCGTTTCCGGAAAATCAAATGCCGACAACAGGGGTACCGGCAGAGAACGCTTAACGTGGATATAGATGCTACGCCGCGCCTGATCCGACGCCGACGACTGCTCCCAACCGCTGCCCGGCCGGGACTGGCTGGCAAGGACCTCGGCCGACAAGGCCGGATACATGCTCCTGCCGTATTGTTGCTCGTTCAACTGCTGAGTAACTGCCAAAACGGAATCTCGAATCTGTTCTGCGCTCAAGCGTCGCACGTTCTGCCGGCAAAACAGATCGTTTGCGGGGTCTTCAGACAGGAGCCGCGGAGCAGCTCGGGAGCTGAGCTGATAGGTACTCGAGAGGAGTATCATGCGATGAATACTTTTGAGGTGCCAGCGGTTTCGAACGAGCTCTGTTGCGAGAAAATCCAGCATCTGAGGGTGCGTTGGCGGCTCGCCCATCAGGCCAAAGTTGTTCGGCGAACGCACAATGCCCCGACCGAAATAGTGCAGCCAAATTCGATTGACGATCACGCGGGCGGTCAGCCAATTGTCGTTTGCCGCTAGCCAGTCGGCCAGGATGCGCCGCCGTCCCGCCGAGTGAGCATCTTCAGGTCGTGTCGGAACGGGCGGAACGCCGCCACCGAGAAGCTTGGGGAAGGCCGGTTCTACCGCAGCGCCATCGCTGTGCGGGTTGCCACGCAGCAGAACATACGTTTGCTTAGGGCGCGGGGTTAGCTTGGCCAACCCGAGCACGGTCCGACGTGGCGGAAGCTGGCGTTTCTTCCGATCGATCTGCTCCAACTCGCCCTGGAGCTGCGAGTACTCCTCCCATGTCTCCGCCGACACGTATTGCTGCAGCTTTTCACTCAGCAGTTTGCGGCGCCCAGGGCTCTCCGTCGCTCTCTGATCGGCGGCGGGCATCTGCTTGATCGCCGTCTGCTCGATCTGCCGGCTTTCCCGCTCGATCGCGCGGCGTCGCGCCGCAAGATCGTCGTATTCTTTGGCAAGCTCCGGATCGAGATCGATTTGGCTGTTGGTCCGTTGGTCTCCACGAGTGCCATAAGGCGTGACGTCCCGCAGGAAGGCGACCATGCCGTAGTAATCCTTTTGCGTGAGCGGATCGATCTTGTGGTCGTGACATCGAGCGCAGTTGAGTGTCAACGCCAAGAAGGCTTGGCTGGTCGTCGTGACCAGGTCGTCGTATCCATCAAATTCGGCTTGCAAAGGGTCCGCGGGCTCATCATCCCAGATTCCAAGCCGATAATATCCGGTCGCAGTCAGGGACTCATCGGTAACGGTATCCAGCTCGTCGCCTGCGATCTGCTCACGTATGAATTGATCGTATGGCTTGTCACTGCTAAAGGCGTGGATTACGTAATCTCGATACTTCCATGCGTTCGGTTTGACACCATCGCGCTCAAAACTATTGGTCTCTGCGAATCGCACCACGTCCAGCCAGTTCCTCGCCCACCTCTCTCCAAAAGCGGGATCGGCCAGCAGCCGGTCAACCAGCCGCTGGTAGGTCTCGTGGCTCCAGTTCCGGCTGAGGCTCTCCACCGTCTCCGGCGATGGCGGTAGTCCAATCACATCGAGATAGACGCGACGGACGAGTTCCTCTGCCGTGGCCTGACTGGCCGGTTCCAGGCCGCGCCCTTCAATCCTCGCAAGGACAAAGTTGTCCAGTGGCTGCTGCGGCCAAACCCGGTTGGTAACGCTTGGCAATGCGGGCTGCGTGGGCGGCTGGAACGCCCAATGGCTGGTGTAGTTCGCACCCGACTCGATCCAGTCGATCAAAATGGCGACTTCGGATTCGCTCAGCGGTTTGCCTTCGGGCGGCATGCGTTCCGATTCGTCCTTGGTCGTGATGCGCCGCACGAGTTCGCTTTCGGCAGCCTTGCCCGGTGCGATTGGAATCAGACCGCTGTCGGCCTCACCGACCAGCGTGGAGCGGTCATCAAAGCGCAGGCTACCTTCCTGTTGGTCCGGCCCGTGGCACGCGTAGCATCGGCGTGCCAGTATAGGCTGGACGTCGCTCGCAAAATCCACTTCTCCGCCGCTTACTGCCGAACCAATACTAGAGAGCAGAAAGGTTGAGATAGCAACGGTTCTTCGGGCGAAGAAAACAGACATGGCTTGGGATCTCGACTTGCAACATGCCGGCCGCGTCCGGGGAAGGCGATCTGATTAAGCGGCCTGATGGGGGAGCTTTTATGGTAACACAAAGCGGGTTGCCCCGTCGATGAGATCGTGCGTCACACTCTTGAGATCCTGCGTCACGCCTCAGCGGGTCCGCACGCGAATGGTCTTGTGACCTGCTTGCCAGCCCGTCGGACCTTCCAGATACCCGCGAATCCGGTACTTTCCACGCGGCAAGTCAGCCGGGACAGCCAGGTCTAAGCGGAATGCTCCCACGCCACAGTCGACCTCCTCGGCTACGATTACCCGTCGGTTTGCTCCGGCGTATCGCAGCTGGTATTGCTCACGTCCTGCCTCGGTCGAAGCGTCGACGGGAATCGCGTCCAGCTGACGTCGCACCTGTTCGCGCCGAAATGTCAGCTCAATGGTCAATTTGCCAGCCAGGCTGCTGGTACCGCCCACAGTAATGGTCGTGCCCGGTTCCGCTTCGTCCGGTGCCTCCAGCGGTAGTTCTTGCGGGTAACTTAGATGGAGCATGGGATCGCCCAGCAGATTCATTTGCTGGACATGCTCGAGGCGTTCCGCCTGCAAGTCGTATCCCTCCGGACTCAGGGCACCAGCGATCGCATCAATCATCTGTAGCTGACTACTCTCGGCGCCAGTCTGCGGCGTGTCGCTCGCCTCCTCAAACAACTTCTGCTTTGCGGCCATGACCACTTGTCCCAGCGTTGGTGTTTGACGCCGGAAACAATTCTCCAGCAAACCATCCGAGAGCATGGCCAAACCGTAGGGGCCGGAAACACGGGAGGCAGCGAGCGCCGCGATGGGGCCCGACTTGCTCATCACCAGCTCTTCGGCAAGCGAATCTTCGCGAGCATCGAACGCGCCCGTATAGCAGGCCAGGAAGATTGCGATTGGAGCTCGAGAGCCGACGTTGACAGCCGGAACATGATCGCTGTTGAGGATCGGTAGCAGGCGGTTCTCCACGCGCAGGTAGTCGAGTGTT
>JANQJJ010000187.1 GCA_028281725.1 Pirellulaceae bacterium | reverse complement strand
CCCGTCGCCTGCATGAGTGCCTTGCGGATTGCCGGTGCAACGTCCGTCGGGGCCGGCCAAAAGACGCCGCTGGCGACGATTCGAAAATCGCTGCTCGGCAGCACGTAGTCGACCCGCAAATTGCCAACCCTACCGGGGGAAAAGTTTGCCGTATCTTCGGCTGCTGGACCTGTGTGCTGCTCATTGACGCCGCCAGCTGCCCGAGCCGCGGCGACTGAGCCGGTGCTGCGTGGCGGCGGATACTGCGCCAGACGTGGATGGTTGAGCAAATCGGAGATCGCCTCACCCTGGCTTCCTCCGTCGTTTGGATCGCTGTTGAGATCTCCCACAACCACAAATGAATCCGATGGGCTCAGACCCGCTGACCGGCCGTCGTCGGCCACGATGAATGGAGCCGATTCGATATAGTGCTGGATCAGTTTGATTTCGTCATGATTTCGACAATGGTTGCGGCGTTCGTCGCCGTCAAAGGCCGGAGGTGTAGGATGGCTGGCCAGGACATGGATTTCGCCAAGCGGCGATCGGACAGGCACGTCCCAAAAACTCTTCGACGGTAAACGCAATTGTTGCCAAGTTGCCTGATCATAGAACGGTTGGGCTGCTCCCGGGACCCGCGGCCGCTGGGCATCGGGCAGACTGGCCCAACGTAGCGTGCGCAATGTACGCACGTTTGCAAGATCGATTTCAAAACGGCTGAGTACGGCCATGCCGTAATGCCCTGGATGGCGTCCGTATCCCCACGCATCTTCTGGTTCGTTTAGCCGTCCATCGGCGTCTAGATCGAGCCCGCTAGGAACCCCCGTATTCACCTCGGCGCTGTAGCAGTGCGGCATGGGCCAAGCCGCTCCTCCGAACGCATCGGGCCGGGGCTCGGCCAAGTAGAGCGATTCGAACCGCCGGGCGTTGTCTACCGACGTGGAGTAGTCCAGTTCACACAGGTGCAGGACATCGGGACGCACGGCGCGAATGATTGAGGCAATGGCGCGCGGCTTCGGCTGCTGGCTCTCAAGCTCCTCGGTCAGTAGGCCACTCTTACTTCGGCTGAGCGAGGCGTTGTAGATGGCAATCCGCACACCGTGCTCAGGTTTAGCCGGCACCAGCGGCTCCTGCGCGGTCAGGTTTCCGGCATAAATCGCGATACCGATGCTGGCGATCAGCCACCCCGTCAGGGTGTCTGTTTGGCGGCCGACGGGCATAGGAGGTCTCCATGACGAGCGAAGGGTTGGCAGAACTAAGGTGCAGCTGACTGGAGTATTGCGCTGTTTTTCCGCTACAATAACGTACGTGTCCAATGTGAGTTTGGCGCTACCCACCTACCCTTCCCTGCCGGATTTTCTCACCTCCTTAACATGTTCGATACAAACACCGCGCGAACTGTGTTGATTCTCAGTGGTTGGCTGGCCATTCCCGCAGGCCTTCAGGCCGACGAGCGAGTCGATTTCTTTGAGCGTAAGATTCGGCCGGTATTGGTCGAACACTGCTACGAGTGCCATTCTGCCGAGGGCGCGAACATAGAAGGTGGTTTGAGGTTGGACTCGCGCGATGCGATGCGGCGTGGCGGCGACAGTGGACCAGCCTTTCAGGTGGAGGATGTCGGCGGCAGTCTTCTGATTTCGGCGCTCAGGTACGAGTCGCTGGAGATGCCGCCGGATCGGAAGTTGCCTGCTGAGGTGATCGGAGACTTTGAAAAATGGATTTCCGGCGGCGCGGTGGATCCTCGCGACGAAGTGAGCATGCCTGCGGAGGAAGTCGAGTCGGGGATCGACTATGCCGAGGGCCGCAAGTTCTGGGCGTTTCAAGTGCCCAAGCGGCACCCGTTGCCCGAACACTCTCACGGCGGCTGGGCAACGTCGCCCATCGACGATTTCGTATTGGCGAAGCTTGAGTCCGCAGGGGTTGAGCCTAGCTCACCGGCTCGGCCGGAAGTCTTGGTTCGACGGCTTGCGTACGATCTCGTCGGTCTGCCGCCGTCGGACGATCTGCGGTCGATCGCAGCGAACGCCGAGAGCTATGCCGCTGTGGTCGATCGGTTGCTTGCGTCGGTGGCTTATGGTGAACATTGGGCTCGCCTGTGGTTGGACGTCGCGCGGTTCGCGGAAGATCAAGCGCATATCGTGGGCAACAATCAAGCGCTCTTCTTTCCCAACGCGTACTTGTATCGCGACTGGGTCGTCCAGGCGCTCAACAGCGACATGCCGTACGGCCGCTTCATCCAGCTGCAGCTGGCCGCCGATCAGCTGACGCCGGAGAATGTCGAAGATGATGTCGCACTCGGATTTATGGGGCTAGGACCCAAGTACTATCGCCGAAATTCGCCAGAGGTGATGGCGGACGAATGGGAGGATCGTGTCGATACTCTCTCGCGCGGTTTGCTGGGATTGACCGTGGCGTGCGCACGATGCCATGACCACAAGTACGACCCCATCGGCACGGCCGATTACTACGCGCTCGCTGGAGTCTTTGCCAGTGTGGACATGTTCAATCGTCCCTTAGACAGCGACCGCAAGACCAAGGACGACGGCCAGGCCCAAGAGCCCAAGGATGCGATGCATATCTTGCGGGACAAAGAAAAGCCGAAGGATCTTGCCATCATGATTCGAGGCGATGTCAATCGATCGGGACCGGTTGTTCCTCGTCGGTTTTTAACCGTACTGTGCTCGGCGGAACCCGAGCGGTTTCACAGTGGCAGCGGGCGCATGGAGTTAGCGCGAATGATTGCTTCGGACAAAAATCCACTCACCGCACGAGTGATCGTCAATCGTGTCTGGGGGCGCCTGATGGGTCAGCCCTTGGTTGGCACTCCCAGCAACTTTGGCCAACTCGGTGAGCGACCTTCGCATCCTGAGTTGCTCGACGATCTGTCGGTTCGATTCATGGACAATGGGTGGTCGCTGAAGTGGCTGTGTCGCGAAATAGTCATGTCGGCCACTTACCGTCAGAGCAGTGGCGAGACCCAGCGTGACGGACCGAGCCAGACGGCTCAGGAGCCAGCTGGTTCGGAGCGATCAGGTTCGACGCCAGCAGGAGTCCAGGTGGATCCGGCCAATCGCCTGTTGTGGAGAATGAACCGCAAGCGGCTGACGGTGGAGCAGTGGCGAGACGGAGTGTTGGCTGCTACGGGGCGGCTCGACGGCGCGGTGGGCGGAAGTAGTGTGGATCCGAGTGATCCCGACACGCGGCGGCGAACGTTCTACAGCCAGTCAAGTCGCCTGAAGCTGCTTCCCATGCTGGCGCTGTTCGACTATCCCGACCCCAACGCCCATAGCGCGCAGCGGACCAAGACAACTACGCCCTCACAGAAGCTGTTTTTGCTGAACAGTCCGTTTATGGTGGAGCAAGCGAAACAACTTGCCATTCGTCTAGAAAGTGAGAGCGAGGAGGTGTCGCAGCAAGTCGAACAAGCCTACCAGCTCCTGTTTTCGCGGGCGCCGAGTGATCGGGAGCGGCTGATGGGAATCGATTTTATCGGTGTCGACGCAGCGCGGCTGGAAGAGTATGTGCATGCATTGATGGTTACGAACGAGATGTTGTTCGTAGATTAAATTTTGGTGGTCGTGCTGGCGACCGCGTGGTTCAAAATCAAGAGTTTGGCTTGGCGACGGGAACGCATGGGATGTCGAACAACACGCATATGAATCGTCGGAAAATGTTGCAAACCGCAGGAGCCGGCTTTGGCATGTTGCCGCTAGCCGGCCTGCTTCAGCAAGAATCGTTGGCCAGTGGGGCTATCGCCAAGCCACATTTTCCACCACGGGCGAAACGCGTGATTTTTCTGTTCATGAACGGCGCGCCCTCGCACGTCGATACCTTTGACCCGAAACCCGCTCTGGCGCGATTCGACGGCCAGCAACCCGAGGGCATGAAAACCAAGGGAACCGGTTTTATGCCGTCACCATTTCGCTTCTCTCCTCGCGGCGAAAGCGGCGTCGTGATGAGCGAGCTTTTTCCGCAGCTCAGTAGGCATGCAGACGATTTGTGTGTCATTCGGTCGATGCACACCGATACACCCAATCACGAGCCTGGCCTGCTCCTGATGCATTCGGGCAACCAGCAGCCGACTCGGCCTTGTTTGGGGTCGTGGGCCTCATACGGCTTGGGGACTGAGAACGAGAATCTGCCCGCCTTCGTTACGCTTTGCCCCGGCATGCCCGTTGTCGGACCGCAGCTGTGGTCGTCGGCCTTTTTGCCGGGGAATCATCAAGCGATGGCCGTCAATACCAGCGAAATGAAACTGGAGCAGTTGGTAGCGCATCTCAAACATCCTGCGATGTCTCGTTCGGAGCAGCGGCAGCAATTGGATTTGATTCAGCAACTCAACGGGATACACGCCCGGCAGCGGCAGGAAGAAACGGAGCTGGATGCGCACATTCGGTGCATGGAGTTGGCGTTTCAAATGCAAGCCGAGGCGACTGAGGCGTTTGATATCTCCGGTGAACCTCAGCATGTACGCGACCGCTACGGCGATACGACGTTTGCGCACAGCTGCCTTCTTGGGCGGAGGTTGCTGGAGCGTGGCGTTCGGTTCGTGCAGGTTTATTATGTCGAGAAAAACAAGAAGCAACCTTGGGATACTCACAACGATAATGACAACCAGCATCGCAGGTTGTGCTCGGACAGCGATCGAGCCACGGCAGCTCTACTGACGGACTTGAAAGAACGTGGGATGTTGGAGGATACGCTGGTCGTCTGGGGGGGCGAATTTGGGCGGACTCCCTATTCCCAGACGGATAAGAACAAGAAAAAGCCGGGGCGGGATCACCATGCGACCGGTTTTTCGATGTTTTTGGCCGGCGGCGGTGTGCGTGGTGGGATGATGTATGGCCAGACAGACGAGCTGGGCATGCATGCGATTGAGAATCGTGTTCATGTGCACGACCTGCATGCGACCATGCTGTACTTGATGGGCATCGACCACACGCGACTCGTCTACCGGTACAGTGGACGCGACTTCCGATTAACGGATGTCTACGGCCGGGTCGTCCGGGATATTGTTGCCTAGATTCGCCAAAAACGGGTGCGACCGACCGAGTGGCTGGTCGCGGTTTTCCGGGTGCGTGGTTTTCTATCATGCTCATCTGGCCGGGCTCTCAGGCGGATGCATCTTTGGGGCGGAGATGGTAGGATTGGAGCGGGCGAAGCGAAGCTGCCCCAAACTGATTGCGGACTGAGCCCCAGGCTGGCTCCACACCCCACTGCCCCAACATCCACTCGGCTCGAAGCGGAAGAACTGCATGGCCAACGACTTGACGACGGAACTGTTGCCTCCCAAGTTGCTGGCGCGATTGGAGCGGATGGAGCTGGTCAGTCGCAAAGTGTTTCGTGGGCGGCTGAAAGGGGAGCGCCGCAGCAAACGAAAGGGACAAAGTGTCGAATTCGCCGACTTTCGCAACTATGTGCCCGGTGATGATCTGCGATTCGTTGACTGGAACCTTTACGCGCGCCTGGACAAGCTCTATCTGAAGTTGTTTCTCGAAGAGGAAGATCTGCACGTTTATTTTTTGGTTGACGGCAGTCCCTCGATGAACTTTGGCGAGCCGACCAAATTTTTTGCGGCCCAACAGATAGCTGCGGCTCTCTCCTTCGTTGGTATGTGCCGCGGCGACCGCGTTCGAATCGAGTTTTTGGGGCAAGAGAACAAAACGAGCCCCGTGCTGCGCGGACGTTCGCAGCTGTGGCGGATGACGGAGTTCGTCGAGTCGGTAGAGCCGAATGAGGTCTTTCCGCTGGCCGATGCGATCAAACGATTCTGTTTGCGGAACACTGGACGTGGAATCGTGGTGCTCTTGACCGACTTGATGGATAAAAGCGGATACGAGTCGGCGTTGCGTTTGCTGGTCGGCCAGCAGATGGATGTGTTCGTGCTCCAGATTTTGAGCCCCGAGGAGATGAATCCGGAGCTGACGGGCGATTTGAAACTGGTGGACTGTGAGGACGAAGATGAGGCTGAAATCTCGGTCAGCAACGCAGTCATCAAGAAGTACAAAGCGACGTTGGCGGCGTTCATCGATCAGGCGCGACGGTTTTGTGCTCAGCGCGGTATGACGTATGTATTGGCTCGCAGCGACCAGGGGGCCGATGTGCTGGTTGGTCAGTATCTGCGTGAACGGGGTTTGATCAGATGAACGGAGTGCGTGCAAGATGAGCTGGATCAACATGCTCAGCCCCTGGCAGTGGCTCATCATGGCCGCCGTACCGCCGCTGATCGTCATGCTCTACTTCTTAAAACTACGCCGCATGCCGGTGGAGGTTCCCAGTACCTATTTGTGGAAGCGCACGATCGAGGATTTGCACGTCAACAGCATTTGGCAACGCCTGCGAAAGAACCTCCTGTTGCTGTTGCAGCTGTTGGCCGTGTTGGCCCTGATTCTAGCCTGTTTGCGGCCCGGCTTCCGCGGCGAGGAAACGTTGGGAAGCCGTTCGATTTTCATGATCGACAATTCCTGCAGCATGCAGGCGACCGACCTGGGCAAGTCGCGACTGGCGGTTGCCAAGGAGGAAGCCTATGAGATGATCGAAGCGCTCGGTAAGACCGATGTGGCCATGGTCATCGCGTTTTCCGACAGAGCCGATCCCAGGCAGGGATATACGTCCGACCGGCAGAAACTGAAGCAGGCAATCGAGTCCATCACGGCGACGAATCGCACGACGGATATGAACGAAGCGCTGCGGGCCGCATCGGGACTGGCCAATCCCGGACGCACCAGTCAGATCGAAGACCTGGCGGACATTCAGGTTGCCGAAGCCATGCCGGCCAAGGTGTACATATTGAGTGACGGAGGGTTCTCAGCGCCCCAAATGGACCTGGGAAATCTCTCTGCCGAGTACATTAAAATTGGAAGTGAGTCTCCTGCAAACGTAGCCGTCACCGCTTTTACCGCGGAACGAAACGTGGAGCGGGAGAGCCAAATTGAGGCTTTTGCCCGCGTTCAAAATTTCGGTGCCGAGTCCGTCACGGTGACTGCGAGTCTCTCGCTCGACGGCGAGTTAGTGGATGCCACGGACGTATCGATCGAAGCGGTTGCAAGCACGGGCGTGAGCTTCGAGATAGAGAATGTCGTCGAGGGGCAACTCAAACTGGAGCTGGAGATTGACGACGACTTTGCTCAGGACAACATCGCATTTGCCGGGCTCGATCCGCCGCGGCAGCTGGAAGTGGTTTTGGTAACCGAAGGCAATTCGGCTCTGGAGTCTGCGTTGGCGACGGAGCAGGCGCAGGCAATTGCCTCGGTACGCCTGATAGGACCGACCGATCTGGCCACGCCGGAAGTGCAGCAGTTGGCTGATTCCGGCAGTGTCGATCTATTCATCTATGATCAGTGTGCGCCGGAGAAAATGCCCGAAGCCAATACGATGTTTCTAGGCAGTCTGCCTCCCGGAGACGCTTGGCAGGCCTCGGAACCGGCCGGACCGCTGTTCGTGATCAATACCAATCGCTCCCATCCGATGTTGCAGTACGTCGACATGGGAACGGTGCGTATCGTGGAAGGTCGGGCCCTGGAGATGCCGGTGGGCGGGACAGAACTGTTAAGGACCGATACAGGCATTTTGATGGCAGTTGCTCCGCGCGAAGCCTACCAGGATGCAGTTCTCGGCATGGGGCTTGCCAAACGAACCGATGAGGGAGTAGCCCCCAATACGGATTGGCCGATCAAACGCAGCTTTCCCGTATTCCTGCTCAATTCGCTCGAGTATCTAGGTGGTGCGGTTTCGACCGCCGGCTCCAAGACGATCCAGCCGGGGCAGCCCGCAGTGCTGAACCTGGCCAATCGGTTCGACCAAGTCGAAGTCGCGGACCCAGCCGGCAAGAAAGTAACGATCGACCGTACCGGGCAGCCGCAGTTGGTCTTTACGCAAACCGAGGAATTGGGGTTCTATCAAGCCAGACCCTCCCAATCCGAGCGACTGCTACAGATGTTTACGGTGAATCTGTTTAGCGAACAAGAAAGCGATATTGTCCCGGCGGTCGAGGTGCAGATTGGTGCCCAGGAGGTCGTAGCCAACCCGGAAAGGAAGGACATCGTCCGCATCGAGTACTGGCGCTGGCTGCTGGCACTTGCCCTGCTGGTATTGTCGGTCGAATGGTACCTGTACAACCGCAGAGTGGCGGTTTGAGTCGATTCCTGCGAAGTCCGGCACGGCATGTGTAAGGAAAACCAAGGGAGTGCGTCTTCCATGGTGACTAGCCAGTCCACAGAGCGCAATCGACGGGCCGCTGGCACGTTTTTTGCGAAAAAGTACCTTAAGGGACTGAATAATTAGCCGGGATCGGCGTGCGTTGGGTGCTGGCCATTTGACACAGAAAGTCAGCTGCGCGAGAATCTCGCATCCAACCTTGTCCACCCAAACCCGTTACCAATAGTGCATGGCGACACTTATTCAGAGGAGAGAACCTGATGGGCCAGAACACATTTGAATTTACCGACGACAACTTCCAGCAAGAAGTACTCGATTCATCCACGGGCGTTCTCGTCGATTTTTGGGCGCCTTGGTGTGGCCCCTGCCGGCAGATTGCACCGCTGATTGATCAGCTGGCCGAGCAGTTTTCCGGTTCGGTTAAGATCGGCAAGTTAAACATTGACGACAATCCGTCCATTACAGCTCAGTACGGTATCCAAAGCATTCCAACTTTGTTGCTGTTTAAGGACGGCCAGATCGCGGAAACCTTCCGAGGCATGCCGCCGAAGGCCAAGCTGGAAGAGGCGATTACGTCGCTTCAGGCCTAGGCGAAGCTCCGCCAGAGAGTCTCTCAATGGGCAGCGTCCTTCCTGCCCATTTTTCTTTCGCCAGCCGTCTGGATATGCCATCGCGGCGGTAAGCGAGACGATCCTGGCCGCCAGCGAGCTTCGAGCTCCGTTGCTCCTTAATTCAGGTGCCAATTCTTGACGCGGCGTCAGGTGTCGGCAGATGCTATGGAGCGGGGGCGACAGCAGGGACTGCTGGGAATTCTGAGCCGAAATGCCCGATTTTGAAACCGGAGTCCATGGCAACTGCCTGGCAAATCTTGTTTGCGGCCCGATTCCAGACGCGATAGACTGTGAGCTGAGGCAATGCCGTCGGCGAACCCGAGCTTGGTATGTCGGAGAGAACAGCTCTGGCTGATCTGTTGGGTTGTACAGGATGCCGAAGGTAATTTGATGGAACGGCTCATCTTTTCGGAACAGGTTTTGGGAGGCTTTCTCTATGCGCGGTTTGACGCTTCATCGGGCTCTGTGCGCGATGTGGATCCCGATTTTCGGGTTGGTTTTGACTGGGAACGCTTTGGCGCAAAGCTCATCAGATAGCATTTCTGGTGGCAGCATTTCTAGTAACAGTGCTTTGCCGGGAGCTATGCCCGGTGGTGCGGCGCAAGCCGATTTCAACACGCTGATCAATTTGATTCAGCAGACGATTGACCCCGATTCGTGGCTCGCCGCCGGGGGAACCAACACGGTTCAGCCGTATCCGGCCGGTGTGTATGTAGATCCCCGGGGGCACATGAAACGTCAGCGGGAGGCAACCGACCTGTCGGTTCAGCTGCTCGGCGCCCCGCTATCGGGACCTCGCCATCCATGGCGCACTGAGAGCCAGTTGCGTACGATTTCACTCGCGCGTTTGGAGCGTGCATTGCTGACGGCGGCAACCGAAGGGTTGCGACCGACGGCAGAACTGTCGCTGCTGGCGGGCTTATCAAAGATTCAGTATGTCAAAGTGGATGTCGCCAATGAGGATATCCTGATTGCGGG
Source organism: Pirellulaceae bacterium (assembly GCA_028281725.1). GTDB lineage: Bacteria > Planctomycetota > Planctomycetia > Pirellulales > Pirellulaceae > Aureliella. Next base: position 2,304 of record JANQJJ010000187.1, on the reverse strand, counting down.
ACCCGCGGGTGATCAGGCACTTGGTTTTCAGTTGCAAGATTTGGCGGTCGTCGCCGCACTGATCAAGGCGCAAACAATGCCACTAGGGTGTTCGATCGAGCCTAGCAACGAAGGTATCCTGGCCGCTCAGCAAATGCTGAGCAAACCGGGGGCGGTGGAACGGCTTGCGCGAAATCCCGCCATGGTCGTTGAACAAATGCAGGATAAAATCGGTCCTCATCGCGTTCGAGTCTTTGGCATGCATGCCAGTACGGGGACGGCGATTGCGTTGATTGACGCCGACGAGCACATGAAGCGAGTTGGCTTTGGGACGGTGGCCACGCGGCAGCGGATCAACAGTTACTTCGACTATCTCGATCAGCAAACGTCGGTTCCGAAGCAAAGTCTGATTCGTTGGTGGTTTGCCTATGCCGATCAGCCCGTTCTTTCCAATAGCCGCGGCGATATGTTTCAGCTACCTCAGCAGTGTGTCGCGGTCCTGAGCGAGCAGCAATGGGTGAGCCAACAAGGGCGCGCACCGACCGGCGGCCAGGATCCTGCCGCAGACGCCTTTGCCGCCGGGATGACAGAGCACCTGGATTCGCTGCGAAAAACCCATCCTTCCTACTCGCGGCTTTGTTCGGTATTCGAAACGAGTCTGGCTCTGCAATTGGCAATTGAAGCGACGGGGCAGCCCAGTCTTCGGGCCTGGTTCCCAAATCTGTGCGAACTTGGAAGGACGCCTCCCTCGGAGGTGCGTGAGCCGAAGACGGTGGAAGGCTTGACAACGTCGCATCGGCTGAAAAACGGCACCGTTGTGGCTGTCGTCAGTGGGGGCGTGAAGATTGATGCCCGCTCGATTGCAGCCCGGGAGCGGTGGAACGAGTCGAAGTTCCTGGCGGCGTCGGTAGTACCCGAGCAGGCAGCCGTACCGAGTTCAGCCCATGGCGCCTGGTGGTGGGATTAACTGCCTGTTCGCCTCGATCATGTTGTTTTAGACAGGTCCATTCCATCCAACGGCCAGCAAACAAGCTGGCCGTTTTGGGTTGCGGGCGCTACGGCACTTCTGAACAGGCTCTGCGTGGCCCCTATCGCGAGCTCGCCCCTCCCTCTCCCACCACGGGTCAGGGCGCACACCTGCTAGTGCTTTGTCAACACTAAAGATTTGGGTAAAGGGGTCAGGAGTCAATTGCCGGAACGGCCTTTCGGGTGCTGTGCACAATTGACTCCTGACCCCTTTACCCGACCCAAAGATTAAGCTTTGGCAGACCACTAGTCTATCGCCTGGATGGTCCAGGCGTTTGGCAAAGGCCCGAGTTTCTAGCCCCGAGACCAATTGCCAATCCGAGAACTCTTCCGTAACCTAACCACCCGGTAAAACTAACTCCAGTTCTAAACCAAACCGGATAGACCCTGTTCGTTTTGCTACTGAAATTGGAACACTTCGTGAGAATAGCATTACTGAGTAGTCCGCGAGCAGGCAACACTTGGCTCCGATCCCTGATTGCCGACCTTTATTCGTTGGACCCAATCGCCGCGCACTCTCCGGGCGATATCGACTGGGGAAACCTACCAGAACGCTCCATTATCCAAATACACTGGCACGCCACTACCGAGCTGCTGAATCTGCTCGAAGAACAAAGCATTCAAGCTCTGAGCATCTGCCGACACCCGCTGGATATCCTGATCTCTATTCTTCACTTTGCACCCTATGAATCTCAGACGCGGTTTTGGTTGATGGGCGAAGGTGGTACCGAAGAAAAAATAATAGATCAGGACCCAACCAGCATCCATTTCCTCGAGTATGGCTGCGGTACCAGGGCCAACGCGTTGCTTTCCGTATCCGCGGAGTGGCTTAGGGTGCGTGACGTGATCGCAGTTCGGTATGAGGAGCTTGTCGAAGATACCGCGAAGATTCTTGAAGAACTCGTCGCCCACTTCGGCAATCCTAAAACACCGATAAAGGATGTCGTTGCGGCGCGCTCGTTGGAGGAGAGTAGGAAAACGTCGAGCAATCAACATTTTTGGAGAGGCAGACCCGGATCTTGGCGGAAAGTGATCACGCACGAGTTTGCATCGAAAATTTATGCTGCCCAAGAAGAGGTGTTTTCCTGCTTGGGCTACAAGTGTGACGCCGACAAATCGTTGTCGCCGCAACAGGCGAAAGCCACGTGGGATTCAATCTCCTAGTGGTCTGTCAAAGCTTAATCTTTGGGTCGGGTAAAGGGGGCAGGAGTCAATTGTGCACAGCACCCGAAGGGCCGCTGGCGGCAATTGACTCCTAGTCGCTGACCCCTTTACCCAAATCTCCGGAAGGTTTGCCTA
>JANQJJ010000167.1 GCA_028281725.1 Pirellulaceae bacterium | reverse complement strand
ACCGCCTCCTGGCCTTCGTACATGGCCGTGGCCAAAGGTTCCTCGGCTCCCAGTTCCACCTTGGCGACATCGCTCAGTCGCGTAATCGCACCATCCTGTTGAGATACGATCAGGTCTTGGAACTCTTGCACCGTTCGCAAATCGGTATTGGTTAGCAGGTCGATTTGCACTGCGTCGCTACGCACGCGACCGATGGCTGCCAGATAATTATTACGTCTAAGAGCTTCGTAAACATCACCGGGCGTGAGATTCAATTCGCTCAGACGGTTTGGCGAAATCCAAATCCGCATGGCCGGCATCTGGCCCGCTTCGACACCGACGCGCTGAACGCCGTTGAGCGTCGACAGCTGGGGTTGAATGTTGCGGTTGAGCCAGTCCGTGAGCGCAGGAATATCGATTTGGTCTGAGGTGAAGCTGATGTAGAACGAAGCGTAAGGACGATCTGCCCGTTGGAGTTCAATCACCGGCGGCTCGGCTTCAGCCGGCAATGTCCGCCGAACTTGTTGCATTCGGGCATTGACCTCTGCCAGTGCCTGAGTGCTATCGTGGTTTAACTTGAGCCGCACCGTGATCGTGCTGACTCCGGCTATAGAAGACGATTCGACGTAGTCGACTCCCGCGATGGACGAGACAGCCTGTTCGATGGGCGTTGTCAGGAAGCCTCGAACGGCTTCCGCGCTGGCACCAATGTAGTACGTGGTGATGACAACGGAGGTGCTTTCAATCGTCGGATACTGCTGAATAGGCAGCTGGAACATCGACCGCACCCCGATCAGCACAATCGCGATATTGACGACTGCGGCGAGTACCGGGTGGCGAATGAAAATGTCAGTGATCGATCGCACGCTTGGGCTTTCCGCAAGTGGTCTCAGGGCTGCTGCTGGTTTTCATCGGTTGCAAGCGCCGGGGCGATCAGCGCGCCGTTGCGCAGTTTGAATGATCCGTCGGCGACGACGCTCTCACCGGGACTGAGCCCTGACAGGATGCTTAGCTTACCGCCAATCGTCGGACCGACGTTGACGGTCCTTTCGTTTGCTCGCAAAGCACCGGCGTTGTCCTCCTCAGCCACGAAGACATACGAATTCATGGGGGCCTGGCGCAGGGCCTCGACTGGAACAGCCGTTGTTGTCTGGAGGGGGCCATATTCGATTAGGACCTTGACCGAATCTCCGGGTACCAAGTTGTCTATCTCAGGCATCCGCGTCAGTTTGGCTCGGGCCATCAGGTTCCGCGACTGACGATCCGCCTGCGAATCGAGCGCGATGATGTCGCCTTCAACCCGCAAGCCTCGAATCAAGAAGGTCACCGACTGCCCGACGCGGACCGAGTCAGCAGCCGTTTGCGGAATCATGAAATCGACGTAGACAAAATCATCCAGGCTCTGCAGCGAGGCAATCTCGAAACCGCTCGGCAGAAATTGTCCGACATGCGTGTCGGACAAGCCGATTTTTCCGCGAAACGGAGCCCGTAGCGTTTTTCTTTCGATGATCGCCTGCAGCTCGCTCACCTCCGCCGTGGCCTGAGTCAGTTGAGCTTCGGCCTCATCCAGCTCCGCGGGCGTCATGGCCTTGGCAGCGGCCGCCTCGCTAGTGCGTTGGAATATCGATTGGGCAATCTGCCGCCGAGCCTGTGCGGACTCCAGACGCGCCTGCTCGACGCTGGTATCCAGCTCGACCAGAATCTGTCCCTCTTCGACAGCCTGCCCAGGTTCGAATTGCATCGTCTTCACCGTTCCGGCAATCTCATTGCTGAGCATGATCGATTGCGGCGCAAGTACGGTGCCGATCATCGTCGCCCGCTGCCGATAGCTCACTTCGGTTACTTCCGCGACGACCACTGCGATGGGCATCTCCGGTGGAGGCGGCGCCTGCATGGCTGCCCGAACTTGACCATATTTATAGAGCCCCAAGCCGGTCGCCACAGCCAGCGTGACGGCGACCAAAGCTAGAGAACCTAGCCAGACGGCCAATCTACTTTTCATATGCCCACAATTCCAGAAGTGCGGTACGCCGGCGCCGCGAGAAACGCGGCTCGATTGGTGGGACAGACGCCGACCCGTTTGGGTTCGGTCGTGTATCCCCTAAACGAGCCCCATTATACTCGCAGCCGCAGTGTCGCCCGAGCCGAAAGTCGTGGGTCACTTTGTCGCGTTTTGAACGGCGGAAAGTCGCCCATGGTTCCTCAGGCGTTGCGATGGCCGAGCCCGAAGGCAACCGGTAACTGAGTAATCCAGCCCAAGATTAGCCGCGTCCAGTTCGCTTTTGCTGGCAGTCTCCCAAATCAGGATAAACGCCCGGGCAGGGCCCAGGCGCCAGATCGGGCTGGAAAGATAAGGATGTTGGATTGAACTGGAAAGATAAGGGGACGGAGCTACGCCTCTTTGCCCTCCGATTCAATCGTCAGCGGTTTGTAACCACCGATCGACTTGAAGTAGACAATCAGAATGAGATAGCAAACCGCCATGATGGCCGGAACAATCGCGGTCAGTTTGAGAGCCATGCGGCTGCCGTGAAGCGTTGCCTGGTCCACGGGATCTGCGTCCTCGGCGGCGTGAGTCTTGGCATCACTCCACCAGGTGTTCAGACCTTCCAGGTTGGCGTCGCTTCTACCGGTCTCGCTCAGGATTGCCATCTCGCCACTGAGCTTTTCACCTTCGTCGCCCAACGTCGATACCTTTGTTCCGTCGAGTCCATTGGTTTTGAAAGTCAGGAACCGGTTTTCGTTGTCGGCCTTGTACCGATCATAGGCTTCCGGAGAGAGCTCCTGGAGTTTCTCCGAGGCATATTTGTCTTGCTTGAATCCGATACCAGGACCACCTAGCAGTCCCGCCGAAAGCATACCAACGCCCCCGACCACACCGAGTGTCACGGCTCCGCCCTTGGGGAAGCGTTCTGAAACAACCGCCAACATCGTTGGCCAGAAGAACGTTTTTCCAAGACCATAAACGGTCAGCGCTAGTAGAGCTGCGAAAGTGGTTCCCACTCCACCGAGCGTGAATAGACCGATCGTGGCCAAGATAGCACTGGCCAATAGCAGACCCAAAGGAGAAATCCTGTGAACAATAGGACCCGCCATGAATCGCAGCGCGAACATCAGGGCCGACGTATAGACGAACAACCAGCGTCCGGTGGTCTCGTCTAGGATGGAGCCGGTGATCCGCGGAATCCAGGAATCGGTACCCAGTTCGACGTACCCGACCATAGCATGGATTATCAGCAGGAATAGCAAGATCGGGGAAGCGAACTGGAGCAGGATCTCTCCGAAGGATACGCCACTGGCATTCGCTTCGGTTTCAGGCATTTTTTGCCCCAAGATCATCAAGCCATATAAAACCACCGGAATGAGAAAGATACTGATCTGAACCTGCCAAGAAAAATTTCCGGCCATGAAGATCGCCGCGACACCACCCAAAATCAATCCCGCTGGCCAACCCGCGTGAAGGATATTGAGGTAGTGCGTTTTGTTGTTCGGAAACAAGGTTGCCACCAGCGGATTGACGACCGCCTCGCAGACGCCATTGCCGATCGCGAACATAAACATGCCAATATAAAGGCACCAGAAGGTTGCGTCCTTTCCCGCAGCAGCAAACACGGCTGGGGCAGCCAGCGTGATCACCGCGGAGAGAAAGTGTGTCAGGAAGGCAAATCCCATCAATTTGCCGTAACCGACCTTCTCCGCGATCAAACTCGAGAGGATGATGATCACGCCGAAGCCGAAAAGACCTCCGCCTGTGATGCCACCGAGTTCGGTCTGGGTAAAACCAAATGCCTTGGACCATTCCTCCAGGACGCTGGCTCCCCTGACGGAGAAGCCGACACCGGCAGCTAGAATTGCCATAAAACCGGCCCACAATAGTCGCTGTGCATTGGGCGCAGCGGCGTAATTAGGAGAGTTTGGGTCAGATGAGTTCATATAACTAGATCTCGCAAGGTCGGTGGATTAGATCGCGGCATCGCCGTAACGCGTCTGCTGGCTTGAAGAAAACTTTGCTAGCGTAACTGGCCGCGAACGTTAGTTCAACGCGGTGGAGCG
>JANQJJ010000142.1 GCA_028281725.1 Pirellulaceae bacterium | reverse complement strand
GCCGTCGGAACTCATCAGCCACCTCTCAAAGCTTCTAGCAACTCGGCCACATCCTCCTGGATCCGCCAGCTTCCATGAATCACCAAAGCACGCGCTTGCCCAAAATAAATGGCTTTGCCTACGCCACCAGCCGTATCCCAGTAGTCCGGACGTATCGTCTTGCGAATGAGACCGATCAGTGCCCAGCCATAATCTGGTAGCCCACCAGGTCCGAAGCGAGCATCCCCATCAGCGACTCGATCCTGAACCCCTCCATTATCGCCGCTATGGCCAAAACCGCTACCACGGGGAGTAGCCGCTGAACTGTGGGTTGCTAAATTATTCTGAACCACCGAGTTGTGAGCCGCAACTCTGGCAGACCCCAAATCGGCTCGACGTGCTCGCGCCTGCCGAAGAGCCACCTCTTCATCCACCATAGCTTGTGGCTGAGCGATCTTTCTGCGCCGCATCTGATCGGCAATTCTCTGTTCCAGGTTTGCCAACCTGGCTCGTAACCGAACACTTAAGCGCTGGAGCGTCGCGCTTTTGGGGAGTGAAGGATGTTCGCCGATCTCGATGAACAGACGACACAGGGCCGTCGTATTCCGCGACTTCTCCTGGTCAGTTTTCGCCTGGGCCATACCACGCTCGAGCTGTCTGAGCTCAGTATGAATCTCTGCCAGCGCTCGCACCGGCCGAGTACCGTCATCCTGCCCGCGCACGCTCGACCCAAGCCCCATTACTAGAACGATCAAGAGCAAGCACCGAACGTGTCGGCTCAGCGCCGCTTGATAGGCTAACCCGATGGACGATGTCATGGCTCGATGTTGCCTTCAGTTTCAGTTAATGTGTCACGAATGCCAGGCACAAAAAGTGCTCCGGCTCCACAAAGGAATGCGACTCCCGCGCCGGCTATCACGTCACTGGGATAATGAGCCCCACTGGTGACCCGTTGCACGCACGCTACGATAGCCAGGATACCAAATAACCACGTTCCACGAGGAAAAACGAGACTTAGCCCAATCGCCAGTCCCCAGGCGGTGGCCGCGTGTCCGGACGGAAAGCTTCGCTGCCGGGCGTCCCAGAAATTTTTCTCCACGACTTCAACTGGCGAACCGGAATCTGCCCCGGCACCCACCGCGGAAGCCTGCTGGTCCACGCTACCGGTTGCGGCGCTACCATGCTCGCTGACTCGGATCGCATGTTGAGCGTGAGGACGAATCCGGACAAAACAGCACTTCAGACCATTCCCGACCAGACCGCTGACAAGGGTGATCCCAATCGCGACCCAAATCGCTTTTCTTCGCCTGGCCGCCACCAAAAGGATCGATCCGAGAATGACCGAGGCGCCGAATCCATGGGCAAACGCCTCGCTCAGGTCGATTGCCTTCCGCAAGTCTCCAGGCATTTCCAGATTGCGTAGCATGGTCGACAGGTTCTGATCGACGGAAAAAATGCCAACACAAGCTAGCAAGCTAGCAAGCGCGCCCCCAAAAAGTAGTATCTGGCAGCGTGCCTGCCGACCGGCTCGGGGGTGGAGATGGCCCGCATCATCAGAAACCCTAGCACCAGAAACCGCAGTGGGACGGTCCTCTGAATTGGATGTCATCAGCAGCACTCCATCGCAAACAACGCCGCACGCTCTGCAACATCCCAACACGTTCTGGCAGCACGCCCTCGCCATACCTGTAAGGTACCATTTGGACCGAGTTCCCGCGACCTCAAGAAAATCCCGCATTGATCGGCCACGCGGGATTATGCTTAAAAACGACTTTCGCTAGCCTGTACGGTGGGCGGCATTCGATCGGTGGCTGGCGGCACTAGCATGACCAAGTAGCACTTTCCCGGAGGAAAAGTAGTGGGCTCGTTAATGGACAGTATTAAGACCGTCAATTCGGCCTTCCGCACCATCCTGCTGACCGCATTGGTGGGAGTAATTGCCCTGGGCAGCTACTTCGTTTACCGCGAGTATACTCAACGCGAACGTCTGTTCCGTGATCAGGAGCAACAGATCGAAGCCGCCCAGCAGCAGTTGGTATCCCTTCAGGGCGAACTCGAATCGAAGGAAGCAACCATCGACCTGCTGAACGTCGATCTCAAGGCAAAAGGCGCTCAGATCGAGAAGCTCCAAACCGCCCTACACCTACTCAAGACGGATCAGCGTCTGGCTCGCTTGAACGTGATTTCGATCGAGCGCGACGAAGCGGGAAACGCGGTCAAAAGCAAACTTGCCTTTGTGGAGCTCACACCGCAAGGCGATTCCCTATCAGAACCGAAGGTCTTCGAACTGCCCGGCGACGTGATCTATATTGATAACTGGGTGGTCAAGTTCGACGACAGCTATATCGAGAAGGGAGACATCGAACGCGGCACGTCTCTGTGCCTATTCCGCCGCATATTTAGCGAACAGCAGACTCCTACGGAAGGAGTATCCCTGGATCAAGTCGGTATGCGGCCACAGGCCTATGCGCGTGGCGGGAACCTTTCCGACTTTGAGGAGAGACTTTGGAGTGAATTCTGGGAATTCGCGAACAATCCCGCCAAGGCGGCCAAGTTGGGAATCCGCGCTGCCAATGGCGAAGCCGTCTCCATCAAAGTGCGCGAGGGTAAGGCTTACCACGTCTCCCTTCGCGCCTCAGGCGGGTTGTCTATCGCCCCGGTTCCCTCCTCCATCTCAGGTCAGTAGTAGCGCCACCGACTGGACAGCGATATCCGGCATTTGACAACTTTCGTTGGCCGGCAGGCGAACCGTAACGTAGACTTCAGATGGGCCCGCGAGAACACCCCCACCCGGGGCTTTGAAGTTGCACGAATACGCCCGAACTAACCCGACGCATCGGGTTAGTCCCATCGTGCACATCTCCTGCTTTTTACGCGGTTGCGTCGTACAGAGAGAGCTTCAAAACCCGGAGCCGGGGGCACTGGTCATAGCACCCGGGCGACGAACCCGATTACTCGGGGGCATCGATTCGCTCCACATTCACCGCTTCGCGCAACTTGCTCAGTGCCCGCGCCTCCAACTGCCGAATGCGCTCTTTGGTAACTCCCAGCTCGGCACCGACCTCCTTCAGCGTTAGGGGCTCATGGCTGTGATCGAGCCCAAACCGGCGAATAATGATCTGCTGTTCGCGATGGTCCAGCCGATTCAAGATGCGATTGATCTGATTCTCTCGCTGCCGCTGAGCGATCTCCTCCGCAAAATGATCACCACGAGTATCCTCGCGGGCCATGAAGACCTCTTCGCCAGTAGTACGAAATCGGTCTTTATGCCGAAACTCATCCGGAATGGACCGGGCAAAGTTCTTCATAATGGCCCAGCTCGCGTACGTACTGAACTTGTTGCCACGAGCGTAATCAAATTTTTCCACGGCCCGAAACAGCGACATGTTTCCATCGCTGACCAACCCGAAAAAGTCGTCTGAATTCTTCATGTGCCGCTTGGCGATAGACACCACCAGACGCAAATTGGCCTGAACGATCTGGTTCTTGACATCGACCGACGTTTGGTACGTCCTTTCGATCTCGTCCATGATCGCCGCGGAGGGCTCGGAGGGACTAAGCTTCTCCCGCAGCTTACGAGCACGGCACTTGAGATAGTTCATCTTTCGGAACAGATGATACTCTTGCTCGCGCGTCAGTAGTTGCACGTCGTAGAGCGAAGCCAAGTAAGTCGGCAACCCGCCGGGAGCCTTCACCTTTCGAGGCTGAATGATTGCCTCAGGCAACTCGCCCAGGATCTCTTCTTCCAACTTCTTCGAAGGCTTTTCGAACGACTCGTTGTCAATATAGTCCAGGGGCAGTTCCATGATAGCCAGCGCTCGCTGTTCGTTCAGAATGCGAACAATCGAACTGCGTGCTCGCGAATACTGGCGAGTCAGATGGTTGATCCCGACGCCTCGCAAGTACTGCTGGTAAATGGCCACCTTGTCCTTGTCGGTGAGAACCGGCCGCGAGTCCGGAAATACCGCTTGCTGAGGATTTCGTCGGTCATGGTTCTTGAGCGTATACCGAATCGTCTCCACGCTTCGCCCCAGAGCTTCGGCAACCTGCCGAGAAACCTCCGAGAGATTGGCACCACCGGCCGCGATACTCCGTGCGCGTTCGATAATCTCAGCCCGCTCATCGTTGGACAACTGGCTAAATCGCTCACCGCGACGGACCCGTTCCCGGTTGCGGGCGACAAAGCGCTCCACGCTGCTATGCAGGAATCCGACTCGCTTGCGACCTTCGCAGAGAAACCGTCGGCTCACCAGCCCCTGGTCTCTCCAGCGAGAAATCGTCTTGGTCGAAACGTTGAACATGCGGCTCAAGTCTTCCACCGTATGAACTGGCTCCGCAGCCTCTTCTACCCTCAGGTTCAGCGAATCGGTCACGTCCTCGACAAACAGCCGAAGATCATGGGCCGCATCGTCACCTCGGACGATCTTCCTGGAATTCTCTTCAGGTCGAAAATCGGTTACCCGAAAGTATATAAATTCGTACGGGTACTCCCGTGCCAAGTCGAGTTCGCTTAATAGACGCTCGGCGCGCTCGGCCTGCTCAAGGCGTTTGCCGCGTGGCGCAAAGCGTACTTGTTGGTCGCGTAGTTCTCGAATTAATGCGATGCGGTAATCTTGATGCATCGAACTCACCTTTCCCTGCTTGCGAGAGAGTGTCATCCATCCTTGCGGTTTCCGACCGCCGACACCCGCACGCGGCTGGGCTCGAACCCCTTCCTGGGATTCTACAAAAACTGATGCCAAATCACTAAGCGACAGTTGCCATCCAAAACCGCGAAGCTCTCAGCTTACCACGTTCCACTCTCTAGCGTTATTACGCTAACAAGCCCCGTCGTAGTTCGCTTCCTAAGCAGTGTTGTTGGCCGTCAATTCCTTAGACGTCGCAATAGCCCGTTGGCTTTCACTAATAAGATGCAAAATGGGGACCATTTGTTCGACCAACAATCGACCCAAAGCACCTTTTGTCTGTAAAACGTTGCATATCAAGGACTTGTGGCTTCTGCAGTCCGTCTACAACGGATGCCATGTTGAGTGGTGTGTTTTGTAATTCAGGTTATCGATTGCAAAAGTGACATGTGACGTCTCAAAATGCGACTGCGGACAAATGGTAAAGTCTGCGGCCTAAGCGATGCGATGTGGTTGCAGCGATCGAGCTTTGCCGAAGACCCACCACAGAGCAACTGGCGCATACCCTTGTAGTTTTCCCTGCTGACAAGCCCGCCAATGCTAGCCTGGCAATGACGTCGCGAAGAAAAGAACCAGTGGAGTGCCCGATGGCGAATGCTGCATCCTCGTCAGATTCTAGATTTTCGAACCGTCCGCAAGCGCCAAGCCGCAGACAGGCCATAACCGGCATGGCGCTTACCGTGGCCGCAGCCACTGCCCGGGGCCTGCCGGCGATCCATGCCCAGACGCCAAAGCCCGCCGGGCGCAGGCGAACTGGCCTGTTGGTCCAGCCCAAGTCAATCGATGTGCTCAACACGCGTTGCAAAATCGTGCTCGAAGTCGAAGGCGAATTGAAGATTGAGGAGCCCGATCCCAAAGAGGCGGGCAAAGTTCGTACAGCCGAGGTCCGAGGTAAATCGACGCTGGACTACTTCGAAAAGATTGCCTTCGATGATGCGGACCACCTCGCCGCCGCGGCGCGTCGATATGTGGAGGCCAAGGGGGAAAACTGGATTTCCGGTAGTGCTTCGAGCAACCAGTTGCGAAACGAATGCCAGGAAACCTATCTGACACTGCATGACAACCGGTGGCAGCAGTACTGTCCGGATCAACCGCTCGACGCCCGGGAGATTGAGCTGCTGCATTCTCCGATCAATTCGGCCGCGCTGGAGCTATTGCTCCCGGCTGAACCTGCCAAACCGAATGACCACTGGACCATCGACCCCGAATCGGCCAAAACGCTACTCAACTTGGATGCCGTCCATCAGTCGACTCTGCGCGCCAAAGTCGCCAAAGTCGTCAAGGGAACTGCCACGATCGAGGTAGAAGGCGAAATCGACGCATCCCCCAGCAGCGTACCTACCCAACTCGAAATCCGCGGCAACT
>JANQJJ010000141.1 GCA_028281725.1 Pirellulaceae bacterium | reverse complement strand
GCCACTGACCTCAGCTGGGATTTCGTTAAAGACTTTCATTGCCTCAACAATGCAGACTACGGTGTCTGGAGACACCTTTGAGCCGATTTTGACGAAATCAGCCGCCTTTGGATTGGCCTTGCTGTAGAAGCTCCCTACCATCGGGGAGCGAATCACCTTGATATGAGGCCCATCCTCAGCAGGGGCACTTGCCGGCGGTGTACTTGCCGGCGGCTGACTGACAGCCGGACTAGCCGCCGGAGCGGGTATGCCAACCGTCTCCCCCCCCCGAACCAGCCGAATCTGCTGGTCACTTTGCTTCAAGTCGACTTCGCTCAGGTCGTGCTCCTTCATCAGGTCGATCAAGTCGCGAATGCGCTCGACGCTGAAGACGTCACCTTTGCCTGAAGAACCACTTGCAGCTTTAGCCATTTGTATTCCTAAGCCCTACGGATTTGCTGTTGGGGGCGTCTCAGTGCCGAAGGAGTTCAACGCAGTTTTCGTCCATCGTCCGTGGAAGACTACTGAGCAGCTCGCATCCATCGCGAGTAATCAAAATGTCATCTTCGATACGTACTCCACCCCAACCGGGGAAGTACACGCCCGGCTCAACGGTGACGACCATTCCGGCTTCGAGCGGCCTGTCCTGGTTCTTACCAAGTCGTGGAGCCTCATGAATATCTAAACCGATACCATGTCCCAAGCCGTGATTAAAGCGTTTGCCCATACCTGCGTCCGCGACAACGGCCCGCGCGATTCGGTCAATCTCACTGACCATCACACCAGGCTTCATGGCATGAATTGCCGCAGTTTGGGCTGCTAAAACAGTTCTGTAAACCTTGGCAAATTTGGCCGGGATTTTACTAGTCAAAAGTACACGCGTCAAGTCGCTGCGATACCCTCCGGCCAGGGCTCCCCAGTCGATAAGCACAAAGGGGCTCTGGCCCACTTCACTTGCGCCCGGTGTCGCGTGGGGAAGCGCGGCGCGAGGCCCAACAGCCACAATCGGATTGAAGCTACATCCGGCTCCGCCCAGCGATCGGATCTGCCTCTCGAGCTCGTTGGCGATCTCACGCTCCGTCTGGTGGGCACTCAATTGGGCGCGAATGCTAATAAACACGCGCTGGGCTATCTCAACGGCCCTGCGCAACAAGGCGATCTCGTCCTTGTCTTTGATCGTCCGCAGCAATTCGACCTGTCCGCGACTGGTGCCCAACTGGGTGGCGGTGAGTTCGGATCGCAGTTTTTCGTAGGCCGCTACCGTCATGGAATCGCCTTCAATCAGTAGCGATGCAAGCTGAGCCTTGTTCAACTCCTGGCAGGCAACGTCTAGCAGCACATCGCCCGGCTTACGGATGAACGTGGGCAGCCCCGGACATTCTTCGCCAATTTGTTCCTCGTAGCGAGGATCGCTCAGCAGCAGGTCCCCCTCTTGGGCGACGAGCAGATAGCTGTCATCACCCGTGAAACCGGTCAGATAGGTGACGTTCGTAAAATTGGTAACCAGGAGCGCATCGGCACCGGCCTGGCGAACCAGCCTTCGCAACCGACCTCGCCGCTTTTCAAAATCCGACATAGTGAGCCTTCCGCTGAGATGTTGCGTTCCGCCACGGATTCTAACGGTCTGGTTGCGAGTCGCTAGAGCATTCGCCATGTTCCTGCCAAGCGACAGCGCGACCGTTAGCGGAGCGAGCCGGTGGGGGGGGAGCAGTTTTAAAACACTCTAACACTTTCTCAGACAGAAACGGATCTTGACACGCAGGTCCCGAGTTGTGTAACCGAAAGGAGGACTTCAGTGGAAACGCGCGCCTACAATTGGAGAATTGTCTGATGCTTGGTCGGAGAGTGTGGTTGAAATCCGCTTTGGTAGCGGTTGCCTCTTGGCTGCCGATGAGGCGCGCCAAGGCCCAGGAAGGCAATAGCTTCAATTCCGCCGAGCGGCTGCCGCAGCGGAACACCGTCGATCTGGAGGATCAACTGAGAAATGGCCTGCGAGTGGTTACGCCTGGGCAACTGCAGTTTGTTCGGCTAGTCGTGCTCTCGGTCAACCAGGGGCGACTTCCGCGGGCCATGGTCAATTTCCTCTACAAATGGGCTTTGGAACGCAATCCTAAAGTGCCATTTCCTTACTTTCAGTTTGCGATGCGTGCCCTGGCTCGGCGGCGTGGGGTCAACCTGCCCTAAAAGGTGCTAAGCTACTCCTGTGGTGGCACAATCGGCAAGATCTATATTTGACGCCAAAGGCGAATCTGAGGTTGGCGAACCTCTGGTCGAAGGCAGCTTCCGCAAGGCCAATTTCGCATTCGAGTTCGGCGACGCTCGGGAATCGACCAAGCTATTCGTCCGCCGGGTGGTTGGAGGGCCAATACTTGTCAACCGACCGCCTCAAAAACGCAAGCGACTCGGCCATCTCCTCCATACCGTTCATGCCATCCTCGATACTGATCCATCCGGAATACTGGACTCCGCTGAGTATCGTAAAGATCGCATCATAGTCGTTGATGCCGCGTCCGGTGACGCCATGTTGTAGGATCGACGCGTAGCCGACGGACCCCTCGGCCTGCTGCAAGTCCTCCAGGCGGGCTCCGCCGGTCAGGTAGCGATCACTGGCGTGCATACTGACCACGCGACTTGCAACCGCTTCCAACAGTTCGATTGCGTCATCACCGGCCACGACGGCATTGCTGGGATCGTATTGCACGCCGAAGTATTCCGACTCCGGGATCAACTGGAGCAGGTCCAGGAATACGTCCATTTTTTGAGCGAACTCTGCGTACTGCCAGTGTCCATCTTTGTAGTGATTCTCGATGCCAAGGATGACTCCCAGTTCTTCTGCCAGCGGTAGGCAAGCTTGGATCGCGTCACTGGCCCACCGCAGCCCTTGATCGCGCGACACTTCCGGCCAACGCTGGCCACTGAGCACGCGGCAAACCACGCCATCGCCCCCCAATTGATGCGCGGCTCGAATCATTCCTTGCTGGTAGTCGATTGCCTGCGCTCGGTGAGCGGCGTCCGGATGCGTAAAATCGGGCGAGCAGCAGAGCATGGGCATTTTGAACCCCGCATCGCGGATGGCAGCCGCCACCTCGTCCAGATAGCCCCGTTCGAGGCTTGTTAAGAAACCTTCATACATCTCCAGTCCATCGGCATCGAGCTCGCGTGCTTGTTCGATCCAGTCAAACACGGTCATCGTTTTTTGATGCGAAATGGCGTCTAGATAGCATTTGGGAAAAGCGCTGATCTGCGGACGGCTTGTACTCACCAATGATCTCCTGCAGTGTAGGGTATTCCACGAAACGCAATTTCGATTCCAGCCGCTGGCCACGGAGCTGTCGAGCCAAGTACAATGAGGCCGTTCGGGTTGGCCCATTTTCTAACTTACAAGTAAACGAGGATCCGTCATGCGTACTCTAATCGCTTTTGCTTCCGCATTGTTGCTGACAACGGTCGTGACGCCAAGTTACTCCAGTGGTACAGAAACGCTGGAGCCTAATATGGAGAAGTGCAAAATCACCTTTGTCGGTAGCAAGCCTGATGGCAAGCACGAGGGGGGGTTCAAGAAGTTCAAGGTCGATGCAGAAGCCGACTTTGAAGATCCATCCCAGAGTTCGTTGCGCATTGAGATCGCAACCGAAAGTGTCTGGTCTGACGACAAGAAGCTCACCGCGCACCTGAAGGCGCCAGATTTCTTCAACGTTCGCAAGTACCCCAAGATCGTTTTTGAGGCGACTGAGATCGAGCCCGAAGATGAAGAGGCTGCAACCATCACCGGCGAGTTGAAGATGCTTGACAAGACCGAAGAACTGGAGGTCCCGGTCGTAGTGGAAGTCGACGAGTCGACGGTCAAGCTCGTTGCCGAGTTCAAGCTGGATCGGACGAAGTGGGGGATGACCTACGGCAAAGGCAAGATTCACGATGATGTGAAAGTGGTTGCCGAATTCGTTTTCGATCGCTAAACGAAGATGGAATTGGTTGGCACTCTCGGCAACGCGCCGAGCCAATCTCTAAAAGATCTTTTGGGCGACAAGCCGCGCATTAGTTTCTACGCCGTGCTTAGTCCACCAAGAGTCTCACTCACTCTGCACAAGGCAGTTTCCATCGGGGAACTGCCTTGCTCGTCAAAAGGGACGTTCCACTATGATCATGCGTTGCGCCCAAGTCCTATTCCACCTCGCCGTGCTGGTGCCGGCAATCGCCTGCGGTCAGCAAACTCCTCGGCAAACACCAAAAGACGCGCCGGCAGCGGCTACTTCCGACAGCCCACTGCTGGACTACGTAGCAGCTCCGGATGACAACTTCCGGTGGGAGCTTCGAGAAACGCTCACCGTTCTCAATTGCGACGTCCTGCGTTTGCACCTCACCTCGCAGAGCTGGCACAACGTTCCATGGAAACACGTTCTCTATCTAATCAAGCCTCCCTCATTGGCGGCGGACCGCCAAGATGCCGTGATGGTAGTCGGCGGTGGAAGCTGGCGCGAATCGTGGCCGGAGAACGGACCGGAGCAAATCTCCCTGCGCGGCGAAGCTCAGTTGATGGCCAACGTGGCCACGCAATTCGGCTGCATCATTGCCGTGGTAACCCAAGTACCTTTTCAACCGATCCTGGACGGCAAATACGAAGATGAGATCATTGCCGCGACCTTCGCCAAGTACATCGAAACGCAAGACCCCACGTGGCCGCTGCTCTTGCCGATGGTCAAATCGGTCGTGCGTGCGATGGACGCAACCACCGAGGCCACCAAAGAGCACTGGAATGCGGACATCAATCAGTTCACGGTAACGGGAGCCTCCAAACGAGGCTGGACGACGTGGCTGACTGCGGCTGTGGACGGGCGGGTCACCGCCATGGCTCCGATGGTGATTGACATGCTGAACATGGGCGCGCAGATGAAGCATCAAATCGACACCTGGGGCGATTTTTCGGAACAGATTTCTGACTATACCGACCTGCGGCTTCCTGAGTTTCTCAATACACCCCGCGGAGAAAAACTCAGACGTATCGTGGATCCGTTTTCGTATCGTGAGGAGCTGTCGCAGCCTAAGCTGCTGATCTTTGGCACCAATGATCGCTACTGGCCACTGGACGCGTGCAATCTTTACTGGGAGCAATTGCCGGGTCAGAAGCATTTGTTGTATGTGCCCAACCAGGGGCATGGTATCGATGACTACGCCCGCGTGATCGGCAGTGTCAGTGCCCTGCACCGGAGCTTGCACGGCGGTAGCAAACTGCCTGGGCTCGACTGGAGTTTCATGTCCGGTGACAAGCAAGTCAAACTGAATGTCGTTGCCGCGGGCGAGATTGACACCGTCCGAGGCTGGGTGGCCAACTCGCCGACGCGCGACTTCCGCGATGCTCGGTGGCGGGAGCGTCCTTGCGTACGCAGTGCCGAGGATCAGTGGGCACTGTCGGTAACAAAACCTGGGACGGGATTTGTCGCTTGCTTTGCCGAAGCGGTTTGCATCGCCGATGACGTACCATCGTTTTTTTCGACCAATGTGAAGATTTATCCCGCGGATTGAGCATGGCTGAAAACAAGACGCGAAAAAGCAAGCTAAGCGTAAAGAAGTTTCTGGCGTCCGTTGGCGGGGACCGCCTGGACGATTGCCGGCAGCTGGTAACCATCATGCAGGAAATCACCGGCCAGGCACCCAAAATGTGGGGCACGACGATCGTCGGATTCGGAGAGTACCACTACCGTTATGAAAGTGGCCGCGAGGGCGATTGGTTCGAAACTGGATTCTCACCACGCAAACAGAACCTGACCCTGTACGTGATGACCGGCTTCGAGAAGCACAGCGCGCTGATGAAAAAGCTTGGCCCCCACAAAACGGGCAAATCGTGTCTGTACGTCAAGAATCTCCAGTCCATCCATCTACCCACCCTCAAGCAGCTCATCCAACGTGGCGTCGCGCAAGTCCGCAAGAACCAGGGTGGGAAGCTTTGCTAAAAGGCTGTTTGAAACTTGGCTCGGCGCGGTGCCGACTGCGCAGATAAATCCTTTCTCCGCCGGGCAGAGCGTTTTTTGACTGGGGTCACTGTGCCTGCCTGGCCTGGCCAAGCTGGGCTACCTCGGGTGAGCCTAGACCCTGGATCCTAACCCCGGATATCGAAGGCGTAGATTAAATCCATGTCACGCAAAAAGAGTTTGCCTTCTGCGATGACAGGGTGAGCCCAAATTTTTCCACGCCCTCGATCGATACCGGTTTGCTCGGGCAAACTGACCTTGCCGTGTTCGATCCATTTCTCCGCAGACGGCTCTACCAGATAGCAAGTGCCCGTACTTTCTCCAAAAACGTAAATCCGGCCATCGGCATACGCGACCGACGCGCTACCATCCCCACTGAGACGTTTGTTCCAGTTGACTTCGCCGGTCATCAAATCCTGGCAAACCCAGCCGCCCCCCTTCTTGAGTCCAAACAGGTTGTCGCCCAGCAGAATGACCCCCCCGTGATGATTTTGCATGTTCTTATTGCGGTAGACTTCTCGCGCTCGGACGCGTCCATCGGTCGCCGACAGCTCAACGAGAACACAACCGGTGCCGTAGTCGGAAGTGTGGTAAACGAGGTTGTCCTTGAGAATGGGGGTGGGAATGGTGGCTGTCGCGTTGCCGCTCGAACCGTTGGTCCACAACGCCCTGCCGGTCTCCGCCGAGAAGCCAACTAGCCCCGATTGGGCGGCAGTGACATACATGTCGATGCCTCCCACGGTATGCTTCACAACCGACACATAATGAGCCGTCTCGTTGTAACCGGAGCTCGAAAGCACTTGTTTGCCGGTCTCAATATCCAGGGCGACCAGAAATTGCTCCTTGCCGGGGCAGACCACTACGCGATCGCCGTCGATCAGAGGGGATGCGCTGTATCCCCACTTCGGAATCTGCCCGCCGAAGTCGCTGACCAAATTGACTTTCCAGTGCGGCTCGCCAGTCATGCGATCCAAGCTGCAGAGCGTGCCGCCGTCGCCGAGCACGATCAGCCGGTCCCCCGAGATCGTAGGCGTGCTACGGGGTCCCGCTCCCCATCCTTGCAGGTAGCTTTCTGAAGGCACTTCGTCTGAGATTGGCGTTCGCCAGAGTTGCTCACCGCTACCGGCATCCAGACAGATCGCGTAGTTTTTACCACCGATCAAGCCAAGTGTGTAAAATTTACCGTCAAGCACGGAGAAGGAGGAATAGCCGATTCCCGCATCGGTGAACTTCCAAGCGACCGGCGGACCGCCTTCGGGCCATTGCTTCAGCAAGCCACTCGCGTTGCTCTTATGATTTCGATTGGGGCCGCCCCACTGGGGCCAACTGTCTGCGGGCCAGTCTTGCGCCACGCCAACAGGCAGCAACCCAATCTGAAGTACGCAGGCGGTCAACGTCGTCAATGCAAATTTCCGTGTCATCTTGTCGGGCTCTGTTCTATGGAGGGCGTGGAGCATGTATGGTAGGTGTGGATTTCGTATGGAACTCGGGCGATCGTCCCATCGCTGGAGATCGCTATTGTATGGCAAGTCGGCTGGATAGCCCACACGTTACGGGCCGGGTTTTGGCGAGCTTCGCCCCCTTTTTATGTAGGCCGCATTCTCCCCAATGTCACAGCGCATTCTCGTTCTTGAACCCTTTGGAGGGGGCTCTCATGCGGCGCTGTATCGCGGTTGGCAGGAATATAGCCAGCATGAGTTGACGATCCTGGAGTTACCCGCGACGCACTGGAAATGGCGTACGCGTCACAGCTCATTGACGCTGGCCAAGCAGGCGGACGAGTTGGCGCGGCTCGGTGCCGAATTCGATCTGGTCTTCTGTAGTGATATGCTCAATTTGCCTGAGTGGCGCGGACTGGCCGATCGGACTTGGTCTTCGACCGCCACGATCGCCTATTTCCATGAAAACCAATTCACCTACCCGCTTTCCGGTGGACAGCAGCGCGACTACCACTACGCGTACAACAACGTGCTCACGGCCGTTGCCGCACAGCAAGTCTGGTTTAACACGGCATTCCATCGAGAGCAATTCGCCTCCGCCGCACGCAGCTGGCTGCGGCGCATGCCCGACTACGCCCATATCGATCAACTGGACGAAGCGATTGCGAGCTCCACCGTCTGTCCTCCTGGAATCAACCCACCTGCCGACTTTCGCCACACCACCAGGGCTGCGGCTCGGGTGCCGACGATTGGCTGGGTAGCGAGATGGGAACACGACAAGCGGCCAGACCGATTTGCGGAGGCCGTCAAGCGGCTTATTGCTCGCGGGCTCTCCTTCAACCTAGTTTTGCTGGGGCAACAATTTCGTAGTCGCCCCGAAAGTCTCGATCGCTTGCTTAGCCTGGCTGGCCCGCGCGTGGTGCATTGCGGATATGCGGAAAGCCAAGAAGATTACTGGAGACTATTAAGTCAGATCGACGTCGTCGTATCGACCGCCGATCACGAGTTTTTCGGGATTGGGATTGTCGAAGCGGTATTCGCCGGCGCTCAGCCGCTGCTGCCCAATCGGCTCGCCTATCCCGAGGTGTTTCAGCTCGAAAGCCGCCCCGACCGAAGCGACTTGTTCTACGACGGATCGGTCGAACATCTTTGCGACCGGCTAACCGGGTTGCTGCACCGCATCGCGACGGGCCGGCGCGGAGGCGGGCACGCGGATCTGGTCTCCGATTTCCTTTGGAGCCAACTCGCCAGCCGCTATGACATCGCTGCCCTACGCGTCGTCAACTCGAAGTCTTGAAGCGGGGGGCATCAGGCTCGGCTCGAAGCTCATCGGCTACTCAACTCGCCCTTCCATTTCGCGATAAACTTCCTCGCGACTTCTAAGCTGATAGAAGAGCGCTCGCTTCTGATCGGGCAGTGAATAGTCGAAGCCGAGTTCTTGTAGGAACCGATCAGATGAGCTGATCGCCATGACTTCCATCACGCCACGCGATCTGGCCAGTTCGACGCAGTGCCTTACCAGCACGCCTCCGATTCCATAGCCCTGATGGGCGTCGGTGACGGCCAAGCACTGGATTTCGGACAGTTTTTTCGAGTAGATTTCTATGGACGAAAACCCAACGACGGCTCCTCGGAATTCAACCACGAACCCCGTAGCGAGCAATACAAGCGTCTCGGAACGCGTGCGGCGCATGACCTTGCGCTGTTCGACAAACGGTTGCAGCAAGTCGATGACCGCCGATAAATCCGATTCGCTTGCCGGCCGGATGCGATAGCCGGGCGGCAGCGGCGCATCGTTTGGGTTGGTCTCTTCCAATTCCGTAGTTCCCCTCGTCAGTCACTATACGCGTAATGCTGGAATAGCTTGGAATAAACATCGACGCCTTTTTGTAGTTGGTCGATTGCGATCCACTCATCGGGGCGGTGAGCCTGTTCGATCGACCCCGGTCCGAGCACAATGAGATCGCGCAAGGGCTGGAGGCAACATCCGTCGGTTGCGTAACAGACCGCTTGGGGCTCGACCTGACCGAGCTGGTTCAGGACCACTTGAACCAGCGGACGATCGACGGGCGTGTGCAGCGGGAGCAGCGCGTGGATCGGACTGACTTCCAAGCCGAATTCTTGGGCGGTGGTGCTGATCTCATCGACCAATTCTGGCCAGCGCGTATCGGGCATCAGCCGAAGAAACAACTTGCACGTTGCCCTGCCGACGGTAATGTTGGCCGACGCTGGTTCGTTCTCGATAACCACGTTCAGCGACAACGTCGCCGGTGAAAACGTCGCGTTTTGTAAGGTGGCATCCGTCTCGCAGCGTTTGGCTACGTCCTGTAAGTAACTGAGAAAGGGAATCATTTGCCAATTTGCGTTGTGGCCTTCAAGCGTGCTGCTGTGGGCGGCGACACCGTCGCTGGTGACCTGAAAATGGCAGACGCCTTTGGTCGAGTGGACCAGTTGCAATTCGGTCGGTTCCCCGACGATTCCGACCGCCCGGCGAGCCACCATTTCCTGGAAGAACTGAGACTGCTCGGCAAGCAACCTGGCACCTGCCATTCCGCTTTCTTCGTCGCCGGTGACAAAGAAGTAGATTGGCTCTGTCTGGCCTCCCTGGCTGAGACTGGCCAGTGCCGTCAGCGCGGCGGCGGCCGAGCCCTTCATATCACATGCGCCTCGGCCCCAAAGTCTGTTTTGGGCCACTGCTCCGTCAAAGGGACCTCCATGCGGGCAATTCCACCCATCCACCGATACGACATCATTGTGGCAGAAGTAGCCGATGCCTCCGGCGCGGTCACCGGGCGCCTGACGAGCTCTGGCGTGGGCAGCACGTTTTGCCGCGAGAGCCACCTTCTCGACGCCGTGTAGATCGCGATAAGGCATCGCCTCGACCTGGAATCCAAGCCCCTCCAACCGCGACTGCGTCCATTGGCTGACGTTGAGATTGGGCTCTGACGTTACGGACTCCAGGGCAATCAGTTTTTGGGCTGTTTCGATCGAGTCCATGGGATAGTTATCAGCGATGTTGGCAGAGCGCGGTGCCGGCAGAATTCGCCCGGCCCACAAAAACCTGTCTGCCCACTACATGGAGCAGAATCTCACCATCCTACCTGATCTGTGGGGAACTGTTAATGATTGGAAAAACTGGTTCGACCCGCTGCAATTCGTTTACCCAGTGCTGTTGAAGCGGACGGTGGCTTGGTATGCTGCAAGTTGCCCTGCCGACGGACAGCAGTATAGGACTACTTATCTATCGCGGTCGCACGCATTGCATTGTCGAAACGCGCGTATCGAGCGGAGCATTGCCGAAACGGAAATCCAGACACTGGAGCTTCCGAGCCAGCAAGAGTTCCCTGGTGGATTTTCCAGACGTGCGGGCCCAACACACTAGACTCCCTGCCGCTTGAGG
The DNA here is from genome assembly GCA_028281725.1 of Pirellulaceae bacterium. Taxonomy (GTDB): domain Bacteria; phylum Planctomycetota; class Planctomycetia; order Pirellulales; family Pirellulaceae; genus Aureliella. The sequence continues at coordinate 21,067 of JANQJJ010000141.1, read as the reverse complement.
ATATGAATCGATGATTGATGTGAATCCACGTTCTGTATTGGCACTCATTCTAGGTGGTGGCCGCGGCACTCGTCTGTATCCCCTAACGAAGATTCGTGCCAAGCCTTCGGTGCCTCTGGCTGCCAAGTACCGCTTGATCGATATCCCCATCTCGAACTGTATCAATAGCAACATCAATCAGATTTTTGTATTGACGCAGTTTCTCTCCAACTCGCTCCATCGCCACATCCGGCAAACTTATCGATTCGACCACTTTTCCGGTGGTTTTGTCGAGATACTGGCGGCCCAGCAAACCATGGAAGGCGGCACCGATTGGTACGAGGGCACGGCTGACGCAGTCCGAAAAAACTTGGTTCACCTGGACCAGAAAGGTGTGCAGTACGTTCTGATCCTATCAGGCGATCAGCTGTACCGCATGGACTACGCCGCGATGCTGAGAACCCATATCGATAGCCAGGCCGATGTCACGATCGCTGCCATCCCTGTCGAGCGCAAGGAAGCTCACGCATTAGGCGTAATGCGCTGTGACGAAACAGGACGCGTTACCGGTTTTCTAGAGAAGCCTCAAACGGAAGACGATGTCAATCTAGTCAAGATGGATCCGGCTTGGATCGACGCGCAGGGGATTGAGTCCAAGGGACGCGACTGTCTGGCAAGCATGGGACTGTACGTTTTCAATCGTGACCTGTTGATGGAAGTACTGGAAAAGACAGCGTACGAGGATTTCGGCAAGGAGGTCTTCCCGGCGGCGATTCGCAGTCGCCAAGTCCAGGTGCATATGTTCGACGACTACTGGGAGGATATTGGAACGATTCGTGCGTTCTACGAAGCCAACTTGCAACTGGCCCAGCCTAGCCCGCCATTCGACTTGGTTTGTCCTCAAGCGCCTGTCTACTCGCGTCCGCGTTTCTTGCCTCCGGCGATCGTGGAAGGCGCTACGATCGAAGGCAGCTTGATCGCCGATGGTTGCCGGATTGGCAGCGGCACTACCATTGAGAATAGTGTGATCGGTCTGCGGTGCCTGATCGGTGAAAATGTGACGATTCGCGACAGCATTATCATGGGGTCGGACTACTTTGACACCGACGACGAGGTAGCTGGCCATGTGGCTGCAGGTCTTCCTCCGGTGGGCATCGGTTCCGGTTCCCAAATCGTCGGTTCGATTCTCGATAAGAATTGCCAGGTTGGCGAGAATGTGGTGGTGCATAACGCGTCCGGCGTAGAATCGAGTGATGAATTCGATCCATGCCTGATTCGAGACGGCATTCCTATCTTGGTCAAAGACGGAGTCCTGCCCGATGGCTGGAAGATGACCTGATGCGGGGCTGATTTCCCGCTGGTAGATGGCAATCGATATTCGGAAGGAGGCTGGCTACCGGATTGTCACGTCAAGCGAGCAGCGCAGGCGGCGGTAGCTATCCGCGGCGGAGTGCCTCGATTGGATCGAGCCGAGCGGCTTGGCGAGCCGGGTAGATACCGAATACGATGCCGACGGCGAGTGAGACGGTTGAGGCGATAATGATCGACCAGGGCGTGATGACTGTTTCCATACCGGAGAGATAACCGACCCAGCTGGGCGTCGCGACGCCCGCGATCACGCCGACACCGGTACCGAACAAGGATAGCGAAGCCGTTTCAATCAAGAACTGAAGAATGATGTCGGATTGTTTCGCTCCCAGTGCTCTACGAATGCCAATTTCACGAGTCCGCTCGCTAACGGTCGCTAACATGATGTTCATGATGCCGATCCCGCCGACGAGTAGCGATATGGCTGCGGTGGCGCCGAGCACGAAATTGAAGATGCGCTGGGTCGCTTGCGCTTGCTCGAGCAAGTCGAGCGGAACGGTCAAGGCGTAGTCTCCGTCCGGGTGAAACTTGGCCAGCAGTCCCTCAAGTGCTGCCGCGGTCGCCCTGACTTGATATCGGTCGACCACCTCGACAGTTATCTGGCTCAGTTCGAGCCTCTGTCGCGAAAAACTCCCTTGCTCTCGGCGCTCAATCACATCTCCGATGCGGCTGCGGTCGGTCGTCAGCGGAATCACCACGTCCCGGTTGAGGTCTTCCGCGGACAAACTGGAGCCGACGCCCGCCGAGGGGGTTTTATAACCCTGCACACCGACGATGCGGAAGAAGTGTTGATTGCCGACTTGAATCGACTTGCCCAGAGGCGACTTGCCGCGAAAGATCTTGATCGCAATTTCCTCGCCGATCACGCAGACATTGCGTCGGTGTTCCAAGTCGGCTGGCTCCAGGAACCGGCCACGAGCCAAGGGAATGCGGTTGGTGGCAAAGTAACTGGGGTGGACTCCCACCAACCGTCCGGTAAGCGACTGGGCCCCGTAGCGCGCTTCTTGCGGGAATTCCCGCAGCGGCGTTACTTCCACCACGGATGTAATCGTCTCGCGGATGCGTCTTAGGTCGTTGTAGGTCAGACCATAGCTCTGCTCAAACGAACGAATGTTGATATCGGACTCGCTGCTGGTCGGCTTGACACTCCGCACGATAATATTGTTGACACCCAGCGCCTCGATCTGTCGTTGGGCTTGCCGGCTAGCTCCCTCGGCCACAGCCAGCATGACAATGACACTGGCTACGCCAAACACCAACCCGAGCACCGTGAGCATCGATCGCAGCTTGTGCATCAAAACACCCCGCATCGCAGTGCGGAGCATGGCGAGAGAGCGAGTGATTGAGAACATCAAGCGCCGCCCGGTCCGCCTGCGGCCCCCGCCTCGCCGGGTTGGGACGCCCCTTCACCTGCATCGCGTTCGGCCTCGGCAAAATCGGCCGTGCCCCGCTGATAGGCGTCTAGTGCGACAACATCGCCCACCTCCAAGCCTTCCACGATTTCCACAAATGCGTGAGTCATGCGGCCGGTCTTGACAGCCTGACGTTCCCCCTTGTCCCCATCCAGGAGGTAGACGAACGTCTGTTGAAAATGTTCGGTAACGGCTCCCACCGGTACGGCGATGATATCTTCATACGTGCCGACCAGAATATCGACCTCGGCCGTCATTCCAGGCTTGATCGCCATACCCTCGGGAATCTCTTCGATCACGATGACCGCATCGTAGTTCTTGGCATCCCGGTAACCAGTCGCTGCCAGTTCGGACACGTACTTGACGGACCCCTGGAGTTTCATGTCCGCGAATGCGTCCAGTCGGATCATCGCTTTCTGCCCCACCTGGATGCGATCCACGACCGACTCATGGACGTTTGCCTTGACCTGCATGTTGGCCATATCCGGCAGGTAGTAGATGTCTTGTTGCGACCGAACGGTTGTTCCTTCGCGAATGCGTTCGGATGGGTCGTACCAGCGCTGATTGGCATAGGCGACCGTTCCGTCTTGGGCTGCCTTGAGCGTACATTTTTCCTTGGTAGCTTCCATCTCCTTGAGTTGCTGCTCATGGAGCTCAACGGCGTTCTTCGCATTCGCGACGGCCGCTTCGTTTTTCTTATGCTCCGCGGCAGCGGTCTTTTTGGCTCGTTCGAGTTTCAGTTCGCTCTCGACCGCATTCGCCTTCTTCTCTTTCATCTGCCGTTTTTTGTCGTAAACGACCAACACCTTCAGCTGTTGCAGATCGTGTTCGACTCGAAACTGCCAGCTGTTCTCACGCAGTTGATACTCGCGCAGTTGTTGTGGCGATCGGTATCCTTTCTTGACCAAAATCTCTATGTTGTGCATCTCGTCGCGAACTTTTTCCAGTTCCGCTTCCGCTTCCTTGATCGCCCGCTCCAGTTCTGCTTTCTCGGCAACAAAGTCGCCCATTTCATATTTTTCCAGATCGAGCACGGCCAAATCAAACTCCAACTGAGCCGTGGCGATATCGCTTTTACCTTTGTTGATCTGGATTTCGAGCTCCTGCTGCGCTTGATCGCGTTTTCCTCGGGCTTCATTCAATTCAACCGTTTTAGCTTGTATCTGCTGATCGATCTCCTCTGCTTGCAGTCGCGCCACCACGTCGCCTTTCTTGACGACGGTACCCTCGGGGACGATGAAGATAATCTTGTTCTGCCAAGTCGGAAGTTCACATTTACCGTAGACCGTATTCTGGCTCTCCACAGTTCCGCGTTCTACCACCCGGTCCTCAACCGACCGGCGAATGACCCGGTAAGTTGCCGCTTCGTTGGATTCGCCGCGCGTGTTGCCAAGCAACCCCTGCAGCCGGTAGATGCCGAATCCTCCTGCGCCTAGAAGCAGGATGGTGGTGAATATCCGCGCAAATGTCTTCATCGCTAGCCTGTTCTGATCTTGAGCCGCCAATTGGGACCAGGGCTGCGCAGCGTGTCAATCTGGTCGCGCCGTAATCGGCTGACCGCGCTCGCGCCGCGCACCGAATCTATTCTACCTCAATTTGGTCAGCGACCAAAATTCAGCGAATACGGAGGACTTGGCAAGACAATACCCGACTGCAATGATGGGTCGACCCGATCGATTCCGGTTTCGTCGGCGCTCGGCAAAGGCGCCGGAAGACTAGAGGGCCCATCTTCGTTGCTGGGATCGCCGACTGCATCGGCCGGGTCGCCCGAAGCATCGGCGGGCTCGATGGCTTCCCCGTCGCTTGGCGCCGGAACCCACTCGGGGGGGAAGTACTGTGGATCGATGGCACGGAACTGCGCGAGATCTTCCAGGCCGGACTCTTCGTTGATCCAATTGCCATTTTCGTCCAGGTACAGCATTTCCAGCGCCGTGAAGAGACGCATTTTTTGTACGCGGTATTGAATCCAGTTTGAAATCAAATTGTTCTTGGCATTCAGCTGGCCTTGCAATGCCTGCAGTAAGAACAGCGTCAGGCTCGAATCAGCCGCCGTCCCTCCCGTTCTTAAATTGATTTGAGCTTCGTCAACTTGTCGCGTCGCGGCCACCAATTGCTGCCGAGCAATTTGAAAATTCAATCGGCTCAGCTTGAGCTGCCGCAGGATCTCGCGTACCTCATTGGCGATCACGTCCTGGCTGGCAACAAAGGACCGGCTAGCCTGTTGATAAGCGATCTGCTGAGCGCGATAGGTGTTTCGCTCATTCAAGCGGTTCAGCGGCCCGTCAAACTGCGCTCCCACCGTATATCGGTTCGCGGACGAGTCGAATCGAAAGGCGTTGTTCTCCCCCGGATCACTTCCAAGCGTCACGCCGCCGGTAACACTCAAGTCACTCTCGAGTGCATCCGCAGCCACCTCCACCCTACGAAACGCATCCATGACAACCGCTCTCGTGTTCATCAGATCCAGCCGGTTTTGATGAGCGAAGGTGATCGCCGTTGGTTCCTGCACATTCAGCGGTTCGACATCGATCAGGAATAGTCGAATCTGAGTTTGAGCAATGAACAGTTCCGCGATTTCTTCACGCAGCTGTTCGCCGATGGCATCTTGTAACAACGCATCCCAGGCCCTGATCTCCGGAGGGATCTTCTCCTTGCGCAGGCTCGCCTCGAACTCGCGTTCCGCCTCCAGGCTCGTCACATCCTGGGCATCTCGACCCGCCTCCTGGCCTTCATCCGCCCGCTGATCTTGGTTGGTCGCCTGATCATCACTTGGGGTAGCAATAGGAGTGTCGTACTGCTCGATCTGTGTACGAAGCTGCCGATTGGAAGCCTCGCGTACCTGCAACGTTTTCTTCATCTCGGACAGGCCCGACTCGATCCGCTGCACCAAGGCGGTTTGCTGCTGCAAGTCGATCTCGTCATCCTGGCTGAGTGATTCGCCTGCGGCTTGATCCAACTGGTCTTTCCAGCGACTGAGATCCTGCTCGACCGCGGGCAGCATCTGCACGACTTGCTCGCGCAGATTCGCGTACCGGTGATAACCGTCCAGCAAGACGTCACGTGGCGCTTTCTCCGGCGGCAAGTATTGAACGAGCGACATGTAGAGTTGCTGGGCGGCTTCATCCAATTGAATCAGCTCAGGATCCACCAGCTCAAATGGCCTGAGCAGCGATTCATCGATCTCCAGCGGAACCCAAGGCGGCAAACCGAGTTGAAATCTGAACGCGTCCAGCGACGCTGCCAGGTTCTGCTCCGCAGCCAGCAACGTAAGACGCCCACTCTGATACTGCTGGAAAACCTGGTCCACCTGAAACTGCGAGACCATTTCCAAGGCAACGAGCACCTGGTGCTCTTCCAAGTTCTGCCGCAGGTTGTCCACGTTGGTGCGGGTGTTGCGGATCGCTTGGACCTGCGTCAGCAGGCTCAGGTAGCTGGTGGTAACGTCCAAGTAGAACGTGCGGCGAAATCGCGCAAAATCGCGTACGCTGTAGAGAAGATTGCGTTCCGCTTGAGTCAGATTCTCGAGTCGAACATGGCGAAAGGCGCCGCGCAGCAGCGGCTGCGTGAACGTGGTGACCAAGGCAGCCGATCCACCCTGGACGTTTCCGCTGCCAAAGTCCCAAAAGAGACTGTTGGCGAGGCTGGTTGCAAACTGCCCTCCCCCGGCCAAATTGCGAGAGAAACCAAGCCGGTCGGAAACCGTCAACAAACGCTGGTTGCCCAAGTCCTCACCGGAGGCGTTGAAGCCGGTGCCCAAGCCACCAAACCACTGGGTATCAAATTCAAATCGATTGCCAGATAGTGTCAGCGCATTGAGATAAACGTTTTCAAACTGAGTTTGGTAGTCGCGACTGTGCAGCAGCGACAGGTCGATCGCGAGTGGCTGAGTCAGTTTGACATTGCCGCTGGGCTCCCGCGGCAACTGGTCCATCCAACTCGGATTTTCGGTCGTTGCTCGCGTTGGAATCTGGGAATAGTAGTGCGTGTTGTCGAAACGTCCAGGATAATCCATGTAGCATTTTGCGGCCAAGTCGTCTTGAGGCTTTGGGGCGCAATCCAAGTGCGCCCCCACGTACATTCGAGAGTTGGCAGCCGGTTCGACTGTCCGCGATGGAACGTCCCAACGCGGATCCGTTTGTCGACTCTCCACCAGACCGTAAGATTCGAGATCTGCTGAACGTCGATAGTGGGAACGCGTGCAGCCGATTTGCCCCACCAGTGTCACTGCAGCCAGCAGCGCAGCGCCAAGCGTCCTGGTTAGCCTCGTGTCAGTTGGGGCTGAAAGCTTCATGGGCAGGGCAACAGAATGACAGCAAAAGCATCCGAATTGATAGCACGCACGAGGATCGCACTAGGCAACCGCCTCCTTCTCTTATCTCTTATCGGCGACTGTGGATTCTACGCTTCGGCTCAATGCTCGCTCTGGAGCTGATGCCAGCAAGAAAGTAACGTGTCCCACCTTCAACTTGGCAAAATGGTCAATCGGGGCAATGGCAGATTCCGCTTGACTGAGTCCGATGATCCCGCGGGCTGTCCTGCCAGTCTCGGTATTTCTTTATCATTGCGCGCTTGAGCTATTTTGCTGGCTTGTCCAGTTTGTCGTTTTCGCCCCCGAATGGTGGTGCGTCCTCAACTACCAGACGGCCCCCCGATGGAAGCCGGCGTTTTTTTCAACACCAGGATGGGTTCACCCTAGGGTATCCGCACGCCCAAGAATTCCTCTGGTTCGCGACCGAAGCTATGGGCTGTCGCCGCTTCGCAGCTGAACCAACATGCGACGCCTGAGAACTCTGGCCTGTCGCGTCCGGCGTTCTGCTCGCGAAAGTGGGAGCAACGGGTGGCCTACCAGCGCTTGTTTCCGTCCTCGACGGCTTGTAGTCTGGATAGGTCGTGCAGGCTGACCAAACTCGGGTAGGTAGGCTCCGCGGGCAAAACTACGGTGGAAGACACTGCAATGAAAGCTGCGCCGATGTCGACGATTCGCTCCCTGCTGACAATCTCCGCGCTTGGACTATCGGGCATCGGCACATCCTCAGGCCGTGGCCAAGATGGTACATCCGTAGATGACTCTCAGCGGTGGATCAAACATACCGTCTATGAAGGCGCGCCATGCATGACGGCGATCGCAGGCGACTTCTCCGGCGATGACCAACCGGACATTATCTGCAATGCGGGTAACAAGACTCGCTTGCTCGTCGCTCCTGACTGGAAAGAGATCGTGTTGGACGAAGCGGACGACCACAACTTCATTCATAGCGAGTCGTGGGATGTCGATGCCGACGGTGATTTGGACTACATCGCGGCACGATACAATCCGGGGCTGATCGTTTGGCTCGAACAGCCGGCGAAGCCTCTGGAAGAAAAATGGACCATGCGACTGATTGACGACCAGGTCCATGGTATTCACGGACTGATCCGGGGCGACGTCGATCAGGACGGCAGACTGGACCTACTCGCCACCAGCGCCCAGCCCAAACCACCTTATCCCAACTCGTTAGCGTGGTTCAAAATTCCCGGCGATGTTCGGCTGGCGAAATCTTGGCAGCGCCATATATTTGCTCGCGGCGACGCGCCTGGACTAACCCACTATTTGGGATTCGGAGACGTCAATGGCGATGGTCGGCCTGACGCGGCTACAGGAGCCAAGGGCGGACCGCAAGACGAGTCGGGGCTAGGTGAATGGTTCGCCTGGTGGGAGGCGCCTGCCGACCCAGGTAGTCGGTGGCGGAAGCATCCGCTATCGGACAAACAACCCGGAGCCACCAACATTCATCCGGCTGACGTCAACAACGATGGCCAAGTCGATTTTCTTGCGTCTCGTGGGCATGGCCAGGGGATCATCTGGTTCGAAGCGCCCAACTGGGAAGAGCATACGATCCACGCCACGATCCAGGAGCCCCATTGCTTAGTCGTGGTGGATATCGACAACGACGGTGATATCGACGCAGCAACTTGTGCCTTTGGTGACAAGCTAGCAGCATGGTTTGAAAATGATGGCCAGGGACAATTCACGACTCATATCGTTGGACATGATCAAGAATCGTATGACATTAGAGCCGTCGATATGGATGCCGACCAAGACCTCGACTTGCTCGTTGCTGGACGTGGTAGCCGCAACGTCGTATGGTACGAAAACCCACTGCAATAGTCCTCCCTTCGCACGCCGCGGCTGGCTCGCTTGGCTGTCACCTTGTCTGGCACCTTGTCTGGCACCGTGCTGACGACCCGGTTTGCATCCCTCGCGACGTCCTCTCACCGAAAGCTAATCTCCAATGCAATCCGCCGGTTCCCCAATGCCGTCTGCCGGTTACCTGGTACCTAGACGGATCATGAGGACCCTCGTCTCCTGGTTGTTCATCGTACTCAGTAGTGCGGCGGCCCAGGCGGGGGATGAACTGAAAGTGCTTTTCTTGGGCGACGAGGGGCCTCACCGGCCGCGGGAACGGGCGGATCAGTTAATCCCGGTCCTGGGCGCGTGCGGGATCGACGTAACCTATACCGAAGACTTGGAGCAGTTGACGCTCGATAACTTAAAAAAATTCGCCGGTCTGATCATTTACGCCAACATCGATAACCTACCTGCGGAACAGGAATCTGCGCTGCTGGAATATGTCGCCGGCGGCGGAGGCTTCATACCGCTGCATTGTGCTTCGTTCTGCTTTCGCAATTCATCCGCCTATATCGATTTAGTGGGTGCTCAGTTTCAGCGGCACGGTGGCCGAGTCTTCTCCACGTCGATCGTCCAGCCCGAACATCCGATTATGCGAGGCTACGGTGGTTTTGCGAGTTGGGACGAAACCTACATTCACACCCGGCATAACCCCCGCGGGCGTATTGTGCTGGAAGTCCGCAGGATTGGCGGGCAGGCCGCCGGCCAGACCGAAGAGCCGTGGACTTGGGTGAGAACTCACGGCCAAGGCCGCGTTTTCTACACTGCCTGGGGACACGATCAGAGGACATGGGGACACCCTGGATTTCAGAACTTGATACGCCGCGGCATTCGTTGGGCATGTGGTCGCGACCCTAGCGCGGTGCCCGACTACCACGATCCTTCGGTTTTCCCGGTGCCCAAAATGACCCAACCGAGAACCGATATTGCTGCTTTTGAATATGAAGATGTTGGCCCCAAGATTCCGAACTATCTGGCCGGAGAGAAGTGGGGCACGCAGGGTGAAGTCATCTCCAAGATGCAGAAGCCACTCTCGCCGGAGGAGTCGCTGAAGCACTACGTTGTGCCCGAGGGATTCCACCTGGAACTGTTTGTCTCGGAACCACAGCTTCAGGGCAAACCGATTGCGATGAACTGGGATGAGCGCGGCCGGCTCTGGGTCTGCGAGACGATCGACTATCCGAACGAGTTGAGGAGTCCAGAACAAGGACGCGACCGCATCCGCATCTGCGAAGACACCGATGGTGATGGCCGAGCGGACAAGTTCACCGTGTTTGCCGAACAGCTGAGCATACCCACGTCGCTTGAATTCTATCGCGGCGGAGTGATCGTCCAGGCCGGCGTGGAAACCTTGTTCCTACGCGACAACGATGGCGACGACAGGGCGGATCAACGCGACACGTTGATCACCGGCTGGGCCATGGGCGACACCCATGGCGGCGTGAGTAATTTTCAGTACGGTTTGGACAATCGTTACTGGGCCATGCAAGGCTATAACAACTCGAAACCCAAATTTGCGGCCGGCGAGCACCAGGGATTTCGGCAGGGGCCGTTCAACTTCACGGTCGCCGGATCTACTAGTCCCAGGGTGACCCAGGTCGAGTTCGTGCGGTCGACGACCAACAATAGCTGGGGCCTGGGAATTAGTGAAGAAGGACTGATTTTTGCCTCGACGGCGAACGGTGCTCCGAGCTTCTTCGTACCGATCCCCAATCGCTATTATGAACGGGTGCGTGGCTGGACACCCAACCTGCTCGCGGACGCCATCGCGGACAATCATCTATTTCGGCCCATAACCGAAAATATCCGGCAGGTCGATCAACACGGGGGCTATACCGCAGCGGCCGGCCATGCGCTTTACACTGCCCGAAACTATCCCGAGAGTTGGTGGAATCGAGTTGCCTTCGTGTGCGGACCTACCGGCCACTTGGTCGGGTCGTTTGTACTCGAGCGTGACGGTGCCACGTTCCGCGACTCCAACGCCTTCAATCTGCTGGCGAGCGACGACGAGTGGTCGGCGCCTATCATGGCTGAAGTCGGACCGGACGGCAATGTTTGGATCATTGACTGGTACAACTACATCGTCCAGCACAATCCCACTCCGCAGGGCTTCGAACGTGGCCGAGGGAATGCTTATGAATCGGACTTGCGCGACAAGACGCGCGGTCGGATCTATCGGCTCGTGTACGACGGAAATGATTCGCAGGCGGGCTCCGGCGCATCTCCTCTGTTGGAGCCGCAGAATGTGTCCTCCTGGGTCCAGGCACTGCAACACTCCAACCGACTCTGGCGGCGCCACGCGCAGCGTCTGCTGGTCGAACGGGGCAAACGAGATATTCAGCAGCAATTGATCCGCTTGGTCGACGACGAGACCGTCGATCGTGTTAACAATAACCCGGGTGCCATCCACGCCCTTTGGACACTGCATGGTCTTGGTGCGTTGGATCATGCGGCGGGGGCTGCCTTCGAAGCTGCCACCCGAGCACTCCGCCACCCAGCCGCCGGCGTTCGGCGCAACGCGGCCTTAGTCCTGCCATCCCAGCCGGAGTCGGCTCTGGCGATTGTTCAGTCCAGGCTCGTTCGAGATAGCGACGCTCAAGTTCAGCTGGCCGCGTTGATGGCTTTGGCTGACATGCCGACCGACGGACGCGCTGGAGAGCTGCTAGCCGCGCTGTTAGTCGAGGGCGAAATGCTGCGTGACCTGCATCTGACCGATGCAATCATCTGTGCAGCGGCCGCGCATGCCGTGCCCTTCCTGACCAGGCTCGCCGGCGAGTGGGATGAGCCGGTTCAGGGACCTGGTACCCGTCAGGCCGGTGTGGTGCGAGTTGTGGCCGAACACCTCGCGCGCTCCCAGCCCAACTCGGCCGAACTGGAACAGCTACTAACCACTTTGGCCGGCGGTGATACCACCTACGCTCGTCCACTACTCGGCGGCCTGGCCGCTGGTTGGCCTCACGACAGACAGCTCAGTCTATCCACTGCCGGCCAGCGCGCTGTAGAGCGGATACTCGAGCGGCTCCCGCCCGCCCAGCGAGGCTCCTTGCTTCGCCTGGCATCGGTTTGGGGAAGTGAGAGCCTTTCGGAGTACCTCCATGAAGTCTCCCAGTCGTTGCTGGCGTCTATTGCCAATGATCAGGCTCAGCCAAGTCGGCGCGTCGCGGCGGCGGCGGAACTAATCACTTTGGCCGGAGGCGAGCCGGAGACGGTATCCGATCTGATGGAATCCATCACGCCTCAAATGCCACCTGTTGTTGCTAGCGGTGTTATTCGCGCTTTGGCCGGTGCGACGGCCGAGAGCGTAGCTAGTGAACTCATCGCCGTCTGGCCTTCTTTGACGCCCTCCATGCGTGACGACGCCCTAGTAGTCATGTTGGCTCGTCCCCAGTCGACGCGGGCGCTGCTCGACGCCATCGCCGGCGGGACAATCGTCGCGGACGATCTTTCACTCGATCAACGTCAAACACTGCGCAGCCACCCTGACCGAGAGATTCGGAACGCCGCAAGTAAACTGCTGCAAGCGACCGGAGGCCTGGTTGATGCCGATCGGCAACGGGTCATTGATAGGTACCTTGTCGCCACACATCAAACCGGGGATAGACTAGCCGGAAAGCAGCTGTTCAAGAAGAACTGCGCCAACTGCCACCAGCACTCGGGCGAAGGCACGCAGATCGGTCCCGACTTGACCGGCATGGCAGTGCACCCCAAAGTAGAGCTGCTGGTACACATTCTCGATCCAAGTCGCAGCGTGGAAGGCAATTTTCGACGTTACACCTTGCTTACGACCGGAGGACAAGTCCTGACCGGCATGCTCGCCGCGGAGTCGCTGTCGGCCGTCGAGTTGATTGACGCCGAAGGCAAACGCCATTCCATTTCTCGTGAAGACCTGCAGCAGATCGCGGCTTCGAAGTTGTCACTGATGCCTGCAGGCTTCGAGCAACAAATGAGCGTGGCCGACATGACCGACCTGCTGGAGTTCTTAACGAGCAAAGGGCGCTTCGTTCCGCTGCCGCTAGGAAGCGTCGCAACGGCGATCAGTACCAAAGCTCTCTTTAGTGAGGCGGACAACGGCCCCGACCAGATGGTGTGGAGCGACTGGAGCCCCAAAGAGTTCCAGGGCGTGCCCTTTCATCTCGTCGATCCGCAGGGCAAGCGACGTGCCAACATGATTTTGCTCAACGGGCCCAGGGGAACGCTACCACCGAGCATGCCCAAGCAAGTCGCGCTACCATGCAACATGCGCATCAAAAGCCTCCACCTGCTTAGCGGGGTCAGCGGCTGGGGCTTTCCGGCCAGTGGCGGTAAGACACCGAGTATGATTGTGAGATTTCACTACGAAGATGGCCAAACCGAGGATCATGCCTTGTTAAATGGCGTTCACTTCGCAGACTATATCCGCCGCGTAGACGTCCCTGAATCAAAGTTCGCGTTTGGGCTTCGCGGACAACAAATCCGCTATTTAGCCGTCCAACCTCAACGACAAGTCCCCATTCTTACCGTGCAGCTCATCAAAGGGGACGACGATACGGCCCCAATCGTCATGGCGATTACGGCGGAGCAACATCAGTAGGTCTCCCTGCCTGCTAGCACGGACCGCACGGGCCGAGTGCGCGTCCAGTCCACCGAGTCGTTGCTCGATCGGGCCGCGGTGACGCAGCACGCAGCCACGTTACGCGCTCTCGAGTCCTTGGTCAGCCGGGCGAAGCCCAGGGCAGCGCGCCTATCGCAGTTCAAAGCGCAAGACCAAGAGGCCCTCGGAACCCAGGTAGTTTTGACGCAGTTTATCGGTTGGCACCTCGAACTGAAACACGCGCGTCCGTAAACCTTCCAGGTGCTGGTACTGCCAGGGCAGCTGCGGATTCTCACCGGAGGCAAGCAGCGGCAATTCGATCCGCCGCGTGGAGAGCGCCAGTCTCACGTTGGACGGAATAGCCCAGCCATGAACGGCAATCCGAACCGTGATGGACGGATCTTCGCGATAGAAGTCGATGCTGCGTTGCTTGATGAACACTTCACCACCCTCACCGGCGAATGCGGACCGTTCCTTCTCAAGCGTCCATCGCAGGTCGGCCAGGATCTCGCGCCGCGCACTGACGGCCTTTCGCAGGTCAATCGCCTCCCAATAGCTGGCGTTGGCGCGGTTGAGTAGCAGTCGGTCGATGCGGTAGGCCAACTCAAGGCTCAGAAAGCGATCCCACTGCACCTGCTCCAGTTCGCTCATCCCGGCCTTTACGAAGTCGAAAACCATGCCGGTGGCCGCCCCCTTGGCAACTGTTTTGGTGAACTTGCCCGTTGAACTCAACCCCGTTCGCAGCTTGATTCTGCCCCAGGCGGATTTTAGCTGGGCATGCTGACGGTTCAAACGCCGCCACGTGCGTTTGGAGTCAATTTTTTGTCGTTCGATCGCATCGATTGATTTCATTTGCCGCGCCAGAGCCTGCTCGACCTGCCGGACCACGGCGGCGCGATTGGCGGCTCCCGGAGGCGTCCTTCTCAGCTCGCGCAGCGCCTCGGCGGTTCTCTCCTTTTGCCGCTGAGCCACTTGCCTCAGCTGATCGGAATGCTCCGGTGTCCGAGCGAACCGATCCTGAATCTCCTGCAGAGACTTTCTAGCGGTTTCCATCGCGCCGCGTCCCTCAGCTCCAACCGCATTGGTTACCCCACGACGGGTTACCTCCAGCGGCAACACTTTCGCCTGATCGCTGCCGAATTCTTGAGCCTTCTCGCTGTAGCTTTTCCTCAGCTGCGTCTCGTCAAAGTTCTCGTTCCACTTGCCATCTTTAATCACAATCGCCTCGGCCGCCTTCTGCAAGACTTCCCCCAGCATGCCCACCGGGCCGCCTTCGCGCAAGGCGATCAGGGCCTCGCACAAGTCGGCTCCCGCCCGCATGTAAGACGTATTCTCGATCGTCTCGGCCAACCGCTTACTGGCACTCTCCATTTCGTTGCCCTTGTCTAACCAAGAGCGCTGCAGTTTCTCAACCTCTTGCCGCCACTGAGTTTCCTGTTCGCGAAGCTTCGGTAATTCTTGGAGATCAAGTTCGAAGAGTTGGTCGTTGAGCCGCTGAATCTGAGCGTCCAACTTAGTCAAAATGCCGCCCGCTTGTGCGCGCCGCGCCTTGAACCGCACGTCGCCTTGAACATCCAAGCTGATCGACTGGACACTCGGCCGCACTTTCAGAAACTCGATCTCACGCCTCCTCTCCACCTGATTGGCCTTGCGCCGTTGCAGCTCCGTATAGGCTTCCTGGAACTCGTCGCGCAGCGCATAGGTCGTCGCGATCTGACGACGCTCCTGCAGCTCGATCTCGCGCACACTGTCCAGCAGCGGAGCGAGCTGGCTCTCGATGGCCTGAACTTTATCCACGTGAGGAAATTGACGGATCCGTCGCTGCACAGCACCAAGCGCCTGGTTCCTTTTGTCGAACTGTTTCTTCAGTCGAGTTAGCCGATCCGCTTGCCCAGCGGCGATGACGTCCCACAACACTTCTTGGATCGCCTGCACCTCGCGCAGCAGCCGCGATTGTTCGTCTAGCAGGTCTCGATATTCGGGAGTCTCCTCGTTGACCAACGTATCGCGTTTCTGCACCAGCTTGGCGATCTGCTGCGAGAGAGTTTGTTTGGCAAACATGCCGAAGGAGATGCTGCGCAGATGGCCCCGCAGCCGCTGCTGGATTCGTTGCAGCTTGGCCGTCGTGTCTGGAATCTCCTCCTGCTTCAGCCGATCCAGGCGTTTCTCCTGGGAAGCAATCAACCGCTCGATGCGGCCCTGCATCGGTTCGAAGTCAATTGAAAAATCGGACAGCCGGAAACCGTGCACGCGCTCAAGCACTAGCGGGCGGTCCGGGCCGCGCTGGATGATCTCTCGGATCGAATCACGGATCTGGTCCGACGGCGCGATGGTCCGCCATCGCAATTCGAATTCGTTCCCAGACGGTGAGCCCAGCTCCGCCCCGAGCTTCACGCCTGCTCTGAGCACTTGCCGAGCATCGGCAGCCGTATAAAGATCCTTCAGCTCGGCGACAGATTTCGGGGTAAAGCGAAGGACTGTTTCGTCGGCGTCGTCGCTAGCGTCTAGCGGACCGACAAAGACGCGTCCCAAGTCGTCGGTCATGCGAATTTGGTTCGCTTCCAAACGAATCTCGACCCGCCGGCCACCTCCTTCCCAATCACCTTCGAGACGCCGCAGCCTCTCCTGAGCAGCCAATGGCTCCCCGTTACCTGCCAGTAGCACTGGCAACCAAAGGGCCACCGCGCTGCGAAGCAACCACCTACGGCAACCTACAGTCCCATGCATTGAGGAATCTCCGATCGGGTAAGCTTGTCCAGGTTGGAGCGGCCAAGGCTAGGTGGTACGACATGGCCTTCCCGCGGCCCCAGACAGTTTTCCGTTACCTCAATTCTAGAGCACTTCTTACTGGTGATCGGAAGCCGGTACGACTTTTCTAAACTGTCGGCATCGCCGCCTTCGTTCCAGAGCGATTCTCCCAATTGCGCACCAGTCGCGCCACCAGCTTTAAAGATTGCCAAAGCACTCACTGGGTGGCCAAAAGACTTCCACTCGGCTCGGATTTCAGCAGAAAAGTGCTCCGGCAGACTTTGGGAACCGCAGGTGTCGGCTATTGGCCTGGCCCGGACGGCTGACCATGCCCCCCGGGCTGCAATCACCGAAATACGCCGTAACGCTTGACAAGCGTTACTCTGATTACTACATTGTGAAGTACGTCGAACCGACGTAGTTGGTTCGTCGAGATCCGTCGCGTCCGCTTCGACAATACTGTTTTTATCGAATATATGATTGGTTTTTTGGCTTGGTGGTTGGTTGGGCTGCCGCATGGATCTGCGGTGAATTGACGTACGACGCATCGACGTAGATGGAGGGAGCATGGGCAAGAAGAAGTCGCTACACGGCCTCGGAACGCTTCAGGCGGAAGTCATGGAGATTGTGTGGAATTTCGGGGAAGCGTCCGTTGCCGATGTGCACGAACTCATCAGCGGCCGACGCCCCATTAGCTACACAACGGCATTAGCGGCGATGCAGAAGCTCGAAAAGAGTGGCTGGCTTTTAAGTCGTCGTGATGGGCGGGCGAATGTTTATCGTGCCAAGCGTGATCGTCAAAAAGCCGGGGCGACCGTATTGAAAGACCTGTTGAGGCAGGCCTTCGGCGGGGACTCTCGCGTACTGGTGTCTCATCTGATCGATCAGCAGGCAATGGGCGAGGAAGAACTCGCTGAACTAAAACAACTGATCGATGCTCGTTTACAGGAGCGGCGTGGTGAATGAGTTCGCTGGCATGATTCTGCAATCCGGTTTCGGCCGATTTGCCATGGATGCCCTCTGGCAAACGAGCCTCGTCGCCGGATTGACTTGGTTCTGTGTCCGTTTCGTATGTCGTCGTCCGGCGTCGCGGTCGTGGTTGATCGCGGTCGGAGTAGCCACGTGCATCGCTCTGCCGATGCTCACGTCGCTCTCACGCCACTACCGACTTGGGCTGTTCGCCTCGCCTTTGGGGCCACCCCTGACTGTCAGCGACGCCGATTGGAGCTGGGATGAAGGCGAGATCGATTCAGACGATCCACTGTCTTCGAATGCCACCTTCGGTTCGACATCCGGCGACGTGGTCCCGGCTCTCAGCAGTCCTCCACGCGCTGCCTTGTCGTCCGCCGAGCGACCGGTTCAGAGGCTGCGTGGATCGATCCAGGTGGATGGCATACAGGTCGCCGGATTGTTGACAGGCTGGTTCTTCGCAACGCTACTGATGGCATTCCGGCTCTTCATCAGCCCTTGGCATGTCCTGAAGATTCTTCGCAATTCCACCGAATGTGACGATCGTTGTCTGCAGGCTGCGTACATCGACGCGTCGCGCAGGTTGAAGTTAAGGCAGGCACCGCCGCCGTTGCTCGAAAGTGAGCTCGTGAGCTGCCCATCAGTAGTCAGCTGCGGCCGTTCCTACGTGATCGTTCCTCGAACCCATGCGGGCGATCTGGACTGGGTCGGGGTCTTCTGCCACGAGCTGGCGCACGTTCGGCGATTTGATAGTTGGGCGCGACTGCTAGTCCAGATTTCGCTGGTTCTCTTTCCCTGGCAGCCCGTGTTGTGGCTTCTACGGCGCGAACACATTCACGCTTGCGAAGAAGCTTGCGATGACTGGGCGGTATATGCGGGTGCCGATCCTCTCGAATACGCGTCCATGTTAACGAATTGGATTTCTCGCCGGCCCAAGGAGTTTGCGATGGCTTTTGCCGGCCGCGGGTTGAGCCTACGCCGCCGGATTGAGCGGCTTGCCCATGCGAAAGTTCACGCGCAGCCGCAAGCGAGTCTTCATGGGTCGATCGGCGGCTGCGTTGCGGCAATGCTGCTGGTCGGCTCGGTCCCTTTTTTGCATCATGAGGGCGGTCAGACGGCTCACGCTGCGGCGCCGGAAGCACAGCTGAATGAAGCCGGCTTTCAGAAACCCGCTGAAATCCAGCCCGACGCAGCGCGGCCCGATTCGTTTGTGAAGACGATCGGTAGCGGACGGATGATTCATTCGCAACGATCCCGTGTCCTTGGGTTTGACCCCTCCGGCGAGATGCTGTTGACTACCAGCGAGACACTGCACGCAGCCAGTGATCACCGGGTGGTCTTTTGGAACCTGGCGACGGGCGAGTCGGTTCACTGGATACGACATCCCAATCGAGGCGTTGCCCTATCGCCGGATCGAAAGCGGCTGATTATCGGACAACGTGACGGCAGTGTGGTTGTCATCAACGTGCAAACCCGCTCGCAGGAGTACACGTTGGCTGGGCTCTCTGCCAGACAAGTTACGTTTTCGTTTAGTGCCGATTGTCGGCGCGTTGCATCCATCAGCACGACCGATGACCACAAAAAGCTCGTCAGAGTGTGGAATATCTCCGACGGCTCGGTGGTGGCCGAATTCCGCATGTCCAGAACCGTATCGCACTTAAGTCTCGCGCTGTCCTGTGATGGAAGCCTACTCGCCGTGTTCGACGGTACGTCGATCGTTGTCTGGGACGTGGACCACCACACGAAACTGCACGCGCTGAGTCGACCGGACTGGAGCCCGAGGCGCACGACGATGTCTCTGACCTTCTCACCCGACGCCAAACTGCTTATCAGCATGGGGTCACCTGGCTACGTGGATATCTGGTCGACGGACACGTTCGAGCACGTGGGCGATTTCCAGATAAAGTACGGCCGGAAACAGATCTCCATGCCCCCCAGCGGTCAAAGGCTGGCGGTCGTGGATAACTATGCGGTGCAGCTTTGGAGTGTGCCTGATGGACAGCTCATCTGGAGTTTCCCGTTGCCCCAGCATGCGACCAGCGGACTGGGGGCATCGTCCGCGTTTAGCCCGAACGGAAAACTACTGGCCGTCGCTGTTCATAATCATGTATTGCTGCTGGATACCGAGACCGGCCTGGAATCCGATTCCGTGATCGCGTCCGATGATGAGTACGTCTCCATGGCGCTCCACCCCGATGGCACACGCCTGGCGACGGGCACGACCGACGGTAAGATCAGCATCTGGAATCTGAAAACATCTCACGTCCAGTGTTCCTGGACGTATCACTCCGGTGCCGTTCGCAGACTGCAGTACAGTTCCGATGGCCGCGTTCTCGCCTCGGCTGCCGATGATCGATCCGTAGCACTGTGGAATCCAAAAACCGGAAAAATATTTTATCATCTGCAGCAGAGTATTAGCGTGATGCCCTACTTCCTGGGTTTCAGTCCGGATGGCGCGACCCTGATTTGTTCCTGCACGGGCGCGATGACCAACGCCTGGGATGTCCGTAGCGGTACGAAAGTCGGTAACTTGCGTGGCGACCGAAGCGGTTTGCGCGGACCGCTGGTCTTCAGCCCCGACGGTGATCGGCTCTTCACCGTCGACGAGCGCGCCGGCGTTTCGATTTGGGACTCGATGACTCTCGATAGACAGGTCACGCTTTCCAAGAGGCCTGCCTCGAACCAACTGGCAATAGACTCCGGCGGTACCACTTTAGCGTCTGGCTACCGGAATCAACTCACTACCTGGGACGTGAGCACGCAATCGAAAATCGGACTTTATACCGTCAGAAACCTGAACACACTCGCCTTCAGCCCGGACGACCAAGTCATCGCATCGGTCGAACGCAGCACGCTGAAGTTTTTGGATGCAAGGACGGGTGCTTGCCTAAGAACTCTGAAGTTCCCAGAACAATACGGGGCGATTCGGCAAATCGAATGCAACGATTCCGATGGATGCCTATACACCGTCAATTCCAACGGCACGATTGGCGTGGTAGCTCTGTGAGCCGATTTCCGCCGACTGCCGGTTGCCATGATCGACTTATCCCTGAGGTGGCGCTGTCGCGCCGAGCGGATGCGCCAGCGACTGGTAATGCCGAAAGCACCGGACCGTCAGACACCACCCGCAGTTGAGGGGCGACACTATGCTCGGCACACAGATCAGCAGGCCTAAACTGCGCGACTGGGACACCCGCGGCGCTTCGGTCGTGATCATTCCAACAGCAAGCCTGATCGCGATCGTGCTGGTACGGCTCATCTCAGCCGATACCGGCCCGATGCGAGAGAGTGCTTCCCAGGGTGCCTCCGGCATCCGGAATGGGCAGAAAGCTCGTTTTCCCTTGTTGCCTGGAATGGAAACTCCAGCGGTCGCCGCCCGAGAGCAGACTCCCAGCAAGGGCTCGATCCGGTGGGACGCCCCGGTCTCAACGATTCGAATCAAAAGCGCCATGCATGGCCGAGTGACGCTGGAACGAAATCCCGGCGAAGAGCGGGTACTCGCGCATGCGTTGGAAGGCATCGTACATCTGACACCGATCAGCAAAGACATCGGTGGCTGGTCTCTGGCCGTTTACATTGAACGGATGTGGGAAGTCAGCTTCATCGCCAGCGCAGAACTGTCTGCCATGGATTTGGGGAGGCCGGAACAACCTCTCTTCGACATCGATAGGTCCCCGAAGCACAAAGGTGAAAGGCGTGTCTCTTGCGAATTTGCAATGAGCCTTTTCCAAGACAATCCGTCCGTTGCCACCTGCGCCGCGAAGCACGACGCTATTGATCATGGTGCGCAGTGGTACGTTGCCGGGCTTTCCGGAAAAACGGTGCACCTGACGATGCAGGAAACGGACCTGA
>JANQJJ010000077.1 GCA_028281725.1 Pirellulaceae bacterium | reverse complement strand
GGGCATCGCTTTTCGTCACCGTCGTCCGTATCACGACTCGCAGATCCTCGGACAGAAGCGCTAGCGTGCGCCCGACCTCCTCTTTGGCGAAACGCTCCTTGACCGCCATTTCCAGTTCGGCGCTGCTCAAGATTTTGTCGCGAACCGATTGGTCCAATCCCGGCAACAGCAGCGAAAGCAGTTCCACGACGACTTTCAGCACATGGCGATTCTTGGCCGCAGCGGTCTCGGCTTCGAACTGATCTTGGAAGTAGTGGACATACAAGCCCTTGAGCCCACCGCCTCCATCGAGCACCGCCGGATCCCAGTGATGCATCTCAGCCATCTGCGCAAAGATGGCCATCTGGATGGGAACGACTCGCCCGCCGTGACCGCCTCCGAGTTCCTCAATGGTCCGATCGAGAAAGCCCGTTTGCTGAGCGTCCAGCGGCTCGTGTGGCGAGGGCAGCGTGCCGTACGAACGCCCCATTGATTCAAGGATTTTTCTCGCATGATCTCTCGCCAGCAATTCCAGCGGCCTGGAATTCACTCCTTCGATCAACGGTATCTCCACCAGATCCGTCAGCTCGGTTGCTTTGCCCCAATGGTCGTCACGCACAACGATAATAGCCTGAACACGCTCGCCATCACATTGCCTCAAAGCCGCCGCCAGGTCCTGGAACTGCTCCACAGTTGCTCTCTGAGCCCAGGATTCGAATTGGTCTAGAATCAAGACAATCTTGCGATGATGGCTGTGCTGCGTTTCCTCCAAACGAACTCGCACCAACAAGTCCGTCAGATCCTTTTCACCACGTGCCAAGGCGAGTTGCGACACAATTGCTCTGGAGATCCTGGCTGCCAGATGTCCTGGACGGCATTCGACGCTGATCGTAGCGATGTCTGGCGCCAGATTGGCGATCACCCCCGCCTGCATGAAGGAAGTCTTGCCGCCGCCGGGGATCCCATAGAGCACTGCCAGTCGATGACTCTCGTCGCTTTCGGTCGACTCGATCCACTGCTTCCATGCGAAAACGGACTCCGGCAATCCCGTGGGGTGCTTCGGCCCGGGAACGAGCTCCAGGTATCCTTCGCCATCGGTGACCTGAAAGGGCTGCAGGCCGCGGGGCACCAGCAGGGTTCTCTGGGCCGAAGTGGAATCGTACAGTCGCGAACTGATTCTGGCCTGGCTACGGGCCAGTTTCTTGGGCTGGCCATCGAGTGGTTCCAAACACGTGTGCTGCAGATGCTGCAGCGTCTCCGCAAACTCCGACATGGACGCATAACGGTCTTTCACGCTTTTTCGCAGCGCCCGTTCGCATACGCGGTCCAGTTCGACAGGTACCTCTTCGTTGACTGTACGCAGTGGCGGCGGTTCCTCAGAGAGCGTTGCCGCCCGGATCTCCTTTTTATCCGCACCATCGAAAGGCAAGCGGTCGGAAAGCATCTCGTAAAGGACGATACCAAGAGAAAAGATATCGCTACGGGCGTCGATGCGGTGTAACTCGCCTCGGATTTGCTCCGGAGACATGTACCGGACCGTTCCGCTAACACTGCAGGAGCCGTAGCCGAGCGTTTGGCGCCACGCAAGCCCGAAATCAGACAGCATGGGATTGTCACGACCATCGAGCAGTATGTTCGCCGGCTTGATGTCCCGATGGACAATACCTCGCGAGTGTGCGTGAGAAGCCGCCTGGGCAATCCTCTGGGCAATTTCGACAGCCCGCCAAACAGACAATCGCTCCTGGTCGAGCACCGTACGTAAAGTCGAACCATTGACGAATTGCATGACAATCAGCAGACCGTTCGTTTCGTCTCGAACGATGTCGTAGATCTTAACGATGGCCGGGTGATCCAGGGACGCGGCGGTCTTGGCTTCATTCAGTGCAAACTGGGAATCGGCATCCAGCATCGACGAGCGCTTAACCGCCACACGTCGATCCAACTCCAAATCTGCGGCGAGATAGACTTCGGAAAAGCCGCCGCGCCCAAGTTTCCGCAGTATCTTGTAGCGACCGGCGACGATTGCGTTCGGCACCAGCGGCACCATGTTGCTGTCGCGGCGGGCTTTGCTCGGAGTGCGATCAATGTAAGTGGGATCCCCGTGGAGCGAGTCACCGCGTTGTTGACCTCGTCCGGGCAAGACACTGCCAGCGTCATCGCGCACGCTGCTGGAAGATTTACCGTGGTCTATCTGAGTAGATGACATGAGTTTGCTTGGGGAAATGATATCAACTCACGATAGTCGATAGCGTAACAGGCTTTGCCGCTAAAAGGAGCCCCCGAAGAGTCGGTGCCACCTCTGGACGTTAGGTACCCCCATTGCGAGATTGGGCATGCCTCGTGTACCGGCTTGCAAACAGGATGCGACGGATGGAACCGGCTGTTGGCCAACCAGCTTGTGCGAGCAAGTCAGACGGTGGTTCGATCAGGGGCGGGCGCGATCGCCCCACCGGTGGTCACTACGTTTTCCTGGGGCGAGGCACTTTCTTCTTCGATTTCCCACGACGACGCGGTCCGGTGGGCTGAGCGTCTTGCCCCAAATCGACGTCGTCGGCCGTCTCTCCGACTCGATCTCGCAGACTGTCGAGCTTGTCCCGGAGTGACGCGGCCTTCTCAAACTCGAGATCCTCCGCGGCTTGAAGCATCTCCCTCTCAAGCTGATCCAGGTACGCGTGCGTCACGACTTGGCCGGTTGCCTCACCGCTTACGATCGCCCTAGCCTTCTTGTGTGCCTGCGAAGCGGACTCAATCCCGGACTTGATGTTCCTGCGAACCGTCTCCGGAGTCAAACCTTGGGCCGTATTGTAGTCTTGCTGCAGCTTACGTCGCCGCAGCGTCTCATCGATGGCAGCCCGCATCGAATCGGTAATCCTGTCGGCATACAATACGACTTTCGAATTGACGTTCCTGGCTGCCCGTCCAATCGTCTGAATGAGCGACGTCTCGCTCCGTAGAAAACC
This sequence comes from Pirellulaceae bacterium, assembly GCA_028281725.1. Taxonomy (GTDB): domain Bacteria; phylum Planctomycetota; class Planctomycetia; order Pirellulales; family Pirellulaceae; genus Aureliella. Next base: position 15,648 of record JANQJJ010000077.1, on the reverse strand, counting down.
CTCCTTGTCAGCATCGAGTATGGCGACCAACGAAACCTCCGGTAGATCGAGGCCTTCGCGCAACAGGTTGACGCCCACGAGGACGTCGAACTTGCCCCGCCGCAGATCATGCAACAACTCGACGCGCTCAAACGCGTCCAGCTCACTATGTAACCAGCGGCAGCGAACGTTCTGTTCGGTCAGGTAGCCGGCCAGATCCTCGGCCAGCCGTTTGGTGAGTGCGGTCACCAAAGTCCGTTCGTCTCGGGCAGCTCGCGTGCGAATTTCCTCAAGTAAATGCGCCACCTGGCCACGTGCGGAACTCACTTCGATTTCAGGATCGAGTAGTCCCGTCGGTCGAATGATCTGCTCGACCACCTCGCCTGAGGTTTTCTCCAGTTCGTAGTCCCCGGGCGTTGCCGAGATAAAGATCGCTTGATGGGTTTTCTTTTCCCACTCCTCAAACATCAGCGGCCGATTGTCCAGTGCACTTGGCAGACGAAATCCGTGGCTGACCAAGGTTGTCTTGCGGCTTTGATCACCCGCGTACATCGCGCGGACTTGAGGCACCGTCACATGAGATTCGTCCACTAGCAAGAGGAAATCCTCGGGAAAGAAATCGTACAGCGTATCCGGCGTCGCTCCAGGCGGTTTCCCCGCTAGGGGCCGAGAGTAGTTTTCCACGCCGGGGCAGTGTCCCACCTCCTGCAGCATCTCCAGGTCGAACCGTGTTCGTGCGTTGAGCCGTTGGGCTTCAAGTAACTTGCCTTCGGCTTCAAATTTAGCCAGCTGCTGCTTGAGTTCTTCTCGAATCACGCCGATCGCCTTCTCGATCTTCTCCTCGGAGGTTACGAAGTGCTTGGCGGGATAGATGAAGATTTCATCGAGCCTGGATATCACTTCGCCGGTGAGCGGGTTGGTGATGGAGATCTGCTCGATTTCATCGCCCCAGAGTTCGATCCGATACGCAAACTCCTCGTAGGACGGCCAGACTTCCAGGCAATCTCCGCGAACACGAAACCGACTACGTTCGAAGGCCACGTCGTTGCGTTCGTATTGTATGTCCACCAGTTGCAGCAAAACGTCGTCGCGGACCACGGTTTGACCAACCTTGAGCGGCACGACCATGTTGCGATAGTCTTCCGGACTGCCCAGGCCGTAGATGCTCGAGACGCTCGCCACGATGACGACGTCACGCCGACTGGTCAAAGCACTGGTGGTCGCTAGCCTGAGTCGATCGATCTCTTCGTTGATCGACGCATCCTTTTCGATGTAGACATCCCGCTGCGGGATGTACGCCTCGGGCTGATAATAGTCGTAGTAGCTGACGAAGTAGTGCACCGCGTTGTGCGGGAAGAAATCCCGAAACTCAGCGTACAGCTGGGCAGCCAACGTCTTGTTGTGACTGAGGACTAGCGTGGGGCGTTGCACCTGCTCGATGACGTTGGCCATCGTGAACGTTTTACCCGACCCCGTAACGCCCATCAGTACCTGATGCCGCGTACTGTCGCGCAGCCCGCGCACCAGAGCCTCAATCGCCCGGGGCTGGTCACCGGCGGGCGCGAATGGACTGACAAGTTGAAACTTTTCCCCTGACGTGGTCTCAGTGGCCATGCAATCAACGCCTTGGATTCAGAGTGTAAAAATTCGCCAGTCTATGCCGAGGTTAGTTCGGCTCTCATTCAAACGGAAGCTCGCCAGGACGCGTTGTTCTCACCGATTTCACCTGCTCATTCACGGTCAGCAGAGGTCTGAGTTGCTCAAGTGTGCGTGGTCCCAATCCGCGGACGTTGAGCAATTCTTCCAGCGCCAGGAAACGACCATGGTCCTCCCGATACAAAGCAATCCGGCGGGCAAGCGAAGGTCCGATTTCGGGCAACGCCTGCAGTTCTTCCCTGCTGGCCAGATTGATATCGACCAAGAACTGCGGAGAGCGAGCCGGCGTTTTCGACGCGTGCCATCGATTCCAAGCCCCGCGCACCAGGGTCACTCCGAGGAAAATGCACGCAAAAAGAGACCATCCCCATGCGGCAGAGAACCGGCGCTCGCGCGGCGGCACAGATTCTTGCCGCGGCAACGTTGGCCTACTTGCTTTGCGGTCTCCCGAATCCATCGCTTGCTGCCCACCCTGCTCAATTAGCCGAATCGGTCAGTATAAGTGTTTCGGCGCCGTTGGTCAGGACCAGGGCGATCCAGTCTGGTCCTGTGGTGAGACTCCGCCTCTCCGGCCACTTTGGGGCGTGTCGGCTCCCCAGCCTCCCGGGTTGTCCGCCACGAATTCCGCCTGCTACGGAGTCTCTTCTTCCTGCTCAGTGTCCGTCTCGGTCGGCTCGGCGCTGTCGAGTCCCAGTTGGCTGATCCGGCGCAGCAGCCGCGGGCGACTGATCCCTAGCCAGCGTGCCGCCTGAGCCCGATTTCGCGGCGACAGCTTGAGGGCGCGCTGCAGAATGATGCGTTCGACGTCCAGCAAAATTTCATCCAACCGGATCGGCTCCACGCCGCTGTCATCCGGTTGGCCCGCGCTGCCAGGAAACGTCCGAATGCCAAGGGGTAGGTGATTCACGTGAATAGCAGAAGACAACACGGCGTGCTCGACCGCCTCTTCGATCGAATCGGTTAGCTGCGACAGGTTTTGCGGCCAGGTGTAGGCGGTCAGCAGGTCAATTGCCTCGGCTGAAAGGGTCAGCAACGCTCGCTCCGATCGTTGGCAATAGCTCGCCAGTGCGTGCTGAGCGAGCGCGGCGATGTCCTCGCGTCGTTCCCTCAGGGGGGGAATGTGTATCTCGACAGCTGCCAGCCGGCCAACCAGCTTCTGCCATGGCCCATCTCTTTGGGCCAACTGCTCTGGATGTGTGGTACTGGTAGAGACGATGAAACAGCCGGAGCCGAATCGATCGATCCAGGCGTTGACCTGCTGGACGGAGTCTGAAGACAACTGATCCACGTGCTCAAGTACCAGGTGCTGGGCGGCTGCGGGTGTGTCTGGGCGCAAACGTCCAGCGAATACTTCGAGCATTCCGTCGAGTAGCTCGGCGTTCAGTACCGAGCAGTCTACCGGAAACAGTTGTCCGGCGATTCGAGGAAGCCCAGACTGTTTGAGCCTGCCGAGGAAAATCCCCCGCGCCACCTCCGCTTTTCCTACGTGGCTGGGACCCAAGATGAAGACGTGGCAGGGATTTGCGATCGCTAGTTGCGCTCTGGTCATCGCCAGCTCAATAGCCGGACTTTCACCAACCAACGGCAGCAATCCGTCGAGCGTCTCCCAGCGGCTGCGGACGCGCACCAACGTTTGCTCATTTTGTCTTCTTTGATGCGAGTCTTCGGTCGTTGTTGTTGGCACCTGCCCTTGGATTTCTTCCCATGCCCCGAGAACGACCCAGGTCATATGGACCAGCTGATCTTCATCCAGAATGGGCACGAACAGCTGTCCGGTCGCCGTGGAACCGAAGACGACCGGCATCGTCAGCTGACGCGTCATTACCTTGCCTTTGAGTGCGCCGGCCGGAGGGGCAAGTGCCGTCAGGATCGAAGCGTGCGGGGTGTCATCGGGTGCGATCTGCCAGCTACATCGCTTACCGACTAGCTGAGTCGCTTCCACACCGGCCATCGAACATAGAGCCTTGTTGGCGAAAAGGACAAAACCCTTACGGTCGAGGACCGCCATCGGATTTTCCAGTTGATCGAGGCTTTTCGCGAGAATGCGACTATTCCCGCCGCGAAAATCGGTTGTCATGCAGTTCGCTACCGCCAAAGGTGATTGAGGCGAGTCCCTGGTGGAGTCCCGGCCGCGACCGGCGCGACGGACCTATGACTTATCGGCTCATCGCCGCCCTTCCGCATGAAACGCTCCCACGGGGCCGGTTGCCTAAGCCGAGCATCTCGGTTAATTTTTCAGGTCGCATGGTCACCACCCGACTGCCGTTAGTCGGGGCAGGCAGCCCTTCGAAACTCAAACAGTCTAAACAATTTGCCATGGCCACGGGTGTTGCACTGGAACCGTATTTTCAACCATTGTTCGCCGAGCGGATTGGTGGCGTCAACTATGGCAAAGGTACGGAGATCTACAAGTTTGAAAAGATCAAACGGGCCAAGCGGAAGGCGCTGGCGGACTATCCCGATCGCGAGTTGATTGACTTCGGCATCGGCGAGAACGACAGCATGGCTGCAGAGTCGGTTCGCGCGACCATGGCGTCCGAAATCAATGATCCCGAGAATCGAGGCTATGCAGACAATGGGATCGCGGCTTTCAAAGAGGCGGCGGCCCGCTTCATGCAGCGCCAGTTCCAGGTGGCACTGGATCCAGCCCGAGAGATCAATCACTGCATCGGCAGTAAAACAGCGTTGGCGATGTTGCCAGCGTGCTTTATCAACCCCGGTGACGTGACCATGATGACGGTCCCCGGTTATCCGGTGGCCGGCACGCATACCAAGTACTACGGAGGAAGCGTGCACGCACTTCCTCTGTTGGCGGAGAACGACTTCTTCCCAGATTTCGATTCTGTCCCGGGAGACATCTGGAAACGCACCAAGCTGCTTGTACTCAACTACCCCAACAGCCCGACAGGCAAGACGGCCACCAGGGAGTTCTACGAGCGGGTCGTTGATCTTGCGCATCAACATCAGTTTGTTGTCGTGCAAGACGCCGCCCATACCGTACTGACTTTCGATGGCCAGCCGCTGAGCTTTCTTTCCATCCCCGGCGCCAAAGATGTCGGTGTGGAAGTGCATTCGCTCAGCAAGGGATTTGACATGATCGGCTGGCGGATCGGATGGGTCTGCGGGAACGAGTTCTTGGTTCAAGCGTTTGCTGACGTCAAGGACAACTGTGATAGTGGGCAATTTCCTGCGATTCAGAAGTCGGCTGCGGCCGCGCTGGACAATCCTGCCATCCCTGAGGCCATTCGCGCCAAGTATCGGCGGAGGCTGGAAAAGCTGGTGGCCACGCTGGCCGGCTGTGGCTTCCGGTGTGAAATGCCAGGCGGAACCTACTTTCTGTACACACAATCGCCTGTTGGTGTTGAGGGGGGAATTCGATTCGACAATGCAGAGCAAGCCAGCCAGTATCTAATCACGGAAAAATCGATTGTCACGGTTCCCTGGGACGACGCGGGCCCCTTTCTGAGGTTCTCCGTGACCTACGTCGCCGAGGACGAAGCGGCCGAAGACGCGCTAATGGCGGAGACGGCAGCTCGGCTCAGCCAACTATCGCTGGAGTTTTAGGAACGCGTCAGGAGCCGGGCACGTTGGGCCAACCGCGTGAGTAATCCAGGCCAACCAGAAGACGGCGACGACAGTGGACCAAAATGCGATCGATTGAGGCTTTTCGGCGGTCCACCAGGTCGCCGATTTCTCTTGGGTGGAGCCAAGATCGTGCCGTCGGGACCGAATCACCCCAGGTGCTGTTGACGGCCGAGTCGGACGGTGCCTCGTCCAGCGAAATGCCGGCAAGGCGGGTTTTGCGGGCTCCGGAGCGGTTTTCCGTTGGGCTGGTACCTGTTTTCGTCCGCTAGTTCGCTGGAGTGCCCGAAATCACCGCGGGTAGGACGATCGAGGCCGCGGCTCACGCTAGCGATACGACGCCCGCTTGGATTCGTCCGCCTAGGTTCGCATTCAATCGCCGCCCAGCGCCTGCTATAATCCGCAGCTATTCCGATTGGACCCCTTTACCCCCCAGTTGAAATCTCATGTCGGCTGCCGCCCTGACCACCTCCAAATCTACCTCTGTTGAGGTAACCAACACAAATGTCCAAAGTACGCGTGAGACGATAGAGTCGGTCGTCGTCGCGTTCATTTTGGCATTTCTGTTTCGCGCGTTTGTGGCGGAAGCCTTTGTGATTCCGACCGGTTCGATGGCTCCTACGCTGATGGGAGCGCATAAAGACATTGTCTGCGAACACTGTGGGCAAGAGTATCAGGCTAGCGCGAGTCTTGAGTTTGATTCGCACACGGGGCGACTGACCGACAAGGTCATGATTGCGAGCACGTGTTCTACCTGCCGTGGAATCAATGCATACGACTTCCGCAACAATCCGAACCACGCGACCTTCTCAGGCGACCGAATTCTGGTCAGCAAGTTCGACTACGTGCTCTCCAAGCCTCGGCGCTGGGATGTCCTGGTTTTCAAGTATCCGACCGAAGCCCGCATGAATTACATCAAGCGTTTGGTCGGCTTACCAGGAGAAACACTTCAAATCCGCGAAGGGGACATTTACACCAGGAGGAGCGCGGCGGATCCTTGGACGATTGCTCGCAAGCCTCCCCACAAGATCCGCGCCATGCGTCAGATCGTGTCCGATACCGATCATCTCGCGCCTCTATTGATCGAGCAAGGCTGGCCGAGTTTGTGGCAACCGTGGAACGCGGAGGGGGATGCGGCGGGTTGGAACGTCCAGCAGACCGCAGAGGACTGGTCTGCGGAACTGGCAAGCCAGCCGGACGTGCAGTGGTTACGGTACTACCACAAGTTTGTGGATGAGCGATTATGGCAGGGACTGTTAGACGGTCAGCAATTGCCCGCAGTCGACCCAACCAGTTCCCAGTTAATCACCGACTATCTGGCGTACAATTCGTCTTACCGCACCTCTCGGAATGCCGTCTACCAGTCAGCGGGCCGAGAGCTGCGAGAGGAAATCAGTGGCAATGTGCGAGCGCTGGACTTAGCCCGCAGGGAACGCCGACACATCATTCACGGAGCGGGCCCGACAAATGATAGCTACCATTGGGTGGGGGATCTGGTCAGCCAGTTTGACATTGACGTTCAGTCGGACGGTGGCACGCTGTTGTTGAATCTGGTTGAGTTCGGCATGAACTATCAATGCTCGATCAATGTGGCCAGTGGAGTCGCGGAGCTGAGGGCCGTCAGCGGAGGGCAAGACCAAGCCGTTTTCGACGGCTCGAGCCTGCTAACAGCGGAAACATCCATTCGCGGCAGTGGTAGTTACCGGGTGGAGTTGGCCAATATCGATGATCAAATCGTATTGTGGGTCAATGGAAAAGTAGCCGACTTCAGCCAGCCGGCCACGTACGATTCTCGGGAATTCCGTTCCCAAGCTGATCGTCGTCCCCATTGGACTCCGGAAGATCCACTGGATGCCGCTCCGGTCGGTATTGGTGGTCAAAACGTGGCGCTGCAGGTCAAACGGGCTCGCGTCTACCGGGATATTTATTACATTGCAGTCAAGGGGGCTGTCCAGAGTTTTAACGATTTTATCTTGCCGCGAAACTATCGAACCACGATTCCCGACGCGGCGGCGCGCAGCCGAGTTCAATCAGACCAACACGCGATTTCCATGGTATACGCTCATCCGCAGTGGTGGTCTCAAACCGACTTGTTTCAGCTGCGTCGTAGTGTCGAGTTCGAGTTGGACGAAGGTCAGTACTTCCCGATGGGCGACAATAGCGCCGCCAGTTCCGACGCGCGGGCCTGGCCGAGACATCACTATGTAGAGCAGCGTTATTTGCTGGGCAAGGCGTTGTTGGTATTCTGGCCTCACACCTGGAATACGCCTGTGCCCTTTACCCCCAATTTTTCGAGAATGGGCCGGATTCGTTAGAGACCGCGGCGCCGGACTGAGACGTTACGCACCATGTCAGGGATGACAGCTTATGAGTGTTCTTGAGGTTCGAGGGTTGGAGAAGACCTACGGTCGCCGCAAGGTGGTCAGCGGCGTTAGCATGACCGTTGGTGCGGCCGAAATCGTCGGCTTGCTTGGCCCCAATGGGGCGGGAAAGTCGACCAGTTTCAAGATGACTTGTGGAATTGTCCGCCCCGATCGCGGACAGGTCTATCTTGGTGGCAAGGATGTGACCGATTGGCCGCTGTTTCGACGCGCCAGCGAAGGCGGTATGGGCTATCTTGCTCAGGAGTCAAGCGTCTTTCGCAAGTTGACGGTCGAGCAGAACATCCTATCGATCTTTGAGTTGCTCGGTGTCCGCTACCGGGAGCGTAAACAGCGCACGAAGCAATTGTTGGAAGACTTTGAGATTACCCATATTCGGCGTTCCAAGGCTGGCCGCCTCTCCGGTGGCGAACGCCGGCGCTTGGAAATCGCCCGTTGCCTGGTGTCCGACCCGCAGATCATCATGCTCGACGAGCCGTTCGCCGGCATTGATCCGGTGACGGTGCAAAATATTCAAGACATCATTGCTCGCCTGCGTGAGCGTGGAATCGCCATTCTAATCACGGACCACGCCGCGCGGGAAATCCTGCAGACCGTGGACCGCTGCTACGTCATCAGCAAAGGTGCTGTGTTATGTGAGGGCACTCCCGAGTCCGTGCGACAGCATCCCCAGGTGCGCAAAGACTATCTGGGAGATATCGGGGGAGAGCCTGCTCCCCAAGCGTTTCCTGCCGCCGACACGCAGGTGGCGGCCGGTGTGCGGGTAGCCAATCGCCAGCGGGTCTCGGCCCCTGCGGCTAGCGCGGGAGCCCGCCGCGTTCCCAGACGCGCAGACGTTTAAGCAGCATGCGCCAAGTGCGAGTCGCGCGGGCCCATGGCGTGTCCAATCAACGAATTCGTTGCTCAGTCACGCGAGACGGGCACGCACCACTTAACCGACCGATACGCGTGGACCGACCGAGACACGCCCTGGTAAGGACGCTACCGAACTGGCTACCGGTTGCCCGCCTCGTGAAGCGTCTGACAGTGGAGCAGTGGAATCTACGCGTCTACCGGAAGCTGAACGGTTCCCGTATTGGGAGCCGCCACGATGGGATTGTTGGTTGCGGCCGGAGCCTGCGAGTCGACCGCTGGGGCACGGAGTGAGTGCTCTAGAAGACCGGTCGCCGGTGCCCATTCCAGGTCCACTCGCGTTCTGAGCCGCTCAGCCAATTGCAGGGTGGATGGACTGGGACGCCACAGGCCGCCAACCAACTCAGGCAAGGGCAAATCGACGGCATCACACACCACATGCGCCCCGAGACTTCGCTGCGCCGGAAGGATCGCCGTATGTGCGTCCAACTGATGCTTTTCCAAGGACTCTCGGATCGGGTTGACCTGTTCTCCCGGCGCAACGACAAATCGGAAAACCTTGCCGCTATTCTGCAGCAGCGTAGGCGCGAAAGAGCGGACTTGCTTCAGCGAGATGTCGGATTTGCTGCGCGAGTCTTCGCTGCCGGTCAGCTCCTTGTCGCTGATTCCGATTTCAGAAGCGATACGTGAGACGAGATCACTCGAGAGCGACAAGATGTACGGCAGATTCACATTTTCGTTGATCTCAGCGGATGGTCGTGCTGGCGTGACGTCCGCTCCCGACTCTTCGCGTTCTTGGACGATCTGCAGTGATAGTCGCTGTACGGTCGACTCTAGTACCGCAGTGACGCGACTGGCGAGTACCTGCAATCGAGGGGGCAAGCTGCTAAGCTCCACGTCACAGACTCCCTCGTTGAGCGCCTTCTCGGCGACGATGGAGTCACACCAGGATTGCAGCTTCTTGCCGAGTGCCTTTCCCTCTCGTTGATGGCGTTGAAGCAAAGTAACGCATTCTGTGCTATACCGATTCAGGTACGCGGCAGCCGCGTCCACGGTTTGTTCTGGCGTGCCGAACAAGTCGTCGAACGGCTCAAACACCGCGTGGAGCGAACGTCTATCGTTCTCACAGAAATCGAGAATTCCTTCGATCACGTTCAACTGAATCTGTTCCACTTGCTTCCAGTTATAGACCCGCATCTGCACGAGCTTTTCGATCGAACGTCTCCAAACCTGAATGTCCGCTGCTAGTTGAGCATGGACCAGATCCTCGTTGCGAGAAAGTCGTTTTGCCCACTTGCTCAGCAGCGAGTCGTCCTCCGTTGCCTGCTCATCGGGAGCATGGTCGACCGGGACGAATCCCAGGCCGCGTAGCAGGCGGTGCGCAATCTCATCGCATGCCTCTTCGGTCAGCAACAGATCACCACTGACCGTTGGGTGACCGCCAATTTGAGAATCGGTCGACTCGGCGGAACTCGTTGCCTTTCCCTTGGGACCGGCCATGTATTTTGACGCGTGGATCAGCGTTTGCTCACAACACCATCGCGCCAAGTCTTGAGAGCTCAGGCTGGTGGAAATCTTGATGCCGCTCGAGCTGGCCGTGCGGAGCCAGTCCAAGCCATTCGGGTTCTCACCGAGCCGCGACTCGGCCATGGCCGCTCCAAAAATCGATTGAGAATCCAAGTAGACGTGGTTGGCCAACGACCAGCATGCGTCTTCCGTCCCGCCGGAGTCTCCGTGCAGACCGCCGTCAACGATCGTAACCCAATCAAAGGGTCTCGGATTCTTCGATCCGCTCACCCTGTCACTGAAATGAATCGACGGCGCATCATTTTCCGAGTCCATGAAGTACGAGAGTTCGGAAAGGCAGCAGATGGCGGCAGCCGAAGGTAGGTTGGCGGTATGGTTGTTCGTCGTCATCGCCGCCGTGGTGACTGCGCAGATGCGGTAGTTGTTGAACCGCAGTTCACTCAGAATGCGACGAAGCAGGAAACCGATTTCACCTACCAGGCCGCTTCCGGTACCGCCGTGGAGAGATGTCAGAACATAGATACGTAGCGGTTCGGAAGAGTCGTTGTCGGCCGAATGCTGCTTGATTAGCTCCTCCAGTTCGCCGGCTATTCTGCTCTTGAGAGATTCGTAGTGGTCCAACAGGGCCAAAATGGCCAGTGGACGAACTCCTTCAGTCGCCAGCGAGCGTGGGATGTTGTACAGCCAGCGACGAGACAACGGACAGTACAGCTCGGGATTTGCATCCCGATACTCACTCGGTCGATGCAGAGGCAGATGGATGGCGCTCTGGTGCGGCAGGCTTGCCTCTTCATCGACGAGCGCGTTGAGATGCCCCAAGTCGGTATCGATGGCGAGCCACATGTGATCGTCTGCGGTCCAGCGGTTGTCGGTGTCCCTTCCAATCTGCTCTCGAAGTCCTGCCAAAGCCTGGCAGCCCAAGCCTCCGAGACCCACAAACAGGCACCGCGGATTCATCCACCGCTCGATGAGCGGCTGGACGTCAATGGCCTTTTGGAATTCGAGCTTAGTATTCAGAGCGAGAGAAGTGGACGTTTCTCGAATGTTGGTGTCACCGATGTCCGTCGATCCCGGCCGCGCAGACACGTCACCGTCGGCCATCTTTTGGGTGACTTGAGGAAGCGCTGCGCCTCGTGTCTTGAGCAGCTGCTCGATAAACTGGCGACAGGTGGCGAAACGATCTAGGGGGTTTTTTGCCAGGGCGCGGCCCACGACGGGCCTATCAGCCGGCGGGAGAGCCTCCAGGTTGGGCGGCTGGTGGATATGCTGCCGTGCCAGCTCTCCGGTTGTCTTGCCATCAAATGGCAGTCGTCCGGTTAGCATCTCCATGTAGACGATCGCCAGCGAATACTGATCGCTACGAAAGTCAGGCCGACCGTCAAATACTTCCGGCGCCGAGTAGGTCGGAGTCAAACCGCCTACCAGTGACTGATTCTGATCATGTAAATCTTTAATCAGCCCGAAGTCGGCTACCTTGATACGATCGGCAATAATCAGCAGGTTGCCCGGCTTGACGTCCAGGTGCTGCAAGGAGTGTTTTTGGGCAAGGAAATCCAACGCGTCCGCGGTGTCGCGTAAGAACTCCAGTAGATTGGCCCGCGCGATGCCCGGGGCTCCCTTTCCGCGGCATTGCTCGAAGCGGTCCAGCAGGCTGCTTTCGGCCAGCTCGGTAACGATGACCACTTGATTGTCGACGATCTCGATTCGTTCCAGAGATAGCAGAAAAGGGTGGTATACCTGTCGAATTCGCTGAAGGCTGCGCAGTTCACTACTAGCCTGCGACTGATCGACCGTCCCGTAGACGAGCTTGACCGCCTTCTGCAGGCCTCCGGGTGCATCGGCCAGCCAGACTTCGCCGTATCCGCCGGCTCCCAACTGTTTGCGCAGCGTGTAACCAGCGATCGGCTCCGTTCCAACTTTGGACGTGGTGTTGATTGGCATGGCAGGGCAGTGGGAAAAGGACTAGGTAAACTCAAGCAAATCCGGACACCTACGGCGTGTCAGATGGCGTGATTGCTGTCGGCTCCGTTGGCGAGACCAGTGGCAATCCGGACAAGGAATCGGTCGCTTGCGAAGGCACGTTTCGGACCTGGGTGGCGGTGGGTTTGGGTGTGCGAGCCATCGCCCGGACCGGTTGGCCGCTTCGATTGACGGGGACGGGCGTTTTGCCCTCGAGCGTTCCAAGATTGCCGAAGTAGTTGCGACACGCGTGCTGCAAGTAGTCCAGGCGGAGATCCAACGGTTCGCTACGGTAGGTGCAGTACGCGCGAACCTGGCCAAGTAAATCCCGCGCGTAACATCGACGCAGGGGCCGGTTGTTGACGCGGAAAAACCCGTTGACCAGTTGCAAGACGACTTCAGGCCGCCACGGGAATCCCATGGACGCGCACGCCTTCTCAAACAAACTGCTAAACTCCTCAGCTCCCGGATCGCGGATTTCAATTTTGAATGGAACGCGCCGCAGGAATGCTTCGTCGACCAGGTCATGGGGTTGCAGGTTAGTCGAGAACAGAACAATCTGCTCGAAGGGGACGCTGATCTTCTTGCCGGTCGGCAGCGTCAAGAAATCGTTCTTGTTCTCCAGCGGGACGATCCAGCGGTTTAACAGTTCCTCGGGGGCCACACGCTGTCGTCCAAAGTCATCGATCAGCAGACTCCCGCAGTTGCTTTTTACCTGCAGCGGCGCTTCACATGTATTGCTGCGCGGATCGTGCCGAATCTCGAGGTTGTCCAGTGTCAGTTCCCCTCCGACGACGACTGTCGGGCGTTCGATGCGAATCCACCGACGATCATAGTTCTGCAAGTTGACCAGGCCGGAGTCCTTGGCTACCTCTTTAGGCTTGTGGTAGGCGGCGTCGTAGACCTTGATGATCATGCCGTCATCAATGATGGCGTGAGGAATCCAGATGCTCTCACCACGCAATACCGTCAGGCACTTGGCTAAGGTCGTCTTTCCGTTGCCTGGAGGCCCGTACAGAAAGATCCCGCCGTTGCTGTTGACCGCCGGTCCGAGAAAATCGAGCCAGGATTCCTCGTACGAGATATCCGAGAGCGCCTCGACCAGTTGAGCCCGCTCCACCGGCTCATACTGATTTGCCTGTGCTTCGACTGACAGCAGGTATTCTGCCAGAGGTACCGGAGCCGGGCCGGTATAGGTACAGATCTTCTGATGGTGCAAAGTCCGCCGCTGTCCGTTTTCAGTCAGACTGTAGTAGTAATCGTTCAGGGGGGCCGAACGAGCGTGTGCCACAATCTGCCGCGTTCTGAGAGCTCCCAGCTGGTGATCGACGATTCCGAACGGCAGACCGATGCGTTCGGCGATCTTCCGGCCACTGAGCGTCCCGGCTGACAGTAGGATCTGGCACATCAGCGATTCAACTAGCGACTCGCTGATGCCCGTCTCTTCCATCGACGTCGGTTCCGTGGGCCAATAGTGGTCATCGTGAAGAATCGATGGCAGCTCACTCCCTTGGATGGAAGCCGTATCGCGGTGTGAAAGCTGCGAGTTCCGAATATCTGACATCTTCGGTCTTTTCACTGTTTGACGGAGAACTTGGGTGAGTGCACTCATCCGAAATCGATTCATCAAGAGCGCGGAATTCCGGGAAAACATACGTTAGAGTTTGAGTCGTGGGAGGCGACTATCGATTGGGTCGAGAATATCTCACCGGTTCGTAGCACTCGGCGGCTGGCTGTTCGGGGGATTCCAATTAGTCGTTGCTCTGCGAACGGGTTTGTCCCATCCGATGGGGGTAGCCCTCACGCGCCATCCAACACGAGATTGCCGGAGCCAGTGCGGGCCGCGCTAGTCCATAGCGTGTCCACTGAACAAAATCGCTGCCAATCGAGCTAAGGGCGACGCACCTCTGAACCAATGGCGCGCTGTAGACGGATCGTAGCGGTTCCCTCAGTCAGGGCGGCAGCTCAGACAAAGACGGTTCTTCCAGTCGCGCCGACCGACAGGGCATCCGTAGAACGTTCGACGCGCGAAAGTTCTTCGAATTTTACGCCTCAGCGGGTTGGGAAAGCGAAGTGTAACGTAAGCTTTCGCATGGTGCGTCATTGTGCCATCACTCCGTTCCAGCGGATCGAGAGAGCCGAACAGACACGGGCATCAACGTTATGGACTCACCGCAGATTTCTTCGCAAAGCAGCGCAGAGGATCGAACCTCGTTAAAGCGGTCTCCTGATGAAGAACCGACATGGACGCTGATGCGCGGAACCAGTGGTGCCGACGATCAGCAAAGGGTGCTCGTCCAACCGCTGCCGTTCTCCGTCGGTCGTCGGCCGGGTTGCTCTATGCAGCTCAATTACAAAACGGTCTCTGGAAATCATGCAGATCTTACGTTAGAGGGCGGCGAGCTCTGGGTAACCGATCTCAATAGTACGAACGGTACCTACGTCAACGGTCGCCGAATTGCGGAGCCCACACAACTACGCGAAGAGGACTTGTTGCAATTCGCCGACTTGGCATTTCGAGTCAAAAGCGAACGTCGAGCCACCACATGTCAGACGATGCAGGAAGATGTGTGCGATCAGGCCCTGGCCTTGGTTCAGTTCGATCGGCTGATGGAAAACCGGTTGGTCACTCCCTTCTATCAACCCATTGTCGATATGGCCACAGGCCAGTACCGCGGCTACGAGGTTCTCGCGCGGAGTCGCTTGTTTGGACTCGAGTCTTGTTCGGCCATGTTCAACGCGGCAGCTCGACTGAACATGGAGGTCGAGCTGAGCCGCATGCTGCGTTGGGAAGGCGTGCGGGAGGGGTTGACTCTGCCCGCCGGGGCCACGCTGTTCGTCAATACGCACCCACTGGAGATTCGCCGGGAAGGGCTGGTCGATTCGATGGCCAGAGCTCGGCAACTGTCTGCGGACGTGCCAATTATCTTGGAGGTGCACGAAGCCGCCATCACCGACCCGGGAGAGATGCGCGAGCTGCGCGCTCAACTGAAAGATCTAGACATCGGCGTTGCCTACGACGATTTCGGCGCCGGCCAGACGCGTCTGAGCGAGCTCGTCGAAGCGCCGCCGGATTACCTGAAGTTCGATATCTCGCTGATTCACGAAATCGACAAAGCTCCGCCGGAGCGGCAGAAAATGCTTGCCTCGCTGGTTGGCATGGTCATCGAACTCGGCGTGAACCCCTTGGCCGAAGGAGTCGAAACCGCCGAAGAAGCAGACGTATGCCGACGCATGGGATTCCTGACCGCTCAAGGCTATCACTTCGGCCGGCCAGCCCCGGTTCGACAGTATCAGTAACGCCAACTCGGCTCTCATGACTTGAAGCGCTGCCGACGATCGAGCCGACCGGCGCGCTTCGGCCTGCTATTTCAGTGGCTCCACTAGCCGCGCTATCTGGACCGGATCGAGATCGCTATTGGCCGGATACGGGTAATCGATCAGATGCCAAGTTTCGGTGAACGACGCAGACTCTCCCGGCCGCAATTTCTCGCGAGGACCAATCGGTTCAAGTTCGACCATGTCCCGATCCGGATACCAAACCGAAATAGTCAGTCCCGCCACTTCGTTGTATACACGATCCGGATACGTTGGAAATTTCTTAACGAACATCAGGTCTTGCGGGGCCAAATAAGCCATCCAACCCGTGTAAGAATCGAATCCAAGCTTGGGGTGCACGGGGTGATCGGTAATCACCAGATAATCGTCCACC
>JANQJJ010000073.1 GCA_028281725.1 Pirellulaceae bacterium | reverse complement strand
GCCGTCGGTGTGTTTCTTGCTATTGCCGGCTACGCGCACTATCGACGCGACCGGTTTCTCCCCTTGCTGACGGGCCGCGATAGTCAGCCGAGGTTGCTCGAAAAGCCGCTTCCACGCAAGAGGGAATGAGCCAAGCCACGACCGCCAGCGACCTCGAAGCGGCCAGCCCGATGCAGGCCAACATCGCTCACTGACAGGTTCGATGGCAAAATTCTTGTTCTCACTGACAGTTTCCGTTCCCACGTTGATTCCGAACACCCCAGAGCCTCAGTATGCGTGCTTTTACCCCTTCTCGCAGC
The DNA here is from genome assembly GCA_028281725.1 of Pirellulaceae bacterium. Taxonomy (GTDB): domain Bacteria; phylum Planctomycetota; class Planctomycetia; order Pirellulales; family Pirellulaceae; genus Aureliella. The sequence goes on along the minus strand of JANQJJ010000073.1, from coordinate 18,946 downwards.
TCGCCAAAAAATCGTCACTCGCGCTCACGACGACTGCTGGTAGAATCGCTTGAAACGCGCAGGGTCATGACGGTCTACACGCCGCTTCCAGCTGCGGATGACGGTAGCGATGGCAGCTTGCGTTCTACATTCATCGCAACCCAAACGAACGGAGTGGACGACACGATTCAGCTCAGCGAAGGAACCTATCGCCTGCGATTGGGCGACTTGTTTGTCAATGAGCAGAATGCGACGCTACGCATCGAGGGTGCAGGCTCGGATAAGACGGTACTTAAAATCGATGGCGATTCTCGCGCTTTTGATGTCGATTTTGGAGCCAGCCTCGAATTGGACGGCGTGACGATCCTGAGCGGAAACGCGGACGAAGGTGGGCAAGTTCGATCTGCGGGAATCGTTCGAATTACCGACTCGGTCCTCCAAGGGGGACGGGCGATTCAGGGCGGAGCGATCTTCAACGGTGGCGATCTGACGCTTGAAAACGTCGAGTTGAATGGGAATGAAGCGGGGCTCGGTGGCGGCATCTGGAATCATGCCGGTGCGGTCATTCAGGCAGTCGATACGCGTTGGTTGTACAACGTCGCCAGTGCATCCATGGCGGCCAGTGTCACTTCTCACGCCGATGTCGGCATCTTCCTGCCCGCAGGAGATGCGCCCAACCTGTATGGCGATGTTCCGCTCGGCGGTTCCGCCCTGTTCAACTCGGGGACAGCACGACTGCAGACGGTTGAGCTGGCAGCCAACTTGAGCGATACCGGTGCTCTGATTCACAATATCGGAAACGATGCCAATCTGCGAATCGATGACGGCTTGATTCATGACAATCAAACGTCAACTCGCAACCAGGGAGGACGTCAGAGTTCCGTCCTGCTCGGCATACTCGGCACGACCACGATGCTGGACACGGCCATTTTTGGCAACAGGTCCAACCACTTCTTTGGGACGATCGCTCAATTCGAAGGCGTCTTGGACATGCATCGCGTCTCGATTTTTGACAACGTATCGCCTCACAGCGGGCTGTGGCTATGGCGTTCGAACGTGCGTTTCGAAAACGTAACCTCTATTAACAATGGTAACACCGGCTTGGACATGCTAGGTGCTCCCCACACGTTGTTCGAGATAACGGCATCCGCGATCGACCGCGTGCGCGTGGTTCCGGGCGATGGGCAGTTTCTTTCCGGAGGTGGTAATCGCATCGGCTGGGGCATGAACAGCCACTTTGATCAGGTCACAGATCAAGGATTTACGGAGGACGAGTTCCAAGATTACTTCTTGAGTGGCAAGAGTTTCGACTTCATGCAAGCCGGCGTCTACGGTGGACGCGTGGCATTGCCGCCGACGGCGACGAGCCAACTGATCGACGCCTTGCCCGATGGCACCGATGCTGGGGCATTTGAGTACGTCGCAGGACTTCAGCGCGAAGCCGAATTGCCTTCGGTTCCCTCAGCCGCGCTGACGGTCGCGGAGGATAGTGGCCCGCTTTTGCTCGACTCCCTTCACCCCGGTGCACGCGACGCGGTGTCGGCCGTCGCCAGCGTTGCGCTCGATGAGCACGGGAGATTGATCTATACGCCGGCCCCTGATTTTTCAGGAGCGGATCTTCTGTTCGTCCAAGGTCCCGATGGCCGCTTGCAAGCCTGGACAGTATTCGTTTCACCACAAGCCGATCCACCCTCGATAGACGACTATGCCATCACCGTGTTGGGACGTAGTGAGATGCTTCGCAAACCTCGTGGTTCCAGCGAACTGGAAGATATCAATGCAGTCACTGCAACGTTCGCCCCCAATTTCCCGGAAGACGTGGATGGCCGCCCTACACCGGGCGTCGATTTCGGCAGCACGCTTACTGAGCGGAAGTTCGTCGCCGATGGCGAGCCGTCGGGCAACGTCGATTCAGAGTCGCTGGAAGATTTGCCATTTGCCGTGCGAGGCAAAGCGGCGGAGAATGCGGCGGCAAATGCAGTAGATTTGACTTATATACCTGAGGCAGGCTTTGCGGGAGTCGATAAACGAGTCGTGCGAGTAGTCAACTCTTCCGGTTTGTCCGCAGATGCCAACGTGACGATCAATGTATTGGATCCTAAGACAGTACCCAAAATCGGCCGCGTCTCGACTCGTTTTTTGGACTCCAATTTCGAGCCGATTGAAAGTGTGCCCGTCGGTCAAGTTTTCTACGTCGAGTATCACATCGAAGACATCCGCGGTGCCGACCACCCAGTGGCTTCAGCGACGCGCGATTTCTACTCGCTCCAAGGGAACTTCGACTTGAGCGGGACGCCACTGAAAGTAGCATCTCATATCGACGAGAATGGTACGCCGAAAGCCGTGGCTGCCGGAGCGGCGGGTGGATTCATCGAAATCCGAAAGTCTCCAACGCAGCTTGACTCTTCCAGCCTGCGTCTGGACGTCTCCGTGAGTACCTTCGGGGCACGTTCCGGAGCCTTCTATCGAGTGCCCGTGGTAGCAGCCGCACCGGGAACGATCACCGCAACCACAGACTGGGTGACCGGCAGCGGCGTTGGCATGCATGGTCAGGTGCCCCACGATTGGTTTGACCTGCCTGAGGGCAGCATCGAGGTCATTTCGAACGCGACCAACTTCGACTTTCCGGAGGATGTCAACAACGATTTTATCGTTTCGGCATTGGACACGCTGCTGCTTGTCAATGCGTACAACACCAGAGACGATCACAGCGATGATGACGTCGCGGGCGACCTGCTGTGGGACGTCAACCATGACGGAGTCTTTTCGCCGTTGGATATCTTGTTCGTAGTCAACTACATCAATCGCAATGCCGAGGATGCCGCTGCGGCAGAAGGCGAATGGCAGGAAGTGCCAGGCGCACCACCGATAATCTCTCCGTCTTCCTGGACAACAGAACAAGAAAAGGAAAGACGCCGTGGCTGGTTGGTAGACGAAGCCCTACTCGGCGGCAGCCTAGTCGACGACGCCCCACTTTAGGCGGCGCCCTAGCGACAACCTACACCGTGAACTTTGTTTCCGATTCTTGCGCGGGTAGAGAAAGCGTCAGGTGTGGCACGGGCTCGCCCGTGCCACACAGGCCCCTCTTCTAGACAAGGCGATGTATAATGCGTAGCTTGACTGCCGCATGTCGCCGTTCCAACGCGGACGTGCGGGCAGCGGTGCGTTCAGGTCTCGCAAGGTTCAGGCATCCCAACGTCTGAACCGCTAACGGCCTGCTCATAGCGTATTTCAGTTATCCGGCTTCCCGCGCGCTGGAGGAGGGCTCTGTTGATCCGTTTTACCTGGTTGGTACTAGCCACCGTTGTACTTACGCTCAGCATGGATGCCGTGGGGGCGGAACAGCCCGACGAGAGCACGCTGTCCACCCAATTCGACCAGACGATTGTTCCATTTCTCCGGACCTATTGCACATCGTGCCATGGACGGGATGCCCCTGAGGCTCAATTGGATTTAACCGTCTATGGAGCGATCGCTGATGTCGCTTCGGCCCACCTGACTTGGGAGACGATCCTTGAGCGTCTCGAGGCGCGGGAGATGCCTCCGGAAGATGCCGATAGACAACCGACGGACAAGCAAAGAGGTGAGGTGATCCGATGGCTGAAGACGTTTCGCGAGTACCAAGCGTCGCGCGGTGCGGGTGATCCGGGAGCGGTCTTGCCCAGGCGACTGAGCAATGCCGAATACAACTACACCATTCGCGATTTAACGGGTGTCGACATCCGGCCGGCGGATGCCTTTCCGGTGGACCCCGCCAATGAGGCTGGATTCGACAACTCGGCTGAGTCCCTGCTGATGTCACCAGCTTTGCTGAACAAGTATCTTGAAGCGGCGCGGCAAGTAGTTCAGCATCTCGTACTGACACCCGATGGCTTGGCTTTTGCGTCTTACCCGATTACGGCCGATACGGACCGCGACAAGTACTGCACCAATCGCATCCTCGATTTTTATCGGCGCCAGCCAACAGACTATGCCGAATACTTCTTGGCATGCTGGCTGCGGCGCGTATCGGCAAGACGGCAGTCCCTAGAACAGATCGCGACCGCTCGCGGTATCAGCGCCAAGTATTTGACGAACGTCTGGTCGCTGTTGACCAGGGAGTCCGCGGCCGGACCAGTCGCCAAGCTGCAGGCGATGTGGAATGGCTTGCCTGCCGATGAAGCAGAGTTTGAAAGGGCCCAGTCGGGTTGCGACAGGATGCGCGATTTCGTGACCCAGCTGCGAGTCAAACTGCAGCCCGAGTTCGAACGACTTCGAGGAGGCGGAATTCAGGAATTCTCTCAAGTGTTTGTGCTGAGGAAAAACCGGCAACAGGCAGCACACCGAATGAGTATGGATGCCGAGGTTTTGATCGCTGCACCTGATGAGTCCGGGCGCGAGGTCGATTTAGATCTCGTCATCCCAGCCCAGCCGGCTGAGCGCGAGCGGACCGTAGCGTCCTTCGAACTGTTTTGCCGTATCTTTCCTGACGCGTTTTACATATCCGAACGCGACAGTGAAAGATTCGCACAGGGCAAGCGTGAAGGTCGTTTTCTGAGTGCCGGCTTTCACAGTATGACCGGTTACTTTCGAGACGACCTACCGCTCTACGAATTGATCCTTGACGAAGCCGGTCAGCGTGAACTGGATGCCCTCTGGAGGGAATTCGATTTTGTTACTTCTGCGCCAATGCGGCAGTACGCCAGTTTCCTCTGGTACGAGCGCGGTGAGTCGGGATTCATGCGAACCGGCGAGTTCGACAGGTTTCGCGCCGAAGACAAATCGGCCGCATCGGCAGCGATGATTGAGAAGCTCAAAGGCATCTACCTCGCCAAAGCGCGGCAACAGGATGCCGGCGAAGACGTTCTGGAAGCTGCCGAAGACCATTTTCGCATCATTAACGAACAGATCCGCCAAGTGGAACGGATGCGGGCTGAGGCACAACCGAGACATTTGGAGGCTGTGCAGCGGTTTGCCCAGCGGGCCTACCGGCGACCAATATCAAATGCCGAACGCAACGCCTTGGCAGCGTTTTACCGCGCGCTGCGTGACCGCGAAGGACTCGACCACGAACAGGCGATTCGGGACACGCTCGTTTCCGTGCTCGTATCACCTCACTTTTGCTTTCGACTGGACCTGGGCGGAATCGGTGAGGGCACACGTTCTCTGACCGATTACGAACTGGCAACTCGTCTGAGCTACTTTCTCTGGTCGAGCATGCCAGATGAGGAGCTGCTCTCAGCGGCGGCTGCTGGCACTCTTCGGCAGCAGGAGGGACTGCTCGAGCAAACTCATCGAATGCTCCAAGATCCGCGAGTCGTCGGTTTTGCTACGGAGTTTGTAGGCAACTGGCTTGACTTCCGCCGTTTCGAAGAGCACCAGGGAGTCGATCGGGAGACGTTTCCGACATTTACAGCCCGGCTGCGACAGGCCATGTTCGAAGAACCCATCCACTTTTTTCTGGACGTGGTCCAACACGACCGACCGGTCCTCGATTTCCTTTACGCCGATCACACGTTTGTGAATGCGGAACTTGCCAAACATTACGGCGTCGAGTTTGGTGTGGGAGATGCGGCGCAGTGGATTCGAGTTGACGATGCAAGTCGATTCGGCCGTGGCGGGCTGTTGCCCATGTCGGTTTTTCTCACCAAAAACTCACCCGGGCTGCGCACCAGTCCGGTCAAGCGAGGATACTGGGTTGTCCGGCAGCTGCTTGGAGAGCGCATTCCACCTCCCCCACCGGATGTCCCCGAGTTACCAGACAACGAGCGCGATCTAGGTGAATTGTCGTTGCGTGAAACGCTCGCCAAGCACCGCGAACACAAGAGCTGCGCAGGCTGCCACGATCGATTTGACGCGTTTGGCCTCGTGTTCGAGAACTATGGACCCGTCGGAGAACTTCGCGAGAAAGATATGGGCGGCCGAGCTGTAGATACCTCGGCGACTTTCCCCGGCGGCGGTCCAGGCGAGGGGCTCGATGGCCTTCGCCAGTTTTTGCGGGCTCACCGTCAGAGAGACTTCCTTGAAAACCTGTGTCGAAAACTGCTATCGTATAGTCTTGGACGAACGCTCCTGCCTACCGATGATGGGCTGGTATCGACGATGCTCCAGCAACTCGAGACGAACGATTACCGAGCCGGCAAGTTGATCGAGTGCATCGTCACTAGTCCGCAATTTCTAAACAAACGGGGAACCGAACCACTGGTCGTGTACAAACCATGAGCAAGTCAACTGACAAACCAGCCCGCCGTAGCGTTTCGCGTCGCATGGTCCTGCGTGGCGCCGGCACGATCATGGCCTTGCCGTGGCTAGAATCGATTCCTGCTTGGGGAAGCCAGCTCAGTCGAATCGATCAGTCCGGTTCCTTTCCGCAACGTTTTGCAGTGCAGTTCATGGCTTGCGGCGTCCATCCGGAACACTGGTGGGCTGAAGGGGCCGGTGCCGAGATGTCCCTTGGCAAGTGCCTGCAGCCAATGGAACCGCTCAAACATAAGATGAACGTCATCAATGGACTGTTCAACAAGAATTCGACCGGGGTCGGTATTCACCCGGGCCAGACCGGCAATATCCTTTCGGGAGCGTCGCTCCAGAAGGGCGCCGAGTTGCGCGGTGGCATCAGCGTGGATCAAATGTTGGCCAATCATCTCGGGGGCGAGACGGCACTTGCCAGTGTGGTGCTTGGGTGCGAGCAACCAATCACCGGTTTTCACGAAACCAATTTTTCGATGGCCTACAGTTCGAATATCTCCTGGCAGAACGCAACTTCGCCCGTTCCGATGGAGGTTTATCCCGCATTGGCGTTTGACAGCCTGTTTGACAATCGCGGGAGTCGCCGCGACAAGAGCATTTTGGATCGAGTCAAGGAGCAGGCGGCGAGCCTTAGCCGACGAGCCAGCGCTGCAGACCGAACGAAACTCGACGAGTACCTCACCAGTGTCCGCGAAGTCGAAAAACGGGTTGAACGGATGCGAGCCGCTCAAGACAAAGCGGTCGAGCGCGCCCAAGACCGCGGCAAATCGCCGATCGCGATGCAGCGGCCCGACAACGGGTTGCCGGAGGACATTCGAGATCACATGCGGCTGATGTGTGACATCATCGCGTTGGCCTTCCAAACCGATAAAACGCGATTCGGCTCGCTGCTATTGTGCCGAGATCTCTCTGGCCTTTTTTATCCCTTCCTTGGCGTTCGTAAGGCGCACCACCTGTCTTCCCACAACGACCTGTCCGATGAATGGGAACGAGTCTCCCGGTTCTACTGCAGTCAATTTGCCTACTTGGCGAGCCGACTCGATAGCATGCAGGAAGGCGCCGGGACGGTTCTGGACAATACGCTGGTACTGTTCGTCAATAACATGTGGTCTGGCAGCAAACACGATTCTACGAAGGTGCCGCTGCTAACCGCGGGCAGTCTAGGCGGCCAACTAAAAACTGGACGCGTTCTAGACTATTCCGATAGAGATGACGAAGACCGCAAATTGTGCAGCCTCTACATGTCTATCATGCAGCGCATGGGACTCGGCGTCGATCGCTTCGGTGATGCCGAGGCGTGTCTGGCGGATCTTTAGGTGCTCCCCAGATAGAAGAACCGGCCTGACGGGCCGCTGAGAGTTGCAAAGGAATGATTGAGGAGATCGCACGCGTTGTCAACGTCTCGACAGGTCGATCGCCGGAATGCCATCGCTCGGGCTTGTAGCGCGACCGCCGCAGCGGTATTGGCCGGGAGGTGTCCCGCGGTTGCGGAAGAGATTCCGGTGAGAACCGGATTGGGACTGGTGGCGTACGCCCGCAACATCCGGCGAACCTGGATGCGTCGGCAGGATCCTGAATTTGATCTGTTCGAACCGCTGAACTTCTTGCGGCACTGCCAGCGCGCCGGTGCCGGTGGCATGCAGACTAAGCTCGGTGTGCTGGATGCCGGCGCCGCTGGGCAGCTGCGCGAATTCGCCGAGCAGCACTCGCTGTTTATCGACGCGTCGATCGGACCGCCTCGCGATGATTCCGACGTCGAGCGTTTTGAAGCGGAGATTCGCACGGCATCGGAGGTAGGAGTGCAAGCAGCACGCACGGTGATCATGCCGGGACGGCGGTATGAACAGTTCCGATCGCTGGCCGAGTTCCGTCAGTTCGAGGAACGTGGTCGGCACATGCTCCAGCGGGCTGTGCCAATCGTAGAGGAGTATCGTGTGCCGTTGGCGGTAGAGAATCACAAGGATCAGCGGATCGATGAGCGGGTGAAGTTGTTTGAATCGATTGATAGCGAATTCCTCGGGGCATGCCTGGATACCGGAAACAGTTTCGCGTTGCTGGATGATCCGATCACGACCGTCGAAGCTCTCGCGCCCTACGCGTTCACGGTACATCTGAAGGATCAAGCGGTTCGTCCGTACGAAGAGGGGTTCCTACTCGGAGAAATTCCGCTTGGCGAAGGCTGCTTAGATCTGCGGCGTATGGTGCAAGTGATCAGAGAGGCCAAGCCATCGATACACTTTGCGCTCGAACTGATCACTCGGGACGCGCTGCGAGTCCCCTGTTTGACCGAGAAATATTGGACAACCCTACCAACGGTCTCTGCTAGCGAGCTGGCTCGTACTATGCAAATCGTTCGGCAGCATAGCGCATCCGAGCTCCAGGTCGTCAGTTCATTATCTTTGGAGTCGCGAGTGAAACTCGAAGACGCAAACATTGCCGCCAGTTTGCGTTTCGCCCGCGAAAATCTGATGCTGTAGAGCGACGCACCCAGCGCCCGACTACCGCGCTCGATACCCCGCGGGAAGTTACCCACTCCCCGGGGCCTACCCCTACCGCTCGGTGGTTACATACGCCAGAACGAGTCTAACGTTTCAGCATCTTATCGGTCAGGGCCGCCTCGGGACAGCTTCGATGGCTCTGTTAACAGCCGTTAGTCGTCCCTAGTGGAGTGGACGCGACCAATAGCTTGTGCGGGCGGCGGCGAAAGCTCGCTGCGACGGCCCATAGGGTGGGATACTGCGTGTGCGCGAATTGAACTCCAGGGTTTCACTTCTGCCAAGACATGGTGTGAGCGGTCAACTACGATGAAGCGCAGGCGGTGGATTCCGTATTGCCATACTGAATATCAAGAGTTCGTTTTTATTATTCCGAATTTTTGGGAGTTAACACATGTTACGTAAACGTAATTCTGGGTTCACGCTCGTTGAGTTACTCGTTGTCATTGCGATTATTGGGATACTGGTCGGCCTGCTGCTACCTGCGGTACAAGCCGCCAGGGAGGCCGGTCGCCGGGCTAGCTGCATGAACAACCTGAAGCAGCTTGGTTTGGCGTTGCAGCTGTACCACGATTCATACCGCAAGCTACCGCCAGCGGGCATTCGCGAAATGTTTAACGCCAGCGGTTGGTCGCGTCAGGCTTCGTGGATGGTTCGAATTTTGCCTCAGCTGGAGCAATCCGCCGCGTACAATTCTGCCTCGTTCTCCGACAGTACGTTTGACAACCATTCAGCAGGTTGGACCGCGCCGGCTCGCCACTGGCTAGCCATGTCCCAGTTGCGGCTACCGACCTACGCCTGTCCCTCCAGTCCGCTTCCTCCGGCGCTCACCTACCCCACCAGTTCTCAGACGCAAGCCTTGGGCGCGCCTCCTCAGATCGATATTCAGATCCCCGACTATGCTGCCAACAGCGGATCGAATTTTCGTGGTGGCACGTTCGTTACCGCACCCACCGCGTTCTGGGATTGGGGGGGAGTACACGCTGACAACGGCGTGCTTCCGATGTTGTTGCGACCCGACTGGGGCAATCCCCCCTTTGCGGGAACTCATGTCAAGCTGGCGCTGTTGACCGACGGAACGTCCAACACGATAGCGATCGGAGAGCAGGGCGGATTCCACCAAGGCCAGCATGACTATCGTGCCGGCTCTGTGCGGGGTGGCTTTTGGTCTTGTGGGACCGCCAGCGCACCGTCCAACAAGAACAACTACGTCGTAACACGCTATCCGATTAATTACTCCGGTGATGAATGGCCGGCGTGGGGTGGGCTCAGATGGGACGGCGGCTGGCAGCCCAACGGAGGCGAAGTTTCTTTCAACAACACGGCTTTCCGGTCGCAACATACCGGCGGTGCTCAATTCGCCCTGGCAGACGGTTCGGTCCGGTTTATCTCTGAGAATATCCAATTCGAAACGTACACGGCGCTCATGGATCGTAGTGATGGCGCTGTGGTCAATGGAGAATTCTAGACGTCTGTTTTGCCACGCTTGATAAACTGCCGATTCTGGATTGGCGATCCAAGCGGTACTGCGAGGGCCGCCGACGTCATGTAGGTTGGTGCTTGTGTGCCGGCGCCGTCGAACTGGGCATGCCGGTCGGGGCGCGGACCGCCGTGTCTATTTCCAACGATTACGTTAATGACTGAAGAGGTACGATGTTGATTAGTCGATTCTTGATAGTAGCTTGCGTTTGTCTGGCATGTTGGGGATGCGGAGATGGTGGTCCTAAGCTCGGATCGGTCTCGGGAGTCGTGATGCAGGATGGCAAGCCAGTCGCGAACGCGTCGATTACCTTTTATCCCGCCTCCGGCAGGCCTTCGGCAGGTACTTCAGACGGCGAAGGCAAGTTTGAGCTCGAGTATACCAAAGGGAAAATGGGTGCGGTGGTTGGTGAACACACCGTGAAGATATTTACCGGTGGGATGCCTGCTCCGCCTGCTCCCGGTATGTCGAGTAGCTCCGGTAGCCGCCGGCCTCCCAAAACCACGCCACCTACGGAAGTGGTTTTGCCAAGTAAAGTCATGGTGGAAAGTGGTACCAATCGCATGGACCTGGAGATCCCGAGCCAACCGTGACCAAGGTGCCTTCTCAAGGAGAGGAATTGGCCAGCGGCCGGGTCGGCGCTATGGGCTCGGCGTGACTCCCAAGACGGCCAACACCGGGAGGTGGTCCGAAGCCATGGGCTCAGAGAGGACTTCCGATCGAATCGTTTTTAGTTCCGAGCCGCGGAAGAAAACGTAGTCGATACGCGACTTGGGGGTCTTCGACGGCGAGGTGGGCGCTGGCTCGCGATCAGGAGCCAGCGTACTATGCCACTTTCGCTCAATGATTTTGATCGGTTCGGAACCGGGGGTCGCGTTCAAGTCGCCGGCAAGTATCGAAGGCATCGCTGACTGGGCAAACAGGGAGTTGATTGCTTTCGCCTCTGCGATGCGATCTTCAGAGACGTTGTGCTGAAAATGGGTGTTGATAAACCGTAGCGGAGTTCCCTGAGGCGTCTCAACGGTGACGGCAATAGCGCCGCGAGGATATGTCGTGCGACCGGGAGTGCTTTCGGAGTACGGTAGCGGCTGGATATGCACATCGAGAATCGGTAACCGTGTGAGCACCGCGTTTCCATAGAGTCCTCCCTGGAAGTGTTGAGTTGGTCCATAGCGCCCCGACAGCCCGGTGAGGGTCGCTAGCTGGCGTACCTGATGGACCCGTCCAGAGCGGGTGACGCCCACGTCGACTTCCTGCAACGCGACCAAGTCGGGATTCGCTTCGTTGATAACGTCTGCCAGACGCTGTAGGTCGTAGACGCCGTCATTTCCTTGCCCATAGTGGATGTTGTAACACAGCACGCGCAGGGGCCTCGCATCCTCCCCATGCACAGTCGATAGCATCAAGAGACTTGCCAGAACCGCAGTCCATACAATCGACCACCTTGGAATGTATCGCGTTTTCATGTTTCTATCCCGCTCGGTTGCCACAAACCCCGGCGTTTGCCAGAGGTTAAGGGTAATTTAAACGTCGGTATCGACCAGCGCGGTTGCCCGGCCGGAAGACCAGGCCATCAGGTAATCCTGATCTGAAACAATATTAGCCCATTTCGCTGTAAGGTGGACGCGAGACCTCCGTCTTATCAGGCATCGCTGCCGCATTTTTATGACTCAAATCAAGCTGGCAGGCCGGTCAGGCAAACTCTCAACCGGAACTCTGATGGTCTGGACGGGCTGTCGTTTTGGCGGAGCTGCTGGCTATGTGGTCCAGTTGGGATGGAGGCGCGTTGGGGCCATCTATGGCGCCTGAAAGATTTGGGTAAAGGGGTCAGGAGTCAATTGCCGCCAGCGGCCCTTCGGGTGCTGTGCACAATTGACTCCTAGACCCCTTTACCCGACCCAAAGATTAAGCTCTGACAGACCACTAGGAGGCTGATTCCATGTTTGCATGTTCGCAGTTTTCCGGACACACGCAGTCCATTGTGCTGCCGAGTCCCTGTCGGTTGAAACGTGACGCCATTTGGAGTGCGATTCAGGCGGAGGCGATGGAGATCGCCCAGAGCGAACCGTGGATGGCGCAGCGCATGCGGCGTGTGGTGCTCACGCAGAGCAGCTTGGCCGCTGGTTTGACGAGAGTCGTCGCTGAAAAACTTTTCAGTTCCGAGCGTGAGCAAAGTGGCTTTGAGCAGATAGTAGCGGAAGCGTTGACGCATGACGAAACCATATGTCTGGCGTTGCGCCGCGACCTGGAGGCAATTCGTCAGCATGATCCGGCCGCAACCTCTTACCTGCAACCCTTCCTGTTCTTCAAAGGTCTGCATGCGCTATTCGTCCACCGAATTGCTCAAAATCTTTGGGGCCGGCAGAGACGCGCCGCAGCGCAATTCCTTCAAAGTCAGTCGAGCAACGCTTTCGGCGTCGATATCCATCCGGCCGCCAAGCTGGGGCGCGGTGTTTTCATCGATCATGCAACGAGCGTTGTCATTGGGGAGACTGCAGTCGTCGGCAATGACGTCGTGATCATGCATGAGGTAACACTTGGCGGAACCGGCAAAGAATCCGGTGACCGGCATCCGAAGATAGGCAACGGCGTGATGCTCGGGGCCGGGGCTAAGCTACTGGGCAACATCCGTATCGGTGACGGCGCCAAGATTGGTGCGGGCAGCGTCGTTGTGAAGGATGTCGCGCCTCAGGCGACCGTAGTTGGACTTGCCGCGGCAGAGCGCAGGCGTTCGCCGGCAAGTCGTTTTGAGCCAAGATTCGCCGGGGATCTCAGGGTCGGCATGGACTATCAAATCTGACGCAACCTAAGGGCCATACCGGCTCAAAAGGCTGGTGGTTTGTTGCACGATCTTCCCAGCTCCAGTAATGTACCTCTGTCGAGAATAGTGACGCCACGCCCAGCAGGCGCGGGCGGATGCCAGCGAGCGCGCTACCCGATTGCCGAGGAAGAATAGAAAGAGCGGAATGAAAAACAGCGTACGAGTTGTGGTTGTAATGGCAGCCCTCTTCTGCAACGGACATTTGACTGCTGACGAGTTGGTAGTGCCGCAAGTCACCGACCCCAAGCTGCAGATATCGCTGTTGGCGCGAGAGCCGGAGATCGTCACTCCGACGGGTTTAGCGGCCGATCGCCAAGGTCGCCTCTATGTTGTCGAGTCGCATACGCATGCCCGAGGTCGGCAGTATGAAGGCCCAGAGCACGATCGGATCATCGTCTTCGAAGATACCGACGGAGATGGTCAACTCGATCGATCGCGAGTCTATGCCGGCGGCCTTCGCCATGCGCTGGCGATCGCGTTTTCAGCGGATGATCAGCTGTACGTCGTCCAAATGAAAAGTGTGGTTGTTGTGAAAGATATCGATGGTGACGGCGTTTGCGAAGCGACTCAGCCCGTGCTAACCGTTCAGACGGCGAACAACAACAATCACGGAGTGTTCCTCGGCCTCGCGTTCGACGAACAAAATCGGCTTTACGTTTCACTCGGAAACATTGGCGGTAACGCTTATACAATCAGCGGCACCGATGGACTTCGCGTAGCAGGACAAGGTGACACCGGTTTGATCGTGCGCTGTCAGGCGGACGGCGCCTCGCTGGAGCGCTTTGCCCATGGCTTCTGGAATCCGTGCGACTTAAAGTTCGACTGGTCCGGGCGCCTGTTGGCGACAGACAACGATCCCGACGCACGTGGTCCGAATCGCGTGCTGCATGTGATTCAGGGCGGCGAGTACGGTTATCAGTCTCGATTTGGCGGTAGCGGGCGGCATCCTTATTGTGCATGGAACGGCGAGCTGCCCGGGACGCTGCCGATGCTGGCCGGCGTCGGAGAAGCACCCGTCGGCCTGCTTGACTGCAACGCGGCGTCACTTCCGGCGGACTATGTAAATGATTTGTTGGTGTGCGTGTGGGGGACGAACCAGGTCGTCCGAGTGCGAACTGGTCGGCGCGGCGCGTCTCTCGAGGGGCAAGTGGAACCATTGGTGATAGGGGACGCGAACTTCCGGCCGACCGCCATCACCACGACGTCTGACGGCACCATCTACATCGCCGACTGGGTAAATCGCCAGTATCCCGTGCACGGGCAAGGCAGAATATGGCGGCTGGCGGCGAAACCCCAAGTCAAGACGCTTAGTCCCAGGGCCTCGTTCTCCAGGGTGGACGATTCGGCAGGTCAACGCCAAATGGCTCAGCTGCGACAATCGCGATCCGAAGAAGCGTTTCCCCAGCTGGTGGCCGCTGCGGTGGATGATGATCCGTTCATCGCCAGCACGGCAATCAGTTCCCTGGGACAGCCCCTATTTCGCGAGCGGGTCACGCGACTGCTCGACAAAAAGCTGGCAACTCATCGACGCGCCGGTCTACTCGCGCTTCGGCGGGCAAAAGTCGAGTTAGACAAAACGCGATTTCGACAGCTACTGCGCGATGCGGATCCCACCAATCGGAAGATGGCCATGATCTGGGCTGGCGAGACGATGCGAATCGATCTGGCTGAGGAGTTGAAGAAGACGTTGCCTCTGCAATCGAGCTCGGCCGATCTGTTCGAAACGTTCCTGGCGACATCCCAGTTGCTCACCCAGGCGGAATTAGCAAGGGTCGAGGCGAAGACGCCGGGCAACCGAATTGATCGACGCATGGACCAGGATTTGATCGAATCTATCCTGGTAGATGAGGCTCAATCGACCAGTGCCAAGGCGATGGCGATCCGCTACCTAACCGACTTCGACACGGGGCAACTCCTGGGCAAGCTGTCGAATCTGGCTCATTCCCAAGACCCGAAGTTGGCAGTCGAAGCCATACGCACGTTGGCCGCCGCACACGATGAGTCCGCCGCGCAGTTGCTAGCCGCCATTGCCCGCGACGCGCACCGGGAAGAATCGGTCCGCTGCGAAGCCATCATGGCCTACGTGACGACCGACGCGCCCGACTTCGACCGGTTGTTTCCTTTGATTGATGACGAGAATCCGCGGGTTGCACTCGCCGCGGTTCGCGGATTGACCAAGTATGCCCAAGCGGAATCGGTGCGCGGCAAATTCTCCGCCGCCTTGGCGGCGCCTGCCGCTGCGCCGTATCGGCCCGAGCGCCGGGAGCAGCTGCAGTTTGCCCTGGCCCCGACGACCACTCAGCGCCCGCAGTCGGTCGAGCAGTGGCGGACGGTGCTGCAACGTGAGGGAGACGCTGAGGCGGGGCGGAGGATCTGTTTTGACAGTCGATCCATGTGCTCCAAATGCCACAGTGTTCATGGTCGGGGCGGGCGGGTAGGACCTGACCTATCCAACGTTGCTGCTGCTAAGAATCGAGATCAGCTTCTCGTATCAGTGCTCGATCCCTCGCAGGACAAATCTCCTGACTATCAGGGGTACATCGTGCTGATGGATGACGGACGGGTATTCAAAGGCACTCAGTTTCACTTTCGAGGGGAATCGGCTGAAATTCAGCGGGAAGATGGAAAGCGGATTCGCTTCCGGCTAGACGAAACTGAGGACTATCGCGCGCTGGATAAATCGCTAATGCCCGAGAAGCTCGAGGAGACAATGTCGGTAAGCGAATTCAGGGACCTCTTCGCCTATCTCATCAGTTTGAGGGACGCTCGATAACTTTTGGCAATCGCAGAAGTCAACACCACCGCATGTCGTGGAACGTTCCGCGCGCGTCGCCAGCAGGGAATGTTTAGCCCCCATGCCAAGCGACTGTTCGATCGGTTGCCGCCGGACGCCGAGAGCGTGCAGTTCGCCGGAGCACGCGTTTCTGACCCAAATATCAATAATTGTTCGAGACACGGTTCTGAGGCGAGGTAAGAATGTCTAACAAGTGCCTGCTTGCCGAATGGCTATAGTACCAGAGTATGGACTCACAGGAAGCATCAATGAGATTTGAACACACATCAAAACTTAATAGATTTCGACTTGTGCTCGTCGCGGTTTGGATCTGCATAGTCGGTTGCAAACAGGAGTCGAGCGGAACGGCAGTACCACTGACCAAGGTCACGGTCGCCAAGCCGCTGGTGATGTCGATCGTTGAATGGGATCAGTACACGGGCCGGCTGGAGGCGATTGACTCGGTGGAAGTGCGGGCACGGGTAAGTGGTTATCTGGAATCTACGCACTTTGAAGAGGGACATCTTGTCTCCAAGGGAGATCTGCTGGCGATCATCGACCCACGCCCGTTCGAGGCAGAACTGAACGCTGCCAAGGCTCGTCTCGAAGAAGCGAAAGCCGGGCTGGCCGAAGCTCAGTCACTCATGAGGCAAGCAGAGGCGGAAAAGGCCGATGCGGACGCGCAGTTGACGCTTGCCGATCAACGCCTCGCGCGAACCAAGAGCTTGTTGGCGACTAGTGCGGTCTCCAAAGAGGAGGTGGACGTACGAGAAAGTGAACAATTGCAGGCAACTGCAGCTACCGAAGCGGCCTCTGCGAAGATCGAATCAACGAAAGCGGGTGTTGCGACCGCAACAGCCGGCATTGAGACAGCACGGGCTAACGTCGAGTCGGCTGCCCTGAACGTTCAGTACACTCAAGTCCGCGCTCCGATAAGCGGTCGCATCAGCCGTCGATACGTGACCGAGGGAAACCTAATCAGTGGTGGTACCAACCAGTCGACGCTGCTGACGACCATCGTCTCACTCAATCCGATTCATTGCTACTTCGATGCCAATGAGCAGGCCTTTCTCAAGTACGTTCGTTTGGCGGCCAACGGCGAGCGAGCCAGCTCACGCGATGCAAAGAATCCGGTTTACGTCGCGCTGGTAGACGAAGAAGGATTTCCGCATACCGGACACATGGACTTTGTAGACAACCGCATCGATCCCAACACCGGTACGATGCGAGGACGGGCGATCCTTGCAAACGACGATAACTTGCTCACTCCCGGTCTATTCGTGGCACTGCGATTACCGGGAAGTGGACGATACAACGCGCAGCTGATTCCCGATAGCGCTATTGGCAGTGATCAGTCGGAGAGGTTCGTCTACGTGGTCGGTGAAGATCGGCAAGTTATCAGACGGCCTGTTACGCTCGGACCGATTTCACACGGTCTGCGAATCATTCGTTCCGGTCTCGACGGTTCGGAAAGCATCGTTACCCGAGGGTTGCAGCAGGTTTTCCCCGGCGTGTCGGTGGAGGCGGTGGAGGAACCATTCGAGGCCACATCCGACGGCGGCCTGCCGGACGAATATCAGCCGGTTCCCAAGGAGCTCTGGTTGACCCGTTCCCCTGCGGAGATACCCGACGGAGTCGACGCAAACGCGATGCCTTACGGCGGACCGGCTACGTCGGCATCGGCCGGTAACGAGCAGGAGTGAAGCGAATGAAATTCTCTCACTTCTTTATCGACCGTCCGATTTTCGCTTCCGTGCTGTCGATTGTGATCGTATTGGTCGGAGGGCTGGCGTATTTCCAATTGCCGGTCGGCCAGTATCCGGAGGTTGCTCTGCCCACGGTTGTCGTCCGGGCCAGCTATCCAGGGGCGACGCCCGAGGTGATTTCCAAGACGGTGGCTACACCGCTCGAGCAGGAGATCAACGGCGTTGAAGGCATGCTCTACATGGAGTCGCAGTCGACGTCGGACGGCGCACTGCAGCTAACGATCACCTTTAGCCTCGGGACGGACGTTGATCAGGCGCAGGTGCTGGTCCAAAACCGCGTTGCCATTGCCGAGCCACGCCTACCGCCAGAGGTTCGGCAGATCGGGGTCACGACACGCAAGGCGTCGCCCGATTTGTTGCTGGTGATCCATCTCTACTCGCCGGATGATTCGCGCGACCAACTCTATATCGGCAACTACGCCTATCTGCAGCTGCGTGATGTGCTCTCGCGCATCGAGGGCGTGGGGGAAGTCCGTTTGTTCGGGGCCAGCGAGTATTCGATGCGGATTTGGCTCGATGTGGAACGTCTGGCCTCGTTGGAGTTGACACCCGGAGAAGTGGTCCAATCATTGCGAGAGCAAAATGTCCAGGTGGCCGCGGGCGTAATCGGCCAACCTCCCCTGGAGCAGCAGATGGGGGCCTTCCAAGTCAACGTGAACACCCAGGGAAGACTGCGCGAAGCTGAAGAGTTTGGCCAAATCATCATTAAGTCCGGAGTCGACGGACGTCTGGTGCGGCTCAGTGACGTAGCACGAATCGACCTCGGCGCAACGGACTATTCCGTCCGCAGCTATATGGGCGAGAAGAAAGCCGTCGCAATGGTTGTCTCTCAGAGGCCCGGTTCCAACGCAATCGAGACCACGCGCGACGTGTTAGATACCGTGGAAGATCTCTCGAGCCGCTTTCCTCCGGGACTGGACTACCAGGCGATTTACAACCCGACCGCGTTTGTTGAAGATTCGATCGAGGAAGTCTTCACAACACTGTGGCAAGCGGGACTGCTGGTCGTATTGACGGTATTCATTTTTTTACAGGGTTGGCGGTCGACCATCGTGCCGGTGGTGGCAATTCCGATCTCGTTGATTGGTACGTTTGCCGCCATGCAGTTGATCGGGTTCAGCCTCAATAGTTTGTCGCTATTCGGACTCGTGCTGGCGATTGGAATTGTCGTCGACGATGCGATTGTGGTTGTCGAAAATGTCGAGCGGTTGATCGCCGACGGTCTTTCGCCACGGGCTGCGACGCGGAAGGCCATGGAAGAGGTGGGCGGCGCGCTGATCGCCACGTCGCTCGTGTTGATCGCGGTCTTTGTACCCACGGCGTTTATCGCCGGTATCAGCGGGCATTCTTACCTTTTAAGGCATCGAAGCATTCTCGTTCCAAATTGGAGTAAGAACTTAATTC
>JANQJJ010000071.1 GCA_028281725.1 Pirellulaceae bacterium | reverse complement strand
TAGTCAGGCGGTCCATGGCGAGTTCTACGGTCCGTTGCAGGCGCGTTGCTGCCGCAACGTCTTCGAGAATCGATTTTCCGGACCGTTCACTCAGTGTCGAGGCGAAGTACTCCGTCAGCAGACGCTGCCATTTTAGGCTACCGAGTTTCCAGTGTCCGCAGGTGCCCAGTTGCTGAGCCACCGAGCCGCGCACGTGCACGACGCTGACCTCCAGGCCGGTGCCGCCTAAGTGGACCACCAGCAGTTTGGAATCCGTCACCGAGGATGCCGAACCAAGCGTCGATAGACGCGAGTTGACGTCCAACCAACTCAGTGCCGCCGCCAAGGTTTTGTCCAGAAGTTGCAGCAGGTCGATACCAGCAATGCGGCAGGCATCACGAATCGCACGTCGATGCATTTGATCGTAGCAACTGGGCACGGTGACGATAGCGCTCGTGCTGTGATCCGTTGCCGCCGCGGCGTTCCACATGATTTTCCGCAGCAATGCAGCCAAGCCAACTTCCGGTGGAACGGTCTTGCCACCGAGTGGACGAGGCAGTTCTCGGGCACCGATTCGGCGCTGCACACAATGATTGACGTGCTCCGGTTCGGTTCGTCTCAACGCGACCGCTTCGGCGCCGATTTTGATGCTATCACCGGCACTCCACAGCATGTTCCTCAAATGCTGGGCGTTGCCTTCGCCCTGCTGGACTATTTGGGGTCCATGACTCGGATCGAAGTAGGCGGCAGTCGAAACCATCATTCCCAGGTCGATAGCTACGATCTGAGATTTTTTAGCCAGCGTCGAGCGGCTCAGTGCAACGCTGGTCGGGTTGTCGCCAGCTAAACGCCCGGCGCCTTTGGATAAGGCGGTTCCGGCGGCCGGCTGCGAAGTCAGGTTCAGACTGCGCAGATTGTCTAGGAGTTCTTCCGCGGAAGCGTACCGGTCGCCGGGGTCTTTTGCCACCAGTCGCTGAAAAACCGCATCCAGTCGTAAATCAACGTCTCCTCGAGCAGCGTACAGCGCCAGCGGCTTTTTCCGGAGCTGGGCCATGGCTACCTGCATAGGCTCACCAGTAAACATCGCTTGGCCGGTAAGCATATAGAATAGCGTGGCGCCGAGACTGTACAGATCGCTACGGCCGTCCACATCGTCGGCGTTCTTGATCTGTTCCGGCGACATATACTCCGGAGTTCCCATAAAGGTATTCTTGCTCGACTCCGAGGCATCTCCTTTGCCGAGCATGGCCAGACCAAAATCGAGAATTTTTAGCGTTCCGTCGTGGGTGAGCATCATGTTGCTCGGTTTGATGTCGCGATGCACGATTCCCAGCTGATGAGCGTACCTAAGCCCTTGAGCGGCTTGCTCCAGGATGTGCACGGCCTCGCTGGTCGACAGCGGTCCCTGCTGCCTGACGCGGGATGAAAGCACCTCCCCCTCTACCAATTCCATGACCAGATAGTGCGTGTCACCGGCACTGCCCGCATCAAAGGCAGTGACAATATTCGGGTGCATGAGTTTGGCAACCGCACGTATCTCGGAGAAGAACCGCTCGAGCAGGTCGGGACGGTCGGTAATGTCGCTATTTAATATCTTGAGGGCTACATGACGATTCATCGTGCGATGTTCGGCACGGAAGACCTGGCCCATACCGCCCGCACCAATCTGCTCGAGCGGCAAGTATTCCCCCAAGAGACTCAGCGAATCGGCTGATTTTCCCGATTCCGGATCGGAGAGATCGAAGTCCAACGAATCGACGTCGTCGAGCGTCGAGAATCGAGTCGCGTCGTCGGCGCTTTCGTGGGATTTCATACGTGGATCTTCGTCTGGAGTAGCCGAAGACATGGCCGGCCCTCATTGTTCTGTTCGTTGCCCGCCCCCGATGCCGTAGGCAAGAATTCATTTTACACCAGTTGCTGCCCCTGACACCATTTTCAGCGACGACGGCGGCCAGAAGTACTCACGATTGCGCCGGTTATGCCATCTCCACCACTTGGCCATGGGGCTGGAACGCGAAATCTGCCGGTAGCGGTGACTCGCTACCCTACTAATGGTGTCGCCTCTACCACACGAGCGAGAAAAAGTCAGCCCAACCCGACACCTGGTTTTGCGCCGAAGCCATGGTCGCTCGCCAAGTAATGGCGCCGCAGCTCAGCCCTCCTCCCAAGCTTCCTGGCGAATACTCGGCGTTTTCTCACCGTTGGCTGCAAGAAGGTTCCTGCCTCCGCGCTGTTCGAAATGGAGAACGAAGACTTGCACCCTTTTGGGCAGCCTCATGGAGGGCGCCGGGACGTAGCCTCTCCTCCGCTACTTCAGGTAGGAGCCACGCTCACCAAGGCTTTGCCCCGGGGCGATCGTCAGCCAGGGCGCGTCGGGCTGCATCAATCGCCTCAAGTAAACGATTTGTCCGGTATGATAAGCGGCATGAGCCAGACCGCGGACGATCGCCTGGAATACCGTGTGCGGTTCGCCACGAATCGTGACCAGGCGGTCCAGGTCCACCGTTGACAGGTTCTCGACCGCATCAAACAGGATATTCCAGCCGGTTTCCCAGTCCTTCGTCAGCTGATGCCGGCTGTCGCGGTCGGTTACGATGAACTCACCATCCCGATTCCGATTTTCCTTCTCACCATCGGATGTCAGGAAGTTGGTCCAGCGCGATGCCAGGTTGCCGGCCAAGTGCTTGACGATCAAGGCGATCGAGTTGACGTGCTGGCCATGCAACCGAAAAAACTGCTCGTCGTCGAGCTGCTCGAGCGCCGAGTCGGCCAGTTGCTTATGCCGGCGAAACTCAGCCAGTAAACTCGAGATCAGCGGCCCCGAAGGAGTATCCCGCTCTACGGCTGACTGGTCGTCGGTTGCTGCCGGGATGGATGGCTGCGTCGGTTGCTCTGGAACAAAATGAAACTGGTAGGCGTCTCCCAGCTGTATCCGGGTCAGATGGATGATTTCTTGCACATGTCCCCGAAAGTGCGAAACCGAATCGAATATCGTCTGAATTCCAGTCACATCGAACTGTTGAACATGCCGGACGCGCACGAGTTCGTCTGCAGGTAGGTCGGAAATCACTCGGCGCGCTTCCGTGATCGTGGCTCGCAGCTGACCGAGCAGTTGGGCGCTCGAGCGCCCCGAACGATCGTCGAATTCTTGCTGGCGCTGTCGAGTGTCTTCGGCGCCGGTCAGTCCCGTGACGAGCCATTGATGAAGGTTGCCTGAAAGATGTAACACCAAATTGGCGATGCTGTTCATCGATTCTGCCGGGCGCCACCAAAACTGTTCGCTAGTCAGCTGCCCGGCGCAGTGCTCAATCTTTACCAGCCCCTCGTCGAGTTGTTCGACCGCAGCTTGAACGACGGTTCGCGTTAAGTCGGACGGTGGATTCGTGACCATGAGATGTCCCACAAGTTAGAAAGTGTCTATCAAAAACTAAAAGCATATTCTATTGGTGAACGCGTGCATGCCCGGTGGTGGCCCTGTCTCCAGGTCCATCCCGGCGGTAGCCGGCAGGGTGGGGGAGCTGTCCTCAGATCCACTCGGCCGCAGCGGAATCACCTGGCGCAGACAAGTCCACAGTCGACCTGGGGACAGGTCAGCCCGCGTGCACGTTTATCGCCGGAGCTAGCTGTCGTGCTGCAGCTTAGCCGTGAATACGAAGTGGGTCCGGTGATCGCTACGATGCCAATGCACCTCGCCGCCGAGCGCCTCAGCCGCCCGCCGAACGACGCTCAGTCCAAGCCCCAGACCTTCCGGTTTGGAGGTGACGAAAGCTTCAAAGATATCGTCGTCTGTAGAGAGAGCGAGACCAGGCCCATTGTCGGAAACAACGACTTGCAACTGGCCCTTGCCTTCGGGAAGACCGGCCTGGACCGAAACGTCCGTAGCTCCCGCCTGCAATCCGTTCATGACCAGGTTTTGAATCGCGGCCGACAGGGATCGGATATCCGGCACGTTGCAGTCGGCCAGCTCTGCGTCGATGTGCCAAGACAACGCGATTTGTTGATGCCGCGCGATTGCGGCTAGGCTTCGCTGGTTGTCCTCAAAGGCTGTGGTGACGGCGCCGACCTCTGGAGATGCCGCATCGCCGGAGGCAACCCTCATGATACGATTGACGTAGTCCTCTACACTTGACAGCTCAGAATCGGCAACCCGCAGACTTTCCTCATCGCCGCCTGAGCAAGACCGGCTATGAATTTCCAGTGCCATCCGCGCGCCCGTTAGGCTGTTTCGGACCTGGTGCGCAAGTCCCGCAGCCATCTGGTGGATCAGTTTCTGCCTTTCTCCGCGATGGACGGCAGACCACAGTGTCTTTAAATCGAGGCTCATGGTCCGGACCGCGCTGCTCAGCTTGCCAAGCTCGTCTGTCGACGTCTCCTCGGACAACCGGTCTGTGTCAAAGTTGCCGGCAGCGATCTGCTCAACCCCCATCTGCAATGTAGAGATGCGAGCCACGAGTCGTCGTGCGATCAGCCACGAAACGAGCGAAAGAACGGCCAGAGTCGAAAGTCCCGTAGCCAACGGTAGCGAGGCAGCCTGCCAGCGCGCCCGGGTGAGAGACTCTTCATCAAACAGTACGGCGACCTCGACAACCGAGTCGGCAACCACCGTGCTGGCCTCTCGGCGGAAGCTACGGACCAAGTATCCTGCTTGGCC
The DNA here is from genome assembly GCA_028281725.1 of Pirellulaceae bacterium. Lineage (GTDB taxonomy): Bacteria > Planctomycetota > Planctomycetia > Pirellulales > Pirellulaceae > Aureliella. The sequence continues at coordinate 3,899 of JANQJJ010000071.1, read as the reverse complement.
GTCGATGCCCGAAATCCGAACCATGGCCCCATCGCCCGGCGCGTCCGAGTCTCGCCGAGACTGGGTGGATTGCAAGGCCTGAGACAGGACGCGCGCGCTGCCAGGCGGCTCTCCGGTGAGCGTGCTATCGAGAATGCCTCCGTCCTGGGCAAACGTGATCAATTCCGTGTCCGTCAGGTCGCCTAAGGTAGCCAATACGGTCGGAGACAATGGAAAAGAGGGGGTCTCCAGGGTCCGCGAGATCACGTCAAATCGCTCGCGTAACTGCCGATTGGCTTGACGGTCTCCCAAGTAATAAGAAATGGTAGCCACCAACGTCGCTGCCAGCAGAGCAGCGGCTGTTAGCGGCAGAAGAATCCGCGAGCGGAGCGAACCGAGGTGAGTACTCAAGGGCGTTCGTCACAAGCCTTTCTTAGTGCGTCTCTTCTGGCAAGGGCTGCCCCCTGCGGCTCGCAAAACTCGCCACCCCAGCAGACGTACCGAACGGGTCGGCGACTGGCAGGGGGGGAACGATCCCAAGCGACCGTCAATTATGAATCGGCCCTCCTGCGTTGACTACCGAGTCCCATCGGCTTGCGTGAGCGGAACGCAAACCAGCGCCTGCACTGGATGAGGCGTCACGGGTGCATTTTACCCCTTCTCGTGCGATTCTACTTGGCGGGCACCTGTCGGGGCGCACCGTCGAAAGGTGGCGGCACGCTCCGCCATGCCGTCCGCAGGAGTGGGCGCGCTCGGTCGTGATAGTTGCCAAAAAACGGGCCCGTCCTTTCCCGCCGCGATGCTAAATGGCACTACGGATTCGCTTGGCGACGTCGATTTCGTGGGCTGGGGCGCGAAACGGAATTGAGGTAGATTGGGGCTCATCCTTGGGGATTTTCTGGTACTGCCACGCGGGGGCGATTCGAATTAGGCGGATCGAAATCTGTGGCAGAAGGCGGACCGGAGAAGTTTCCCGTCCAGCATCCAGTTTCCTGAGATTTGAGGAGCCTCCAGCTCGTGAATGTTACTGCTCTTTCCAGGATATGGCGGGTTCCGCTCATATCTACCGTCGTGCTTTCCGTGTTGCTCACCAGTTCCGTCCACGTTGGTGCTCAGGAAGGGCAAGCAACCACCGCGCCAGACGCTCCACCATCCCTCGCGCAAGAGCCGGAGGCAGCGCCCGGCGAGGGCGTTTTGCCGGAGGGTTATCAAACCGACAGTTACCTTGCGGGGCCGGATTGTGCGCCCCACAACACGTGGATGCTCGTCTCGTGCGCGCTCGTTCTCTTTATGACCGCGCCTGGGCTCGCCATGTTTTATGGCGGCTTGGTTCGCAAAAAAAATGTACTCAGCGTGCTCATGCAGTGCATCTTCCTGATGGGACTGATGACGGTAATCTGGGCGATCTACGGGTACTCTCTCGCCTTCGGTGGGTCGGGCCTTTACATCGGGAATCTCGACTACCTGTTCATGAACGGCGTATCGCGAGAATGGAGCGAAACGCTGAAAGAGCCACTGACTCCCATGTATAGCGACGAGCTACCGCGTCTAACGCACATGCTGTTTCAAGGCATGTTTTTTATCATTACTCCAGCGCTGATTTGCGGCGCGTTCGCCGAACGCATGAAGTTCAGCGCCATGGTTCTATTCTCCATCCTCTGGGGCACCATCGTCTACTGTCCGCTGGCACACTGGGTGTGGGGCGGAGGCATTCTTGCTTTTGGTGGCGACAACTCTTGGGGCGGCGGCGCGCTCGACTTTGCCGGCGGTACGGTCGTGCACATCAGCTCGGGTGTGACCGCGCTGGTGGCTGCCGTAGTGATCGGGCCGCGGCTCGGCCACCGAACCGAACCGATGCCACCGCACAATCTAACGTATACCGCGCTCGGGGCTTCGATGCTCTGGGTCGGTTGGTTCGGCTTCAATGCCGGCAGTGAGTTGATGACCGACGGCATAACGTCGAGTGCATTTGCGGTGACTCATTTCTCCGCTGCGGCCGGCGCCGTAACGTGGGCGGCTGTCGAGTGGATGCAGCGCGGCAAGCCGACGTTGCTAGGGGCCAGCTCCGGCGCGGTGGCAGGCTTGGTTTGCATTACACCGGCAGCCGGTCACGTCCAGCTCATGCCGTCCCTGCTGATGGGGGTCGCCGGCGGACTGGTTTGTTACCTTTCCTGCTCGGCGCTGAAGTCCAAGCTGGGCTACGACGACTCACTCGATGCCTTCGGTGTGCATGGCATGGGAGGCACGCTGGGAGCCCTGCTGACCGGCGTTTTTGCCAGTAGAGCTATCTGGGACATTACCGAAAAGGGGGAGCCGCTCGGGATCATTGAAGGGAACTACTCCACGATCGTCGGTCAAACCGTGGCCACCATCGTCACTTGGGTGTTCGCAGCGGTGGTGAGCTTTGTGCTGCTGAAAATCATCGATATGACGATCGGCCTTCGCGTTCCTTCGACGCCGGAACGTCAGGGACTGGATATCACGCAACACGGAGAGGAAGGCTACATTTTCATGTAGGCCGCTTGGGGGCTGCTGGCCATTGAGGACAGTGGGCCAAGTATCTTTGTTTCAGCTGGTGCCGGATTTCAGAAGCTGGCGCCAGAAACCGCTTGCGCGCGACGCAATCGGTTGGCCAGCGGGCACTAAAAAGGCCGCTACCGAAAAAACTCGGCAGCGGCCTTGGGTTTGTCTGGTGATCCACAGTCAAGAGCCAAGACTACTCGTCTCGCATCGATATCAGAATCTGCATCACATACCACAGCAGCAATGCTACCGAAGCGAACAGAGCCAATGAAGCGGCGACATGCTGGTTGGTTCGATAGTGGTGCATGATGTTCGATGTGTCGTACAGAATGTAACCGGCCGCCAGGACGACCATCGCTCCAGAGAACCACAGGCCGAGCCCCATGTTCTGAGGCCAGATGAAGCTGACCAGCATCATGCCCATGGCCGCTAGGCCGGCCAGCCACAGGAACTTGCCCAGCCATGAAAAATCGGCGCCGGTCAGGAAGACCATCGCCGTCAGGCCGCCGAAGACGATGGCGGTAATGATCCCCGCGTTGAGCGGTATGGAACCACTCGGTTCGATCCAAAGGGAGATGGCCATCAGTGGCAAAAACAAGACGGCTTGGGCGATGACATACAGGCCCAGGCCCGCGTATTGCACCTGAGGACTCGTTCCCGAGTCGGCCCAGCTGCGAGCGAGCCAGCTGACCGCCATGAATCCTCCGAGGAACACCAACCAGCCCCAGCCTTGCAGCAACGGGCCCAGCGTGGCCAGAATTGTTTCGGCCGGAAATGCGGTCAAGAGGATTCCCTCAAGGACCACGAACGCGATCACGGCCGCAGCCAGATGCATGTAGGTCCGCTGAATGAAGGCCGTGCGCTCAGCTTGATCCGCAAGTGCCGCAACCCGCGTATCTCCCTGAACTGCATAGGGATTGTCAAAGTTCATGTGCTCGTATCTCCTGAGCCAAAGGTCGATGGTCGATGGTTTCTTCGCCGTGATCGCCCTAGGCGCGTCCCCCCCGAGTGTCTTTCTCGGTGACGTCTAACCGCAGACTTTCACGGACCTGCTATATTCTTGGGGCAAAAAGACGCTCGCGTCAATGAAGCTTTGCCCAATTTGTCTTGGTTCTGGGACGCTTTTGGGGTACTTCGGCCGCTGGTGCCAGCCGCAAGGTCCAGCAGCGTGTCCAATCAACAAAATCGTTGCTCAGTCGAGCAAGGGTGACGCACCAGTTAACCCATGGCGCCCTCTAGCAGCCGAGCCGGATAATTGGTCTCAGTCTCCGGCCGCGAAAGAAAATAGGGAAAAGAAGGCGGAGTTCGTGCAAGAACGGGCGATTTTAGGATACCGAGCGCGCGGGCATCCACATGTCGTCTGTTGTGTTGTAGGCTTCCAGGCTCGTTTTACCTGA
>JANQJJ010000065.1 GCA_028281725.1 Pirellulaceae bacterium | reverse complement strand
ATCCAATCCGAGCTTGTTTGGCCCGGACGGTGGAAGAGAGCGACTTTACGTCCGCCAAGAAGCGGCTCACGGCGTTGTTGATCGAGACCACCTGCGATGTGTCTAACGCTCAGCCGCCCGACTCACTTCCTGATCGCAGCTTGTCGCCGGTACCCAACGACCAGCAGCGAGACGCGCTAGGCCTTCGGCCGAATACGACAGGAAGTCGCTGTAGCGACAAAGGTTTCCTGAATATGACATCGACCGAGTATCTTGAGCTACTTGATTGGACGGCCCGCCAAACTCGGTCTGATCAGGTTGGAGGGGCTCTCATGGATGCGTCCCGCTTGCTGGAGCGGGCTGGTTTGAAGCCCCAGAGTTGGATTGCCATGGTCAGCGACTTTGGAAGTCTGTTCCACCACGTGGCTGGGCAGCCCCACGAAATCGCGCGAACTCGTTCTCTTCGCCGCCAGATTCGCTTCCGAGTTCGCTCTTGCGTCCAAGCAGCCTTTGCAGCTTAACGCAGCCTCTGTTTTTCTCCTTCACGCCATCCAGGATATCGCTTGTCACAGAAGGCGATGTTCGATTCCGACAAGAATCTGAGCTCAAACGCGTCAGCCGGAATATCTGATCGGCACCGGCCTTCCGCCTTGACGCCACCAGACATGGTGAAAGCCTGCCCAATCAACACCTCGCCACACCGTAGGATGCTGTGTCCATAAATGCCCTGGCGTGCTGTGTCCATAAACGCTCCGTCGAGTGCTGGTCCATAAACGCTCAGCGATCAAACGCTTTCCCATTCACCCACCGTAGAGTGCTATGTCCATAAATGCTCTCGCACCATGAAGTGCTGTGTCCGCAAATGCTCGCACACTCCGTGAAGTGCTGTGTCCACAGACGTTCGCACTGCTGGACGCTTACGCACAGAAGCGCAGGACGCGCTGAAAGTCTTAGGTTGACTGAGGCCCTAGTGCGTATGGCCTTCGCCTGGGGCAGGCGCTGTGCCGATGCCGTGAACTGTGACGGTGATCTCGTTTATACCTTCCGGGTCTACATCGAATGTGAGCCCCGAAGTTAGATAAGACGCGAATTTAGAGTCGACCACACCGATGGTACTTGGCTTGTGTCCAACAATGTTTTCGCCAATGACCATCTGGAGGATGACGCACTTGTGCTTTCCAGCAACTGCGCCATCATTGGGCGCAAAGGTGGTTAGCTGAAACGTTCCGTCTGGCTGGATGTCTCCTCTCGCGTTGATCCGGTGATCGACGGACTGGAATTCGACGATTCCGACTATCACCGGATTCCCGTTCTCGAACTGGACTTTTCCGTTTACCTTGTACGTGGGCAATTGATTCGAGCAACTCGCTACGAGTGGCAACAGCAGCGCGAAGAGGACTTTGCGCGAACAACTTATTCCTCGCGTTTCACACTTATTCAAGTTGAATTCCTTGCAAAACCACCAAGAGCCGGACGCAAAACAACTGGTTACGGCATCGTAAATGCCTGTCCATCCTCGCGGTCGCACAGATAGCCCAGGGTGGCTGTATCTGTGCTACTAGAAATTGCGCGAACGCTTCCATCGGCAACAGCAAAAGGGCAAACGCCCGCATGCCAACTTCCCCACGACGCGAGCCCATTTCCAGTGTCGTTCAAATCCGAGACGATCGGTACTCCTGGGCCACCGACACGCGTGCTGTTAAAAACATGGTCGCCGTTAAAGATGAACGCATCGCCCGGCGATTGCCTAAGTCGTCCTCTGGGGACATGCATTTCGCCCACCAACACTGTGTTGCTAAGGCCATCGGTTGCATCTCTGTGCGAAATCTTATCTATCCAATCTACCGGCAGGCCACTTGTGGCGTTGCACTGCGCGCGACTTGAAATAATCAGTCCCGTGCCATTTCCGCCATAGTAGAAGTCGGTTGATAATCCGGTGGACCCCGTTGACATATCGCCATGGTTGCCGCCATAGTCTCCTACGGCTCCACTGACGCTGCTTGACGTGCCTCTCGAGCACGGATACCGACAACCGCAGGGAAGGTAACACCAAGTGGTGGACTGAGAGACAGAGATCCCCTCCCCTGTCGCTTCATCCAAAGACCGCCGTGACGGACAAACAAACAGCGATAGGTTGTAGTTTCGAACTTCGTCAGCATGGTCTACATAGCTTTTCCTGTAGTCCCAGCGATCTTCTGCCGCCTGGTTCTCTGCGAAAGGCATGATCCGCACCAGCCAAGTCGTCTCGCTTCCGCCACACGGGTACTCTTGATCACCTGGACGAGGCTGGTATCGTGCCGCGGGATAAGACCCAAACGAATCGTGAAACAACTCGGTAGCTAAAGCCAGCTGCCTCAAGTTGTTCTTGCACTGAGTAGCTCGCGCTGCTTCCCGCGCAGCCTGCACTGCTGGTAGAAGCAACCCAACCAGAATCCCGACGATGGCGATTACAACTAACAATTCAACTAACGTGAAAGCCTTGTTCTGGTGCGGACGCATGCCTTTAACTCATGATGTGGGTGCTCAAATGACTAGAGACTCTCTATATAGATTATCCTGCCGCTCTGATTTACGATCAAGCTTACCCAAAAAAAAGCGAAGGGCCTCCTTTTGCCCTAATAACCGCTATGACTTATCCCTACAAAACGCGTGCTCGACAGCACTACCGGGGGAGCCGGGCCCGGGCTCGTCGGCGAAAGGTGGCGCCCAGCTGAACAGAATCCGCGCCAAGCTCGACGCATACATGGATCGATTTCTGGCTTCTCCAGCGCAAGATGCTCTGCTGGATGAACGTTCCTTGCCACCAGTTTCCTCTCCCGCTCCGAAAGCGTGTTCGGCTGTACGCTCAAGAGGATGAGAGTTTCTCACGGAGCCAGTAGACTGGCATCCGTTGGTAAGGCTGTCGCTCAAAGTGGCGTAGCGCGTATGCGAACCATTAGTCCTCCAAAAGCTCAATGCTGGAGATTAACGCGGAAAATGCGTCTACCTCGAACGTCAATCCGATGGGAGCGTCACCTTGGGCGAAATGCGCTTCGAATGTCAGAACGATGGCATTGTCCGTATCGCTGACCTGATGGGTCACCAGTCTGCCCGATTGATAGTCACCCAGTCGTTTGCCCAGGCCGCTACGTAGCTCCACCAGCCTGTTGCCCACGGGGTCGGTTCGCAAACTCCGTACCACGAGTGGGGCCGTACCCGCGACATCATCGCCGGTCAGCCAACTCTCCAAAAAACGCAAGCCGGCTGTTTCAATGGAACTCATATCGTCAATCTGATCCACGAAGTAAGCTAACTTTGCCGAGGTGAACTCAAACGACTTCAGAGAGCCGTATTGAAACACGGCGCTGAGGGGTATGGAAGTCTGTGGTCCGTCCACGATCGTTCGGATACGCTCAACGCGTGCGCCGGTCGTATACTGGTAAATCACGCTTGAGCTGGCTGGCTGGTTCGGTGGCCCCAGTACTTCGTGTAGATGCCGCATGAAGTAACCCAGGAGAACTGCGTCGATTTCCGATTGGTCCTTTTCTGCAATCAACGCGATGACCTCCTCAGGTTGCCCCGACCTGAATGCATTGACCAGGGCGTTGGCTCGTGTCCAATCCCCGCTCGGCATGCGGCTTTCGAAGTCGGTGCTGAAGTTGAGTAGCTCCGGGCCCTTCTCGGATTTGCGGAATTCACAGCGAAGCGGTTGAAAACCTCCTGCTTCGAACTCTGCCAGGTAGTAGGTGGCGAGCATTGCAGGCAAGGCGCGCTGGGGTCGGTCAGCCAATCGCACACGCTCGATTCGGACTCGGCGCACCTTCGGCATGTCTTTCAAGTCACTCTCAGCCACCAGAGAACGAAACTCCTCCAGAGGCAGTTGTTCCTGAAACACCGGCGCCAGCAGCGCGTGGGCAGCTGGGAGTTCGCCCGCCAACAGACGAGTCCAAAACTTTCGCCCCACCTCAGCGGCGCCGCCGGAATCGCTGACGAGGTCGAGCGTCGAGGCGGCATATCGGTCCCCCATGACGGTGAGGCCGACCAGTTTGCCTTCGGAAAAATCGACTTGCAGCTGTGAGATTTGGCCACCCAGCGTGGCTGGGCCCTCTGCCTGAATATTGCCTCGGACCTGCTTGGACGTCCATTGATCCCAGTCTGGCTCCAGGTCGAGCCCGCCGACCAGCGAATGGAGGTTTTTCGAGAACTCCGTCAATTGTCCCGCCGGGATTTCTGCCAGCACGCTCGGATGCAAGACCGCATCCCAGACCCTCGTGTCACCGGCAAGGACCTCCTCAGAAGAGAGTGACCGAAGCAGATTGTGGATCATCTCGGCAAGCGTTGGGTGGGCCGACTGCCAAGATTCGCGAAAAGTGATTGAGGCTAAATGGCCTCGGGATACGGTGTTCGGGCCGCATGGAAATTCGAAGTTAACTCGGCTTATGCACCGTTTGTCACTGCCTTTCAGAGTCAGAGCGTGAATGACGCTCAGCGTTCGACTTTCGGATTCCGGGTCGTAATCACCCAGCTCGGTACGCCCGAGTTCTATCCCGGACAGCTCCTGCCCAAACTGCTCATGTAGCTGATCACGAAGCGATGCCAGGACATCCATGGTGATTTCCTGGTGATACCGCGACGAAAACAGAGCCCGGGCTTCGGGTACCCTTCCCGCGAACAGGTTCTCGGCCAGCTGCCGACTTTGGGCGATGTACTTCGCCTCGGAACTAGGGCCGCGAAACCAATCTTCGTCCAAGGCGCTGGGCTGGGCGTTGATATCCACCAGCTTTCCACCGATGCGCATCAATTCAAATCGGCAAGTCCCCCGCTCAAAAGAAACTTGCCCTGCCAAAACTCTAGCTCCCAAGTTGCCTTCCCAGGTGAGCCAGCCATCGAGCTGTTCGTCGATCGAAGGATTCCCAAGTTCCCTCGTCAAAGCCTCGCAGTAGGCATCCAAGGTTTGCCACTCGATGTTGGCTGCCGATAGGTCGGAGACCAGGGGGTGCGTCTGGGCTATGGCCAGGGCTGCCAAGAACCGCTTAACCCATGTCCTTTCTGATTCGTCCAGCAAGGCACGTGGCATCTCAAAGTCGTCCGAAGGCAAGACACTGCCATCGGTCAACTCTAGCCAGCCTAATTGGTTGGAGGAGGTACTGGCACGCTGCGTCTGGCCGTCGAGCAGCCGAACGGTGACGGCCTCCTTCGTCGGCACGGCGACCAGCAAACGAATGCCTGCGTGGCCGAACTCGAGCGGCTGCGGTCGCGGCTCGGCACGCAAATCGACGCGTGAAACCACGGTCTTCGCCACCCGAGCGCCATCAAAGTAGCGGACCACCACGATGACCGTTTGGTCCGCGGGGCCTTCGATGACCAGTTGTGGCTCCGCAGGCAGTTCTTGACCGACTACGGTCGCAACAGGGCTGACGGTGATCAGAATCCACATCGACAGCGACAGGCGGTCAATCAGAGTGCGTTGACTCGACATATTCTCCTCTCGGCTAGGTGCTCGAAGAGTTGCCAGGGCCGTCGAGGCAAGCCGGCGACCGAGTCCGCGAAGACGGGCTGAGCGTCGCCGGCGCGATTCAGGCTGACTCAGGGTTACTTCGCGTGGAATCTAAAATCATCAAATCGAACATAGCCATCTTCGGCATGATCCACCACGCGAATACGCACCAGCTGGCCTTTCCACTCGCTTAGGTCGAGCCTGCGTCGCTGCCATTGAGGCTCACCATCGCCGGCAGCCGATTCCAATACGGCCCCGGTCTCATCGGACACCAACTCAAATCGAGCCTCCGCATGGCCGCTGCCGCCGAGTAAGAAACTTGCCCAATCGTGCGACAACACGAACGGCCGACTGATCAGCTCACCGATCGGCTTGTTTTGTTCCCCCGTATCGGCCGAGTACTCGCCGGCACCGAGCGCCGGTTCGTTACCCGAGTCCGGATGGTTCTTCGCGAGCACAACCGCTGCCATCCCTCCGCGGACTTCCCAGTCGGTGAGATCCCCCGATTCAAAACCCAAATTGAGTTCGCGTCCGGATAAGGCGGGACGAAATCCGCCTAGTGGATCGTCGATTTTGACCGAATCCAGGGCTGGTCGCTGCCCGTAGGAATCTAGCTTTGCCAGGCCCGGTACCATGGACTGGGCGTCCGGCAGACTGCCTGGGCGCTGCAAGAAAACGTAGGCTCCTCGCTTGATGCCGGACACGATATCCAGCAAGCCGTCACCGTTGACATCCCCTAGGGTGATTTGGGTACCCACGCCGCTGCTGGTGTCGATCACATGCGGCTGGAATCGGACCCGATCGCCCTGCCGCTGGGTCTGGAGCCACATCAAGGTCGCGGGCTGAGAATTGCCGGCATCCTTGTTCGCATGAGCCCACCACCTCTTGCCTGTCACCAGGTCCGGTATGCCATCTCGATTGATGTCTCCAACCGCCAACGCGTGCAACTGGCTGACGGCCATGCCAACCGGACTGGTCGCCGGATCGTCGGTCATGATGTCCACACGCTCGAACTCAGTCGCCGCGCGATTGGTTGCCTTGTAGTAGACCAGTCCATATCCGTGGGCAACCAGACCGGTTACGACTTCGTTCTTGCCATCTCCGTCCAAATCGACGGCATACATTTGGGAGCCACCACTAGAAAACGGAAAGGCGTGGAATTGCCACAGCGCCGCGTCGGGCGTGTTGCCTGGATTCTTCCACCATCCGTCCTTCTCCATCAGGTCCAGCTGACCATCGTTGTCGACATCGCCGATGCCCAGTCCGTGGGTAAAGCGTTGGTAGCCGTTGTTAGGCGACACCGCCGTGAATTTCCACAGGTCCCTAGGAGATTGGCCAGCATGCGAGGCGAATCCATATTGCCCGGCCGTGCTGCAAATCAAGTCGTCGATCCCGTCACCATTGATGTCCGCGATCAGAGGAGATTCATTGTCGACCGAACCGAGAATCGTATGCCGTGGCCACAGCGTACTGGCGACGTTTTCGCCGGGATTTTGGTACCACCAACTCTCTTTGCCAGGAAAACCCAATACCAAGATGTCGAGATGGCCGTCGGCATCGACATCGCCGGAATACATCAGGAAGTTCTCTGAGTATCCACGTGGATTGATCGCCTCGCCCTCGTAGAATTGCGATTTGTTTTCAAACTCCGGTCCCCAATAGATCCATGGTCCGATGGCGACATCGCCCTGACCATCGCCGTTATAGTCACCATGCGTTCCGCCTTCACTGTAGAACTCATCGCTCAGCTGAATCCTCTCAAAGCGGATCTGCTGGCCCGACACCGAGGCCATCGGGGCCAGGAAGAGCAACAGGCTGAGGGATATCAGGTGATAATGCGATGGAAGCAGAACGCGCATCGGCATGCCCTTTGATGTCGGGTTTGTTGAGGCATCCAGCGGGAGATCCCTGTTGCATCTCCCAAGGTGCCATCACACTCCACCGTGATGAATCTCGAGAAGAACAGGATGGTTGTTGCCCGCCGCGATGCTGAACGACGTATTGTCGTTCATTCACCGAATGATAGCAACTGAAGCAGCCGTGGAATCTCTCTGGGACAATCGTATCCTCTGCGGTTACAATCCGCCCTGAAATTTGACGAACTGAGAACCCACTTTTGGGGCTGAAACTGAGGGAGACACATGAATCGGCTGACCGTTTTCTTGTTGGGCGTGCTTACGGGAGCTGGCCTACTGTACCTATCTGAGAATTATTACGTCGTGCGTTCCAAGGAAGCGGTCCATGTGGTCCCTAAGGTTGCGGCCAAGCTGGAGATTCCCTACCGGGACATTCGTTCGTACACTATGGAGGACTGGAAGCACAATCCTTCCCTGGCGCTAGCGATCGTCAAGTCGCAGAAGCAGGGGCTGATGATGGAATCGGGACTTTCGAGCATGAAGCAGCAATTTGAGGGGCTGCTGCGCAATTTGGGCGGTAGCTAGAGCGCGGCTCGGACTTTGCACGGGACGCTGCCGAGTTCGTACGAGCCGCACGGGCGCACATGGGACAACCAGTGTTTTTCCAAGGTCAACTCACGGAAATCCGTCTACGCAGGCAAGAAAACCACTCCAGGATCCAACGCACGTGGCAGAGACTATCTTTTCCAAAATCATTCGCAAGGAAATTCCGGCGAATATTGTCCACGAAGACGAAATCTGCTTGGCCTTTCATGACGTGGCGCCGCAGGCCCCGGTCCATGTCTTGGTCATCCCCAAGAAACCCATTGTGTCCTTGGAGCAACTCGAGCAGGAAGATGCGGCTTTGCTGGGACACCTGTGGTTGACCATCCAGCGCGTCGCGCGGGAATTGGGGGTTTCCGAGGGAGGCTACCGAGTTGTCGTGAATTGCGGAGCCGATGGAGGGCAGTCGGTCGATCACCTCCATTTCCACATCCTGGGGGGCCGTGGGCTTACATGGCCTCCCGGGTAGGCTAACATCATTTCAAGCTCATTTGAACTTTCCCTGTTCCCGCCCAAGGCAGAGGCCTGATCTGCATTGACTCGACAGCTTGAGAATTGGTTCGCACTGGACCGCAGCTCCGCCGAAACCATTGCTACCCGCGGTGATGGTCCCCAAGGCAAATTGATGTTAACCGACCAGATGCTGCGCAATTGGCCCAGTGGTGATCTGTTTGGCCTGACTCAAAACGCCGGCATGGGGTGGGATCCGCAGATGATGGGCGGTCCTCAGTTCCTGCTGCTCAGCACGCTTGGCGGGATGCGCGGTGACGATGGACAGCCCATTGCGCTGGGCTATCACACCGGACACTGGGAAGTAGGGCTCCAAGTTCGTGCGGCTGCCGAGACGATTACGGCGGCGGGCGGCATTCCTTATGCCGCGTATTGTAGTGATCCATGCGACGGACGCTCGCAGGGCACCACCGGCATGTTCGACTCGTTGCCCTACCGCAATGACGCGGCAATCGTCATGCGACGGCTCATTCGTTCGCTTCCGAACCGACAAGGCGTTCTGTGCGTCGCGACCTGTGATAAGGGCTTGCCGGCAGCCATGATCGCGCTGGCCGGTAGCAAGCAGCTTCCCGGAATCATCGTACCTGGCGGCGTGACGTTGCCTCCGACAAGCGGTGAGGACACGGCCAAAGTCCAGACGATCGGAGCGCGCTACGTCCACGGAGAACTGACACTCGAAGAGGCTGCCGAGGCGGGCTGCCGGGCCTGCGGTAGTCCGGGCGGTGGTTGCCAGTTCTTGGGGACGGCGGCCACCAGTCAGGTCGTTGCGGAAGCTCTAGGCATCACGGTTCCCCATGCGGCTCTGGCGCCAAGCGGTCAATCGGTTTGGCTCGATATGGCTCGCTACTCGGCGGAAGCCTTGATGGTGATGGCCGAGAAAAAGATCACCCTAGCAGATATCTTGACGCAAGAGTCGGTCGCCAACGCCATCGCGGTGCACGCAGCCTGTGGAGGTTCCACTAATCTGTTGCTGCACATACCGGCCATCGCCCACGCCGCCGGTCTTCGTCGACCAAGCGTGGATGATTGGAACGCGATTAATCGTCGGGTTTCTCGGTTTGTGGACGTGCTACCCAATGGCCCGGTGAATCACCCGACCGTACGGCTGTACTTGGCCGGTGGCGTTCCAGAAATCATGTTGCATCTGCGTGAGGCGGGAATGGTCAACTGCGACTGTATGACCGTCGTCGGGAAGACTTGGCATGAGATCCTTGACCAGTGGCAGGTGAGCCCGCGCCGAGCCGCCTTGAGGCAACTGCTTCAGCAGCGCGACGGTGTTGATCCCGATGAAGTCATCTTGCCACCGGCTGCCGCCAAGGCCCTTGGCATGACAAGCACCGTAGTTTTTCCTCAGGGCAATCTTTGTCCCGAGGGAGCGGTGATTAAAGCCACCGCGATTGATCCGACGGTAGTCGACGAAGACGGTGTCTTTCGTCACACCGGACCGGCCAAGGTCTTCGCTTCTGAAAAAGCTGCTATTGCGGCGATTAAGGGGCAGGCCGAGCGCCGCGTCGAGGCGGGGGATGTCTTGGTACTCTTTGGCTGTGGCCCCTTGGGCACCGGCATGGAAGAGACCTATCAACTCACGTCCGCGCTCAAGCACATCCCCTGGGGCAAGCAGGTGACGATCCTGACCGACGCGCGTTTCTCCGGTGTGAGCACGGGCGCGTGTATCGGGCACGTCGGGCCCGAGGCGCTCGCCGGTGGTCCGATCGGCAAAGTCCGCGATGGCGACATCATCGAGGTGATTATCGACCGCAACTCGCTCAGTGGCACCGTCAATCTACTGGCCGATGACGCTCAGCAGCTGCTCGAACAGCGCGCTCCGAACGACAATCTGGCGCCCGACGCACGTTTACCTGATGACACACGACTATGGGCCGCGCTTCAGCAGCTGGGCGGCGGCACCTGGGGCGGTTGCGTCTACGACGTAGAAGCGATCATCGACGCTCTAGAACGAAGCGTTCGTCGCGAGACCTCAACCTGAGGACGCGGGGATCGTCGGCTTACCTACTCGCCGCTTCAGGCAGCTGGTAAACTGAAGGGCCTTGCAGGCAAGCGAGGCCACATGCTGCTGGACGAGCTGGGAACGCCCCACTTGATTCACTTGCCCAAGCCCTGGCGGAGCACCCTGTAGTTCCACTGGATGGTTCACCGGATTTTCCGGTCCTGGAGTAAGTCGGCTCTTTGGCGAGTCCGCTGGTTTTTATGAAAACTGACTCAACCGATAAACTGGATTGCACCGCGCGCGTCATTACGCCGGAGAACATCGAGTTTGAGTATTCGCTGGCAGGCCCGTTTCAGCGCTTGCCCGCCTTCGCATTTGATCTCGCCATTCGCGCTTTGGTCTTTTTCGCCCTCTTCCTGGTCTTGATATTCAGCTCGATTGTCAATCCGCTGAGCGGTACACTGATGATCATTATTTTGCTGCTGACGTTCTTTCTGTTCAGCTGGTTCTACGGTATTTTTTTTGAAACACGCTTCAACGGTCGTACGCTCGGCAAGATGGTGTTCAAATTGCGGGTTATTTCGGTCGATGGACGCCCTATCAACGCCACGCAGGCAGCGCTGAGGAATCTGCTGCGTCTGGCCGATATGTGTTTTCTACTTTCGCTCCAGGTCTTGGATCCCGAGTCGCCGCCCGCGTTCGTGATACCGACGATGTTGATTGGCTTGATTGTCATGACCCTCTCGCCTCGCCTGCAGCGACTGGGCGATTTGGCGGCCGGCACGATGGTGGTATCGGAAGGCCAACGGCGTTCTCCCTGGAACTTGAAGCCTGAGGACCTGAGGGCGTTTGGATTGGCCGAGTTGATACCGGCTACATTCCAGGTCAGTAGCTCTCTGGCTCAGACAACGGGGCTCTACATGGAGAACCGAAAACGACTCAGCCTCCAGCGGCGTTACGACGTGGCAAAGCATTTGGCAGACCCGCTCATTCAAAAGTTCGGATTGCTTGCCGACACGAGCCCCGATCTACTGCTATGTGCCTTGTATGTTCGCGTGTTTCTATCCGAACAGCAGCGACAGCAAGGGATGGCGCAGATGAGGCAGACCTCAGCACCAGTCCAACCGCCTCCGCTGCGACGATCTTTTACCACTAGTCGTAAGCAGGTACCGACGATGGCGGGTCAGATGCCCGGCTCGCAGCCAGCTAGCCCGCCACCAGCCTCTACGGCTGCGGCGCCGTCGATGACGTCCGACCAAACTCAGGTCGATTTCCGTAACGAAACGAACCAAAGTTAACGCATGAGCAACCTGGCCGAAATTGTCCATAAACGCCGTACGGACTGGCATCGTCTTGAACAGATGATCGTGCAGCTATCTGCCCGGAAGCTGAGTGGTGCCCATGGGAGCACACTTGCAGAGCTTTCGGATCTCTATCGTTCCGCGTGCACCGATTTGGCGATGGCCGAACAGTATCGACTTTCGCCTGAGACAGTCAGCTACCTCCATGGGCTGGTCGGCAAGGCCCACAATACCATTTACCGCTCTCGGCGATTTCAGTTTCATCTCTGGTGGGATCTAGCATTCCGTCAGGCGCCGCAACAGATATTCCAAGATCGATGCGTGCATATTTGCGCGGTCTTGTTTTTCGGACTCTTTAGCCTCTCCACGTATCTGGCCTACGATGAAGCCGCATTTCCGGGCTTTGCAGAAAAGATGTTGGGCGCTGAAACCATGGATCAGATGGAGCAAACGTTTTCCGAAGTGGAATTCAACCGGTCCATCAATGAAAATCTGACGATGGTCGCCTTCTACATTCAACACAATACCGGCATTGGGCTTCAATGCTTTGCCATGGGCCCGCTGATCATTCCCGGCCTCTACACGACGGCCTACAACGCAACCACGCTGGGCACTTCGTTTGGATACATGGCGCGCGGTGGAACCGATGGTGGCGATACCTTTCTGGAATTCGTTACCGCGCATGGTGCATTTGAGCTAACAGCCATCGCGCTGGCCGCCGCCGCAGGGCTACGTATCGGAACGGGCTGGCTGTTTACGGGCGGTCTAACCAGAATCGCCTCGTTGCAACTGCGCGCTCGAGAGGCGGTTCCCGTGATGTCGGTCTCAGGCATCCTGTTTTTTCTAGCGGCACTGACCGAAGGGCTGCTTTCTCCGAGCCCGATACCCTATTTGTTCAAGGCCATTTGGGCCGTGTTTTCGAGCGCTCTGATGATGTTCTACTTCGTCGTGCTGGGCTATCCCCGGGAGCGTTCCAGTGCAACTTGACCGAACTGAGATCACGATATGCCAGAGATCGGCGTTGGAGTTGCTGGACCTGAGTCTGCTGGTTCTTCGACGCCATATTCGTCCGATCATGTTGACCAGTGCCCTCGTCGGCTTACCGCTACTGATGCTCGACGTCTGGGCGGTAGCCTGGATGATGAACGAAGATTCCTACTTGGTTGCCGAGCATCTGGAATCACCGACGACTGCCATGCGTTGGCGTCATGCTTCGCATTTGGTACTGCTGTACGTTCTGCAGTTCCCCCTGGTATCGTTGCCTACCACCGTTTTCCTCGGTAATCAGATTTTTTATGAACCTATGCCTTGGCGTAGATTGTTGCGCCGGTTGCTGCCGATCGCAGGGAGATGCGTGTTGGTCATCGGAATAGCGCGGCTTTCGCTCGTCAACCTGATGATGGTGCCGTGGGTCAGTCGTAATGTGGTATTTGACGCTCCGGTCGAGATTTGGCTGCTGATTGTGGTGCCGGCTGTCGCCATTTTGTTTCGAGCATGTTGGCCCTACGCTCCCGAGATCCTCGGGCTAGAATTGTGCCCGTTGCGTTCCGTCGGAAAAGATGAAATCACCTATGCTCAGCGCAGTAGGGGACTGCATCGGTTGCTGATGTCGGAACATTTTACCAGGTTTATCGGCGCTGCTGTTTTTGCGTTTCTGCTCTCCCTGATGCTTTTGGGGACGCAGCTGTTTTTTGTGGGAGTGAGCACCGGCAACTGGCAGTGGAACGGCTGGTTTGACCACTTGTGCCTGCCCATAACGATGTGGATTGTCGGTCTGTTCATGGCCGTCTTTCGTTTTTTGTCGTACCTCGACAGCCGCATTCGTCTGGAAGGTTGGGAGATTGAACTTCGTTTGCGGGCTGAGGCCGAGCGACTGTCACAACCGGCTGGCATTCCCGTCGTGGCCGCAGGTATCACCGCGGAGCAGATGGCGTCATGAGCAGCTTCGGTCCACTCCCGAAATGGTCTCTGTGTCTGACTGGCTCCAGGCTGGAGCAGAACGTAGCTACCCGCTGGGTGTCTGGCCTGTGCGCGATGTTCGTGTCGATGACGTTCAGTGGCGCTCTGGTCGCCGCTGAAGCGGACGTGGAAGTGGATGTGGAGGCGGCTGAGGCTTTGCGATCCATGCCTGCCACTCCATGGTATGACCGAGAGTCCGGCAGCTACGCTCCGCCGAGAGTGCCCGGTGACGGCGACAACGCGATTCGCCGAGATGGATGGCTCAAGAAAGGAGATTCTAGTTCAGCTGGTAGCGACAACTCCAACCAGGGCGGAGGTACCTATCGTGGTCCCGCTTGGGGCTTCGGGGCCGGAGTATTCTCCAGTTGGTTTTCAACTGCCGTGATCAGTTTACTTGGCATCATGCTGATTGCCGTGCTCATGCTGTTGACATACCATTCGTTACGCAACTATCTGCCCACCCATTTCAGTGAAGCTCGGCCGATGAAGGCTATTGAGATCGACCCGGCCCGAGTCGTGGATTTGCCGTTCGAAGTGGCGCCGACGAACAATGACCCTCTCAGTGAAGCGGAGAGGCTGATGCGCGCCGGCCAGCTGGATGCCGCTACCGTGTTTCTGTACGGCTACATGCTTTTGGTTCTGGATCATGCTAGGAAGATTCACCTGCAAAAAGGCAAAACCAATCGCATGTATTTGCGAGAGTTGGGGAGCGACAGGCGGCTCAGAGGCATGTTGGAAAATACGATGCTTGCGTTCGAAGATGTGTTCTTTGGCAAGCATTCCATAACACATGAGCGCTTCATGCAGCAGTGGAATCAAATCGACGAATTCCAGCGGCTCATTACCGCCTCCATCGCGCCGGGGCCGCCGGGCAGAACTCCAGAGGTAGCCACCGCATGAAGGCGCTCAACACCCCAAGGCGACTGATAGGAGTTGTGCTCGCGACAGGCATATCGCTGCTCTCGGGCTGTGGAAGCTGGATGCCGGAGATGGTCCCCTTTGGTGCGGTGAGCGCGCCTGCTCACAATCGCAGCCTCAATGGCCTAGGGGTCCATCGCAAGATGTGGGAGTCGGCGGGCGCGAAGTGCCTGACGCCCCAGAAGCTTTCTCCCAAGCTGGAAACGTTCGACGTGATCGTCTTTGTTGGACGGTCTTTCGACCCCCCTGGGAAACTCGCGCGAGACTGGGTTGAAGATTGGCTGGCCGATGAGCCGGGACGAACAGTGGTTTACTTCGGGCGCGACTTCAACGCGGACATCTACTATCGGCAAAAAACGATCGATCTATTACCTGCAGAGAAACAGCCGCGTGCCGAGCAGATTCTTGCGATGAGACAGGCGCGGGAGCTGAATCTGCGGCTACGCGAGATCCCGGAGAGTACCTTCTGCCGCTGGTTCTACCTGGATGCCGGCAAACCTTTGGTCGAGCACACGCAGTTCCAAGGCGATTGGGCTGACGACCTGGATGGAGAGCCAGGTACCTGGCCGGTTGGGATCGCCCTCGAACCTCCGGCCGCAACTTGGAAAAGTAAGAAACCAAGTTGGCTGACCACGCAGCAGGCGGTCAATCCACTCAAGTCCGCATCGCCGCCGGTTGTCGAGGAAGATCCCGAGAGCGGCGTTACGCGAAGTGACTGGCAGCCCACGGAGCTAGGAACCGACAAAAAGTGGAACGCGGAGTTTCGTAAAATGTCCCAGTCAGAGATACTCTTGGCCAGTGCTAGCGGCCAGGCACTGGTGTTTCGCCTGACCAATCGACGGTTCGAGGACAGTCAGATTTTGATCGTAGCCAACGGAGCTCCTCTGCTCAATGGATCTCTGGTCGAACCGTTGCATCAGCGAGTCGGCGAGAAGTTGATCGAGCAGTGTTTGCCCGCCAAGCGAGTTGCGCTGCTGGCCTACGATGACAACGGGTTGTTGATCAGTCAGGCGCCGGAGAAAGATTCTCGTGGGGCCGGTCTAGAGATGCTTACCGTCTGGCCACTAAGTGCCATTACCATGCCCGCGGCCTTGCTGGGGATCATCGTATGTGCGGTACTGCTGCCCATCCTGGGACGGGCCCAACCACTACCTCAACGCAATACGAGTGATTTTGGTTTGCATGTCGAAGCACTCGGGCGCATGTTGCTTGAGTCTCGTGACGTCGCCTATGCCAAAGCGACCATTGAAACATACTACCGAAGGGTACGTGGCGAGGCGCCGCCGCAATGGCTCGACAATTTGGAAACACCGCGGCCCGCACCCGGTGTCGGTAGGCCCCCGATACCCACCGGGGCGAATCCCTCATCGGCGCCCCGCAACGGCCCGCCAGGACCGACGGATTTCAAGACGCCGCCGGAGCCCCCACCGATTCAGTCGTCTACTTGAACCTAAGGGGATGGCGGCCCAGCGAATCGCCAACTTGATCTATTTGATAACAATCCTATCTAAGCTAAATCCAAAAAGATTACCGGTAAGCACTCATCCATGCGAAATACAAAAGTACTGTTCGAGGCGATTTCGTCAGAATTGCAGAAATTATTCGTTGGCCAAGAAGAGCTAGTCCTCTCGACCCAGGTTGCCCTGTTTTCCGGTGGGCACGTGCTGATTGAAAGCCTGCCCGGAATGGGGAAGACGCTATTCGTGCGAACTCTGGGGACCATCTTGGGTTGCCAATTCGGACGGATTCAGTTTACCGCCGACCTGATGCCGTCGGACATCACGGGGGCTCCGCTGATGGACGTTCGCACTCAAGAGTTTCGATTCCGGCCTGGCCCTGTCTTCACGCAACTGCTGCTGGCTGATGAGATCAACCGTTCGCCGGCAAAAACCCATGCAGCTCTGCTTGAGATCATGCAAGAGTATCGAGTGACGGTGGACGGCACCAGTCATGTTCTAGAGCGCCCCTTTTTGGTGCTCGCAACGCAGAACCCAATCGAGAGTGAGGGCACCTATAGTCTACCGGAAGCCCAGCTGGATCGCTTTATGTTTAAAGTCGTCGTAGACTACCCGGATGAGCAGGAAGAAGAGCGTATTCTGACCCTGCATAGCCAGCAGCTCGATCTCAACAAGCGCATCGAATCGGAACTCAAAGCGATCACCTCTCCTGAGGAGATCATGCAGGTCATGTCGGCCAACGCGAACGTGCGCATCGAACCTCAGCTGGTGCAGTACATCAATCGCCTCGTGCGTCAGACCCGCAACTGGCCTAGCTTTCATCTGGGGGCGTCGCCCCGCGCCGGGCTGGCACTCATGCAAGGTGCCAGAACGCTGGCCGCGTTTCGAGGTCGTGATTACGCGACGCCGGATGATGTCGTCGACATTGCGCTGCCGGCCTTGAGGCACCGAGTGGTGATGACGGCCGAGGCGGAGGTGGAGGGACTGCAAGTAGACGACCAGCTGCGGCAGCTACTGCGCAGCATTGAAGTTCCGCGTGGTCTGCAAGAAACTGTCCCCCAAGCTCAAGCGTCGCTATGAATCCTGAACAAACATCTCAGTTCTCGTTGCTCGAGTGGGGGATTACGCCCTGGACGGTGTTGCTACTCTGTCTGGCTCCCCTGCTGTTCTTAGTTCGGAATCAAAAAATCTACCCGACCAAGCTTCTGGCCTGGTACACGGGCTTGCCGCTGGTATTGTCCGTGCCACTGCCATGGATGCCCGATTGGTGGTGGCTGGTAGTCGCATTTGCCGGTGCGGTTGTGGCTCTAATCGCCACCGCGGATTTGACGACGCTTCCTTCGCTATCGCACATCCACGTAGAACGTTCGATGCCGCGGGTTGCCTCACTTGGAAATCACCATCCGGTTGAGGTCCATGTCGACAACCGAGGCAAACGCACCTTGCGGCTAGACTTGAGCGAAGACGCGTCCGATGGCTTGCAGATCGAGCCGCCCGTTCACAGCATATCGCTGCAGGCCGGCAAACGAATGACTGTGCAGCACCTGATTACGCCGCACCGGAGAGGGGCATTCGACCTTGAAAACATCTATATGCACCTGATGAGTCGGCGGGGATTCTGGCGGCGACAACATGCGTTTCCATGTGTCGATCAGCTGCATGTCTATCCGGATATCAAGCAGATCGGTGAGTACGCCCTGCTGGCCCGCACGAATCGTCTGAGCCAGATTGGTGTGCGCCGTACGCGTCGCGCCGGTCAGGATAACGATTTCGAACGTCTGCGTGATTATCAACAAGATGACAACTACAAACATATTGATTGGCGCAGCTCGGCTCGTCGACAAAAATTGACCGTTCGGCAGTTTCAGACCGACCAAAGCCAACGGGTCATCTTTTTGCTCGACTGTGGACGGATGATGACCAACGAGTACGACCGTCTAAGTCTACTGGACTATGCGCTCAACTCGGTCCTGATGTTGAGCTATGTCGCGCTCAGTCAAGGTGATTCGGTGGGCATGGTCTGTTTTTCAGATCACATTCATACGTACGTTCCACCAGGCGGCGGCAAGAGGCATATGAACCGTTTGCTGCACGCCGGCTTCAACCAGTTTCCGCGTCTGGTTCAGTCCCGGTTTGACGAGGCATTTCTATACCTATCAACCCACTGCCGACGGCGATCCCTGGTGGTTCTCGTCACCAACGTGATCGACCAGGTCAACTCGCAACAGATTCAAAACTACATGCAGAACCTGATCGGTTGCCACTTGCCTTTGCTGGTCTTGCTCCGCGATCATCGAATCTTTGAAGCGGCGGACAATCCTGCTCCTGACCCGGCAGTTTTGTACCGTAGCGCAGCAGCTTGTCAGTTGCTCATCTGGCGGAACCAGGTGATTCGACGTATGAAAGCCGGTGGAGCTCTGGCGCTAGACGTGTTCCCGGACGACATGACGTCGCCGCTGGTCAATCAGTATCTGGAGGTCAAGGCTCGGCACCTGCTGTAGCCAACAGGGGTGCACCGCACAGGCCGGTGCACAAGAGCCGAGGGGGGATCGTGACTGACTGTGGCTTCGATAGACGCCACGACAAAAACCCGGCACGCGTGGATACGGGCCGGGTTATGGCGTTCATTCCGGTTGGGTTTGTGGGAGACCGGCTGATCGATGGAGTCGAACGAGCGACCACCTCCGGCGTCTCACACAGAAGCAACTACTTCAATTCAACCGTAGCACCGGCTTCTTCGAGTTCCTTCTGGACCTTCTCGGCGTCTTCCTTTGAAACGCCTTCCTTGATCTTGGCGGGAACACCTTCGACCATCTTCTTGGCATCCATGAGTGATGCGCCGGTCAGGTTCTTGACGATCTTGACGACGTTCAGCTTGGCATCGCCAAAGCTGGTCATGACGACGTCAAACTCGGTCTGTTCCGCGGCAGCTTCCGGACTGTCGGTTGGAGCGGCCATCATGACAGCCCCGCCACCGGCAGCGGCTTCGATGCCGTGCTCTTCTTTGAGGTAATCGCTGAGTTCTTTGGCTTGCTTGAGAGTCAGGCCAACGATCGATTCACCAAGCTGCTTGATGTCATCTGCGAATGTTGTTTCGGACATGGTTTGTCACACCCTTTGTTTACGAAAGTGAAAATCTGTTTTGTGAATTTGTTTTGGTTTATGGAATGCTGGTCGCTTAGGAAAACTGGTTACCAGCGAAAACGTTTTGTCCCTATGCCTCGTCCTCCTTTTGCTCAACCAGCTTCTTGACTTGACCGGCCAGCGTCGCTCCGGCGCCGAGTAGCTGCGCCGACAGATTGGACCCGGGCCCGAGAATCTGTCCGACGAGCATCGAAATCTGTTCTTGCCGGTTCGGCCATTTGCTCACTGCGGTTACCTGGTCGGCATCGAGCGGCTCGCCATCCATCACGCCGCCTTTGAGCTCGAAATTGGCGAACTCTCCGCTCTTGATGATTGCCGCAATTTCCTTGGCAAGGCTGACAAAATCTTCGCAGCCCCAGATGACCGTCACCGATCCTCGCTTCTCCGCAAACAGCGAGTTCAGCGAGGTGTCGATCGTGGCCCTTCCGGCTAAGCTGCGTTTGACGACGAGCATTTGAATGCCCTTCTCTCGCAACAGCTTTCGGATAGAAAAAGTGGATGCGGAGTCCATGCCGATGACGTTGGCAATGATCGCATCCTCTACGCCTGCGAGACGATTCTGAATCTCGTTGGCAATCAAGTTCTTAACGTATTTGCTCATGATTCACTCTGGGGTTCAATCGGAAGCACTGTATCCACGGGAGCGTCGTGCTACGACGAAAATCTGCCTCTCTCTGACTAGGCGGCCACTCGAACACTCGGAGACATCGTGGCGCACAATGCGATGCTCTTGATATAAGTACCTTTGACAGCTTGGGGCTTGAGGCTGTTCACATATCCTAGGAACGCTTCGATGTTTTCAGCCAATTTGCCCGCGTCAAAGCTCAGTTTGCCAACGATCGCGTGCAGGTTGGACCCCTTGTCGTTGCGGAATTCTACTTTACCCGCCTTGTATTCCTGAATGACTTTGGCAACGTCCATGGTAACTGTGCCGGCCCGTGGTGAGGGCATCAGCCCCCGCGGTCCGAGGACTTTACCGAGCGGTCCCACCATACCCATCATGTCCGGCGTGGCAATACATACATCGAAGTCCGTCCAGCCATCCTTGATCTTCTTGGCCAAATCCTCTTGTCCAACGGCGTCCGCTCCTGCTTGTTCCGCAGCCGTAGCCAAATCGCCTTTAGCAAAGACGACGACTCGCTGCGTCTTTCCAATGCCGTGGGGCAGGACGACCGAGCCACGCACCAGCTGATCCGCTTGAGCCGGGTCGATTCCGAGGTGCATATGAATTTCGACACTTTGATCGAACTTACGTGCCGGAAATCCCTTTAGAATTTCCACAGCCTCAGCCAGCGGAACCGGGTCCTTGCTGGAAGGAGCCTTCTCCACCATCGCTTTCATTGCTTTGGTTAACTTTGCCATAACGACTATCCCTCTATCTCCAGGCCCATGCTACGTGCCGTACCTTCGATCATGCGAGCGGCGTGCTCCAGGTCACGTGCATTCAGATCAGCCATCTTCTTCTGGCAGATGTCATCGATCTGAGCCCGGCTAACCTTGCCAACCTTCTTTTTGTTCGGTTCTCCAGAGCCGCTGGCGATTCCCGCCGCCTGCTTGAGCAGTGCTGCCGCCGGGGGACTCTTGGTAACGAACTCAAATGTCCGGTCTGAGAAAACAGTCACGACGACCGGAATCGGCGTGCCGTTATATTCTTTGGTCCGCTCGTTGAATGCAGATACGAACTGCCCAAGGTTGATACCAAACTTACCTAAGGACGTACCAACTGGCGGAGCCGGTGTGGCCGAGCCACCCGGAACCTGAAACTTGGCTTGTCCGACGACTTGTTTCGCCATACGAATTCACTTTCCAACAATTATTTTTGCCAGAGGTCTGCTGCCATAGGGCGAAGCGAACCAGGCAAAGGGTACTCATTTGTACTCGGGGCCATGTGCTCGAAACTACAAAACTTAGAACCACCGACCAGTCGCGCGGCCACTCCAGTGAGTCACTGAGGGCCTAGACCGCTTCGATTTGCCAGTGATCGAGTTCAACAGGCGTACTTCGGCCGAAGATGCTGATGATGACCGTCACACGGCCATTCGCTTCATCGACCTTCTCGACCTCGCCTTCCAGGTTCTGAAAATTGCCCTCTTTGACACGCACTCGATCGCCGTTGCGATACGGAATTGCGGTTTTAAGGGTTTTTTCTCCTTCTTCTTCGTCAGGTTCCGCCTTCTTGACGATCTTCTCCACATCGTGAGGATCCATCGGAGTCGGCTTGCCACCTGAGCCGGTAAAGTCACCAACCCCAGGCGTTTCCCTAACCAAGAACCAGGAGTCATCGGTGATGGTCATATAGGCCATCAGATAACCTGGATAGAGTTTCCGCTTAACAACGCGGCGAGTACCGTTACGAGTGAATGTGACCACATCTTCGGTCGGGATCAAAATTTCGCCGAAGAGGTCTTCTAAACCGGCCAACTTAATGCGTTTCAACATCGCATCGCGAATGCTATCCTCGCGATTGAAGGCGATTTTGATGATGTACCAGTCCATGCCGGTAGCAGCGCCGGCGGTTGGCGATTCTTCTTGCTTTTCTGCTTCACTCACCTGAAGTACCCCCACGCCAGTACAAGCGATCGTGGCTAAACGCCGGAAAACAAACCAGCGCCCACCAATGCCATCTCCTGGCTAGGAAGACAATTGCATTATCCAATTTATCTTGAACGAACCGATCGCTCAAGAACCGCCAAGGTCCGTTTGTGGCCACTAGGCGATGCCCAACAGGCCAAACACAAACTTCCAAAGCGCATCGTACGCGAAGAGTATTGCCGACAGGAACAGAATCGTGAATATCACGACGATCGACGCACGCACCAATTCCTTCTGCGTAGGCCACGAAACCTTGTTCAGCTCAGCTTCCACCGATATCAAAAAATCCGCAAACTTGGGCCAATTGACCAGGCGGTATCCAAACCAGACCCCTAAACCTCCCAGCGCGGCAGCGGCTAGGTAGCTCGCCGCGCTACCTTCCATCCAGGGGGAGAGGAAAAGCGTATGGCATCGCCAGGCGGCGACGACTGCGACAAGCCAGATGGTCACGCAGGTAATCTGCCGAACCATCCGCCCTTGATTGCGTTTATACAACCCAGAAGCAAACAACTCTTGCATCAAAGGTCGTGACGTCATGACTGATTCTTTGGTGGCCATTAACCGCTCGGAGTAGAGCCTTCTCAATTCGCGAGGTTACACCGCCTCGCACCCAACCCATCCATAAAATTCAAGCTTACAAGCAGGGGCGGAGGGACTTGAACCCGCAACCGCTGGTTTTGGAAACCAGTGCTCTGCCAATTGAGCTACACCCCTGTGAACCTCCCGGCGAGCGAATGCATCGTCTGGCGAGCCAACACGTTGCCAACTCACCAGCCAAACCAGCTTACCACCACCAGAACCAAGCTGGCTACCGCAACCAGTCTTCGCGACAGCCGGCTCGCCCAGTTTATCCATCGCCCGACTCCCGGCGAGCCGCGGCAAGCTTTTCAGCCGCAGGGACGTCTGCCAGGAGCCCAGGATGGGTCTTTCATTACTACTCGATAATCTTGGTTACAACGCCCGAGCCGACCGTCTTACCCCCTTCGCGAATGGCGAAGCGGACCCCATCATCCATGGCGATTTGCTTCTGCAATTCGACTTCAATCTTGACGTTGTCCCCCGGCATGCACATTTCTGCACCCACCAGATTGGCCGAGCCGGTGACGTCGGTCGTACGGAAGTAAAACTGGGGGCGATAGCCGCTGAAGAAAGGAGTGTGACGTCCTCCTTCATCCTTACTCAAGCAGTAGATTTCAGCCTCGAACTTCTTGTGAGGAGTAATCGACCCCGGCTTGGCCAACACCTGACCGCGTTCGATATCATCTCGCTTCATACCACGCAGCAGGCAACCCACATTGTCGCCAGCTCGCCCTTCGTCCATCTCCTTGCGGAACATTTCGACGCCAGTGACCGTTGTCTTGGTGGGTTCTTTCAAGCCGATCAATTCGACTTCCTCACCAACCTTCACCACACCGCGTTCGACTCGGCCCGTCGCCACCGTACCACGACCTTCGATGCTGAAGACATCTTCGATCGCCATCAGGAACGGCTTGTCTTCTTCGCGCGCCGGCTGAGGAATGTAACTATCCACGGCTTCGAGCAACTCGGTAATGCACTTGCTGGCCTCTGGATCGGACGGATTGTTGTAAGCCCCCAGCGCGTTACCCATGATGATCGGAATGTCATCACCAGGGAAATCGTACTTGCTGAGCAGCTCACGTACTTCCAGCTCCACCAACTCGAGCAACTCGGGGTCATCCACCAAGTCGCACTTGTTGAGGAACACGACGATTGCCGGCACGTCCACCTGACGAGCCAACAAAACGTGTTCTTTGGTCTGAGGCATAGGGCCATCAGCCGCACTGACGACCAAGATAGCGCCATCCATTTGGGCGGCACCGGTGATCATGTTCTTGATGAAGTCGGCGTGACCAGGACAGTCGATGTGGGCATAGTGTCGATTCTCCGTTTCATACTCGACGTGTGAAACAGCGATTGTGACCGTCTTGGTGTCGTCTCGAACGGTACCCCCCTTGGCGATATCCGCGTAGGACTTCGACTCCGCTAGCCCCTTGGCTGCTTGCACGGCAAGCAGAGCACCCGTGGTGGTTGTTTTGCCGTGGTCAATGTGACCGATTGTGCCGACGTTACAGTGCGGCTTTGTACGATTAAAAACCTCTTTGGCCATTGCTCGTTACACCTAACAACGAAAAATTTGCGGTTGGCGTGAACTCTCTGCCCACGCTTGACCAGGACGAAAACAAAACCAATGCCACACGGCATCCCTGCTCGGCAATCCTACATCCTCCGAGCAAGAGCTGCTGATGGGACTTGAACCCATGACCTCTTCCTTACCAAGGAAGTGCTCTACCAACTGAGCTACAGCAGCCTCCTAAGAGCGGGTGAAGGGAATCGAACCCTCGTATTCAGCTTGGAAGGCTGCTGCTCTACCATTGAGCTACACCCGCTTCTCATATACCCATGGTCTCGAACTACTAGCGCTCACGATTCAACATCCCTGCATCCACCCAATTCAGCGTTATGCGTTCGTACCATACCATCGGTATCTGATGGCGACTGCCTGCCCGGCCGACAGTTCGACTGCTCAGACCCTCCCCAAGCTTGCCAAAAGCTTGCATGGGTCGCGCCGATCGATAGCTTGGTCAGGTCGACAATTCCCTACAGTTTGCCACTATGGCCGCGGTTCGCCAATGGGAGGTGCAGGATTCGAACCTGCGAAACCGAAGTAACGGATTTACAGTCCGTCCCCTTTAACCACTCGGGCAACCTCCCGGAAACCACTCCCAAATCCTCAACCGGGACTCTGCTGAGTGCAAAGCTTCGGTCCTGTTTACAACCGATGGTCGCAAAACAAACCAGGAGCCAGCGGAGGGACTCGAACCCCCGACCGGCTGATTACAAATCAGCAGCTCTACCAGCTGAGCTACGCTGGCCCGGCGATTTTTCAGGAAGCGACTAGTTTATCGGCGTGTTCAACTACTGCAAGGCGAATTTAGGGCTAAAACAAGGCGATTTGGCCTTTGCGCGAACCGGATCGGGGCTGATATATGTCCTGATCGTTGTTCCGGTTCTAGCATGGTCACCTGTTACCACCGCTCCCTACTGATCAGCCCGA
>JANQJJ010000243.1 GCA_028281725.1 Pirellulaceae bacterium | reverse complement strand
CACTCTGCCGCGCCGCCGGCAACCGGCCCCCAAACGAACTCGGCGGGGGCGAGTGTCCGTCTCTCCGCTCCTGCGGCCGGAATGCAAGTTCGCCAGGATGCGTCGCAATCGCATAGGGCAGGTCCTTCTCGTTTGGAGTCTCACGCGTCGAGATTTCTGTCGTTGTGCATGGTAACACATGCCTAGCCGAAAGAATTGGCAGAATGTTTGCTCGTCAATCAGAATAGTAGGGAAGCAGCGATAGGTTCAGCGCTGAGTCGTGTGGTAAGTTGATAATGCTTGGGCACCAGCGATTCTCCAGAGGGCAACCCTAGACCGTGACAATTCCCCGTACACTTTGGTCCCTACTCGTATGGGCAGCCACAGTGGCCTTGAGCGGGGCTGCGTGGACTCAGGAAATCGCGCCGGCAGCCCTAGAGTTTGACCGGGCCGCGATGCAGAAGGAGATGCTGCGACTGGAGAGAATTTGCAACGATCTGGGGCTGGCGGCCGAGGCTCGTCAGACGCGTCGTTGGTTGGCCCAAGAACGGGGCGACCAACGCGCCTTCTATCTACCCATCGAACTGGTCAGCGAGGATTCCAGTGATTCCCGCCGCGCCAGCTGGGCCCAGCATTTCAATAGGGCCCGCCGGAAATTCGCTCAGTATCTTTTTCATCGGGCTCGGTCGCTCTCAGCAGAGGGAAACGAGCAAGAAGCCTTTTTGACTCTTTGGCACGTGTTGCGAGAAGACCCGTCTCAGGTCGATGCCAAGCGGATCCTGGGGCGTCTGGCGACCGCGACCACCAGCCAGCCAAGAGTTCGGCGAATCAACGTTCGGCATGCCGAGTTCGGATGGCCCGCGAAGTCCTACAGCCGTATCGAAACACCGAACTTCCAGTTGACCACCCGGGCCGGCAAGAAGGAAAGTGTCGAACTGGCTCGACAGCTAGAGACGTTCTACGCACTGTGGCAACAAGTGTTCTATCCACTTTGGGCTCGACCGGGATTCATCGAGAAGAAACTGTCCGGGAGCTACACACCCTGGAAACCAAGTCGCGACGAGATAGAAGTCGTGCTGCTGCGCGACCGAGAAGATTACTTGGATTTCCTGGGGGTAGCCGAAAAGAACATCGGTGTTTCGGTTGGCTACTATCGACCCCAAGCGCGAAAGAGTTTTTTCTATCCTGCGCCAAACAGCTCCGCGACGCTATTTCATGAGTTGACCCATCAGCTGCTGGCCGAGGCAACTCACATCGGCGCCCAGGTCGATGTAGGATCCGATAGAGACTTTTGGCTCGTTGAGGGGATTGCACTCTACATGGAATCGCTGGCCAATCGCGGTAACTACTGGACGCTCGGTGGCGTAGAATCGCCTCGCTTGCAAACGGCTCGCTACCGCGCGGTTCGCGACGGATTCTGGCCGGCTTGGAGCGAGTTTACCGCCGGCAGTATGGATTCCTGGAAACAAGATCCGAACATCGCCAGGTTGTACACGCACGCCGCAGGACTGACCCACGTCTTTCTCGATGGGCTTGACGGTCAGCCGGGCTCGCGGGAAGCGTGGATGCGTTCTCTGACGAGCGTTTATCAGGGCCGGGGAGATTTCGGTGAACTTTGGAAACGGCTTGGCGGCGACGACAGGGCCGCTCAGCGGCATTATCAAGCGTGGATGACGCTCGCCGACTCCGACATCCAGGCCCTGTCCGCCACGGGGCGGCGGGTATCGGACCTGGTGCTTGCCGGTAGTCAGCTGTCGAATGAAAGCTGGCAGAGTCTGGCGCAGCAAACCGGGCTAACGTGGCTGGATGTATCGTTTTCCAATGCTAGGAGCGAGGATCTGCGGTGGATCTCCGAGCTGAAGTCCCTGAGGCGGCTGAGCGTGGAGGGAACGCGAGTCGATGGAAAGCTGCTGCCCCATGTCGCCCAACTCCCCAACCTGGCCGAACTGGATCTAAGCGGCTGCGCCATCGATGATCAGGCCCTACGGCAGCTGAGCGGCAACCGCTCGATTCGCACGCTCTGGTTGACTGGAACCCAGGTCACCGAGGATTGCTTAGAAACCCTGGCGAGCTGCCCCAATCTGCAATTCTGTGACATCGCGGAGACTGCGATTGAACCGGAGAGTTGGGAAGCGTTTCTTCGCAGCCACCCACACCTGGCGCGGGCTCCCTAGTGCATTGCCGGCCTGGATGATTCACTTAGAGGCAGCGTCCCGGGGACACACCTGAAGGGGCCTGAGTTTGCGTAGGCCCAGAGAAAGTTTTGCGAGCCCGGCGGGTGAAACCGTCGCCCTGGGTGACGTCCAGGCGGGCCACCGCGTTCAGTCCACCAAAAAAGCCGAGGAGCGATAGCTCTTCGGCTTTGCTTGTTTTTCTCAAGTAGACGCAAAGTCACTTTTAAGCAGAGGTTGCGTCTGATGCGGAAGCGTCTGCTGCCGGATCCGGCGTCGGCGCAGGTGCTGGAGGTGCACCAGCAGGAGCTTCCCCCTCAATGATGACGCCACTGTCCATCGTTTGGCTGCAGTTGCCGCAACCACTACTGACAACACCACATCCGCCGCAGCAGGGATCAGGCGCTGGGCAGCAAGGCTCCGGTGCCGAGCAGCAAGGCTCTGGTGCTGGGCAGCATGGTTCTGGTGCTGGGCAGCAAGGCTCTGGTGCTGGGCAGCAAGGCTCTGGTGCTGGGCAGCAAGGCTCTGGTGCCGGGCAGCAAGGATCCGGTTCTGGGCAGCAAGGATCGGTTTGCCCACAGCAACGGTTCGCTCGTCTTTCCTTCAGCTTAGCAAGCAGTCCACCACCGCAGCCACGCTCGCGCTTTGGTCGACCACAGCATCGGGATGCACCCGAGAACAGTCCACCACCACACTTGCTGCCGCCACATTTTCCTCCAAGAAGACCAGCATAACTTTCTTGAGTTGTGACACTCGCGGTCAATAGCATGGCCAAGCCAGCGATGCCCGCAACTAAAACTCGATTCATCGGATACCTCCAATAGGTCACCAACATGCGAATAACGATCCAACCGTTGGATCATTATGGCGGGACATCCGCCTCGATTCGGTAGTCCACAGCTTGTTAGCCTTTGTCGGTCACGGCGATCGCACCGATTAAGACCTATAGGTAAACTGAGGAGACTGGAAAATAGATTATCGATGTGTATTCCACTGTCAACCGGCCTGCAGGAGGAATTCCTGGTCGCAAGTTGATTCCAGTCGCGGAAAACTCGCCTGGGACCGGTGTAAACCCTAAATCTGGCAGGGTTGACTGCCATTCGCCTGAAATGCGCTGCCGGTACAGGCTTCCAGGCACTGGGGCGGTATGTTTTTGACGATTTCCACGGAAAGCTGGAAGATTTAGGAAGAGCAACCAGCAACTCGGGTATAACCCTGAATGGGGGTGGGGGATGGAAATGGCGAAGCGCGGCTTTGCGGGCAAGCGAGTTCTACTGACGGGGGCTAGCAGCGGCATCGGCTGGTATCTGGCATCTGAGCTGGTGCGCGCCGGGGCGTATGTGGTGGTCACGTCTCGCCGCAGCGATCGCTTACGGCAGCTACGCCTGGCTTTCGGAAACCCGAGAAAGCGTTTGATCGCCGTTCCCGGGGATGTATCCGACGCAGCCCACCGCCAAAAATTGGTTGACACGGCCGTTGAGCAGCTCGGCGGCATCGATATCGTCATCAATAACGCGGGAATCGGCGCGATTGGCAGTTTTGAAGATGCGTCGCCGCAGCGCTTGCGTAGAATCTTCGAGGTCGACTTCTTTGCCGCGGCGGAACTCACGCGTTTGGCTCTGCCCCATTTAAGGCGAGGCAACGAGCCTGCGGTGTGCGTCGTCAGCTCGATACTAGGCCATCGAGCTGTGCCAGGAAAAAGCGAGTACTGCGCGGCCAAGTTCGCGCTGCGCGGTTGGGCGGAATCCTTGCGAGTGGAGTTGAAGCCGGCGGGGATTGATGTGGCAACGATCTCTCCGAGCACCACAAAGAGCGAATTCTTCCATTCCCTGGTCGATACGGACAAGGGCGCCAGCAGCCCTAGCTTTGGCATTCAATCGGCCGAGTCGGTCGCCCGCAGCATCCTGTCGGCCTTGAAGCGGCGAAAACGCGACCTCGTCTTGTCTCCCGGTGGCAAGGCACTGGTTTGGCTCAGCAAGTTTGCCCCGCGGCTGACCGACCAACTCATGCTCAGGTTTGCCGCAGCCACCTAAGCATTTCACACCCTGGATGCTTTCG
Source organism: Pirellulaceae bacterium (assembly GCA_028281725.1). Taxonomy (GTDB): domain Bacteria; phylum Planctomycetota; class Planctomycetia; order Pirellulales; family Pirellulaceae; genus Aureliella. The sequence continues at coordinate 8,267 of JANQJJ010000243.1, read as the reverse complement.
ACCAGGGCGCCAACTCGTTTGATCAATCGATTGTCGGCACCATTTTGCCGCCGCGCACGCTCCCAGAGCTGGAGGTGCGCGACGAGCGCGTAGGAATTTTACTTTTCCAGGTTTTCCACGGCACTGTTCCCTAAGGCGCCTTCACGCGATACGGCCTCTGTTTTCTCAAGAGTGCCGGATACTTCAACGGCCTTTCTGCCTTTGAATGCTCCAGGCTTGCCATCGAATTTGCCGACGCCCGCTACTTCAATCTCCAGTGGCGACTGCGCGTCCTTCTCCGTCGTCACAATGTCGCCGACTTGCAGGTGAAGAAGATCGACGGCTCGAATCGTGGAATTCGCCAAGTTGACAGTCAGCTCGACTCGCGATTCACCGAGCATCGACTGAATCTGCGCCTCAGTCCCGGTATCACTCTTGGACGACGCGTAGCCGATCCAGCTGTTGTTGGAGAGTTTGCTGCCGATGCGTTCAATCGTGTTGAACGGGATGCACAGATTGACCATCCCGCGCGACTTACCCATCATCAGCTCGAAGCTGACCAGGATCACCACTTCGTTTGGAGGAACGATTTGAACCAGTTGCGGGTTGCTCTCCACGCGTTCGAGTTCAAAGTTCAGTTTGACGGTGTTGCTCCACGCAGTGCACAGTTCCATCAGAAATGTGTTGGTGATGCGGCTGGTGAGCCTCAGTTCAATTTCGCTCAACGGGCGTTTGAGCGCCGAGTCCCCCGTCGCCGAACCGCCAAGCATTCGATCAATAATGGGATAGAGAATCGAAGGACTAAAGTCGAGAATCCAGTTACCTTCCAGCGGCGCCGGCCTGAGAAGATTGAAGCAGGTAGGAATCTCCAGGCTGTAGACAAACTCGCTGTAGGTCAATTGGTCGACGCTGATCAGTTTGGACTCGACGATCGTGCGCAGCAGCGCTGAAAGTGAGGCTCCAAAGTTGCGGGCGAAGCCTTCGTGTAGGGATTGAAGCGCCCGCATCTGCTCCTTGCCGACTCGCTCGGGGCGTTTGAAGTCGTAGGCAATGACGCGTTGCCGCGGAGTCGATGCTGGCTTTCCGCCAGCAAGCAAAGCTTCCGCTTGGGACTCCAAATCGCTGGCCGCCGGCGCGGGTTTAGGTTTCTCCGCACTCGGCTTCTTTTTGTTTTCGCCTGAGTCCATCGAGCGGAGGAGCTCTTCGACTTCATTACGGCTTAGCGATTCGTCAGACATCTTGGCCTTCCTTGGCACAAACTAGAGATTCAGTGTCTTCAGGCTAGTTCAGCACCTGACCGCATCCCATGACCACATACTTGTACGTCGTGAGTTCTTTCAATCCGCAGGGACCACGAGCGTGAAATCGATCGGTACTGATACCTATCTCAGCCCCCAGGCCAAATTGGCCACCATCATTGAAACGAGTGCTGGCGTTGACCATCACGGCACTCGAATCAACCTCCGCTAAAAACCGGTTTGCCGCATCTAAGGCATTGGTGACGATGGCATCGGTATGATGGGAACCGTAAGTATTGATGTGGTCCACCGCCTGGCTCAGGTCATCGACAATCTTAACGCTGATCGTTGGGCCGAGATACTCCGTTTTCCAATCCTCTTCACTGGCAGTCACGGCGTCGGCGACTTGCTCGCATGTCCGGGCGTCGCCACGAATCTCCACTCCCCGAGACGTCAGTTCCGCGGCGATCCTTGGAAGCAGCTTGGTAGCCACGGCACGATGGATCAGCAGACTCTCGCAGGCGTTGCACACTCCCATCCTCTGACACTTGGAGTTGACGACAATCGACGTTGCCATCTGCTCGTCGACGTCTGCATCGACATAAACATGGCAGTTGCCGTCAAAGTGCTTGATGACGGGCATCCGCGCTTCGGTAACGACACGTTCGATCAGCCCCTTGCCACCACGCGGAATAGCGACGTCGATCCACTCCGGCAGCGCGAGGAAGCGACCGACGGCAGCTCGGTCGGTCGTTTCAACCAACTCGATCGCCCCCGGCGGAATCCCAGTCCGCTCGCCGACTCGCAAGAGGACCTCGACCATGGCTGCCGAGGAATGCATCGCCTCCTTGCCGCCGCGCAAGATCACCGAATTGCCACTTTTGACACAGATTGCAGCGGCATCGACAGTCACATTCGGGCGTGACTCGTAAATGAAAAAGACGGTACCGAGCGGAACCCGGATTTTTCGAACCTCCAGCCCGTTGGGCCGAACACCTCCCTCAATCGTCTCACCGACCGGATCCTGCAGAGCGACAATCTCCCGCAGTCCACCCGCGATCGTCGCAATGCGTGACTCATCCAACCGCAATCGATCCACGGAGGCGTCACTGAGCCCAAATCCAGGTGCCGCCTCGAGATCCAAAGCGTTGGCGGCCAAAATGGAGTCGGTCGAGCCCATCAGCTCATCGGCACTTTGGAGTAGCCAAGCGTTTTTGACTTCCGTGGGCAACGTGGCGAGCTGTCGAGAGGCACGTTTGGCGCGCTGGGCCGTTTCCAGACAGTAGGCGTGTAAGTCTTGTTGTGTCGCTGTGGTCAAGAGCAGAGCCTCGCTTTTCCAACCTATTTTGTCTTGGCAACGGTACCTCAATGTCCTGGGGGCGTTACCGCGCGACGGAGGGTACCGAGCTGAATCGTAGGGCTACTTCGCCAAACTGCGGCTCCGGCCAAACCAAGGACAAACGCATCCTTAAAGCTAGCCCGTCAAGTATCGCTGAAAAACGAGATACCAGTCAACGCCAGAGGTCCACGTCAAAGGCGGTTATCGCCGGGATCTTTTGCTATCTCATGGCTAAAGCGCGTACCGCTTAAGCCGTGCGTCGCCCTCACTCGACGGAGCGACGACTTCCCGTTAACTGGACACGCGCGGTAGGCCCTGCGGCTAGCACTAGCAAACCAGACGTTTCCGAGTCGCCCAAGGTTCAAACTGACGGTGGAACCCGAGGAAGCCATGGCGAACCGCCGCTCGAGATGGAGGTCAGGAAAAGGCCAAGAGGGATGAAAACGACGTACAAAGTCAATTGGTGCAGGACGGGGGATGCCCTGCAGATCGAGGAGTTGAATGCATTCTCTGTGGCAGAATCAACTCTGTACGTCGGAAAGCGGGAGGGAGTGCCGGTAGCTGTGTCAACTAAGGTCAAAAAGTATGTCCCTGGGTCTAAGCTCAAAACCCCTCGTCAGGAAAGCTACCAACAGTCCTTTCCGGGGGTCACTAAAGACCTTAATAACCGTTAGTGCGACCTTAGCCTGCCAACAGTGTCTTCCAGAATACCCATGACACCAGATTATTGCAAGCGTCTAAATGCTCATAATTTATTCTGTCGCTTTGGCGTTTCCAGCAAGAATTTCAGCCACATGCATGGTTGCAAGCGATTGGCCACGTCGCCGGATGATTCCATCCAGATGCATTAAGCAGCTAGCATCGGTGGCAGTCATGACTTCGGCTCCCGCGTCCAGGTGATCTTGGATGCGGTCTGCCCCCATCAGTACCGAGACCCCTTCCTCCGCAACGGCAAAGGTCCCTCCGAATCCACAACACTCGTCCGGCCTTTGCAGTTCAACCAGTTCGATTTCAGGAACCATGCGCAGCAGACGCTTCACTTTGCTCTGTTGGTCACCGTTTCGTTCAGAACAGGCATCCAAGCGCAACTCGCGCAGCCCATGACAGCTGCTGTGTAGTCCCACCCGATGCGGGAAGGGAGCGGGAAGCGATGTCACCTGAAGCACGTCGACGAGGAATTCACACAACTCCCAGACCCGCCCTTTTAACCGCTCGTAAACCTGGTTGGACTGGAAGAAACCGCCATAGTGATTTCTTACCATCGACACGCAGCTGCCAGAAGGACTGACCACGTGGTCATAGTCGGCGAAGACATCGACGAATCTCTCCGCTAGTGGCCGGGTATCGTCGAGGCACCCGGTATTGGCCATCGGTTGTCCGCAGCAGGTTTGGGCCTCTGGAAAACTAATCTCCAGCTCGGGATAGCGCTGCAGCACGGCCACCGTCGCCATCCCCACGTGAGGATAGAACTGATCCACGTAACACGGAATAAAAAGTCCGATGCGCATGTCGAGTTTCGAATCGAGGTAAAGACGAACTGGTTGCAGTCGCCGGGCCCCTAGTTTGGAACGTCTAGGGCTTCAGGGCACCAACTGGACGAAAACACCCGGGCAGCTGAAGTCAAGCTGCTTCAGGACCGACGACCGATCGATTCATCAGCATCCCAGTTGCCGCCCGCATGCTCAAGTGGCCTGCCTCTCGAAAAATCGGCCACCTTGTCTGCTCGCTCTATCGACCTGCGACTGAGAGCGCAGTTACCGAGAGAACAGTGGGACACCACGCGTGGGGAGCCTGCCGAATGCCCGCTGGTGGGCCAGGCTCGGTCCAACTGACGTCCTCGGCGTAGCGTGCCGGGCTCACTGGAGTTTGATCCAATCAGCCTGTCGGGTGTGGGGCTGGTTGGGGCCGGATATCCGCCCCTTGGCGATGTGCGGCATCCAAAGAGCTCGCTCCACCAGATCGATCAGGCCGTAAGGGTCGATTGGCTTGAGCATACAAAAGACACCACCGTGGCTGGCTAGCTTGTTCGTCCAGGAAGCGGACAATTCGGGTACGAGAAAGATGATCGGCACGTCGTGGGTCGCGTGCGAATGCCGCAGACGCGCCGCAAAATCACACCCGCTCTGAAGCTGCTCGATCGACAGCACGATCACGTCAAACTGCCCCCGATCAATGGAGTCCATCGCTACCTGCTCAGTCCTGGCGAGCACCACATGATGGCCTTGCAAGTCCATGACCGACCCCATGGCTGTCAGCGTTAGCGGATCGTTGTCGATCAGCAGGACCGAGGATGCGATGCTGTCTGTTCTCGTAAAGGTCACTTGCCCCTCCCTGGCAGATTATCAAGGAAGTGTCGTTTTCCCACGTCCCTAAATCTGGTAGTTCGCTTCCGGCTTCATTTCATCTGGTACGCCACCACGTACGCGCAGGTTAGGTTTTTCGAGTACGACGGTCGTGTGGGGTGCCACGCTACCGGTAATCCATACGGAGGAACCGATGACACTTTGGCTACCGACCACAGTCCTGCCGCCGAGAATCGTTGCGTTGGCATAAATGACGACGCGATCCTCGATGGTCGGATGACGCTTCTGCCCACGAATCAACTGGCCCTCGGAGTCTGTGGGAAAACTGAGCGCTCCCAATGTCACCCCTTGATATATTTTTACATGAGTCCCGATTTCGCATGTCTCCCCAACGACCACACCGGTTCCGTGATCGATAAAGAAGTACTCGCCAATTGTCGCGCCGGGGTGGATATCGATGCCTGTTTCCTTGTGAGCCCATTCCGTCATCATGCGCGGGATGAAGGGGACACCCAAGCGGGTCAGCTGATGAGCGATCCGATAAACGGTGATCGCTTCCAGACCGGGGTAGCAGAAGATGATTTCATCGCGGCTGCTAACGGCCGGGTCCCCGTCAAAAGCCGCTTCGACATCGGTCGCCAGCATCCGCCGTAGCCAGGGAATCTGTTCCAAGAAGGCAATGGCGATCGCTTGGCCCTTGGCTTCGTAGTCGGCCTGGCTCTCGCAGTCGCTACTTGCGTTGCGGACGCGATCGTCGTGATGCAGTGCGCGTCCAATCTGAGTGGTCAGCTTGTCGTGCAGGGCGTCAATCAGGCTGCCAACATGGTAGGTGACGTTGCCGATGTGTAGGCCCTCGCGGCGACGAAAGCCCGGGTACAGAATGTCGGTGAGATCGTCCAGAATGGAAACAACCACATCGTATTTGGGTAGGGGGCAATGCCCCAGATGGTTGATCCGGTCATCGTCGGTGTATGTCTTCACGATTGACGTGGTCAACGTGGGAAGCTGTTCTTTCAGTCGTACGTTGGATGCCATTTTGTATTCACCGGTGTCCCTTGATTCCGCCCAAGCAAGTTGCTGACCGCACTACAGTTCGTCGCCGCTCAATTGATCACCGACCGCTCCCAGGCCGTAGAGCCTCCAGCAGCGGTAACTACCGACTTGGCGGAGACACGCTTGGCCCTGGATTTCGAAAACCGGCAGACGGCTTGCGGTCTTCCTTGACGTCAGCATCCGCCCGAATCGCTATGATCGGTAGACGCCCTAGGAATGAATTCGGTTCACGAACCAATCCAGTTCAACTTGATTCTAACAGGACCTCAGAGTTGTGTACTCTGCCTGATTTGCGCACCATGCCACCGAACGTGTCGCGGATGAGGCTCAGCCGCTGCGTCGGCCAGGCGCGGAAAGCGGAAAAGTGCGTTAGAAACCAGCCGAATATCGGGGGGTTCGCCGGAGCAGGAGGGCCAGGCTTACCCGATTTGGTGGTGCACTTGGGAATCCGTGATTTGCAGCTTCACCGCCTGCAGAGCATGGCCGATCGAATTCGATGCCGCCTGGAGCTGTGTGCTGAACGCCAACTGCCTAAGCTCATCAAGCCAATTTGGATGCCCTTCGAGAAGCTCCGCAATCTGTTCTGCCTGGGGACCTGCGACTCCGGCGGCCTGCTCGCCGCTGGCGTCCATTTCCAGCCTCAGCTGGAACGGACTGCTGATTCCCAATTCGCCGAACCACTGGCGAAGTCGCGCCGCAAAATGCTCCAGCTCAGGCTCGTCCGTCACTGAGCTGTCTTCGCCGGACTGTTCGGTAGCACTCCCGGTCAAATGCTGGAGCGCTTGGGCGAAGCTCTGCCCCACATCCCGCGCGGCGGTGGTCACAGCGCCGACCGAATGGAGCGCCACCGGTGCTGCCAGGGAAAGCATGAGTGGATTGACTTGCATACGCTAGCATTCGCAAGAGGGGAGGAATCGCACGGGGCCCGGACTTGCCGATGGATTTGTCAGCAAGCTCCGCAATCCGCACGATGCCTAGGCGTTATCGTCAGAATCACTCCATTTTATCCACTCGCAGAGTGCGAAAATGGCTGGCAAATGGCATTGGACGCCGTGAACGTGACATTTCTTGCCCCAAAGATGCTCCCGCGTGGCCCAGGCTGAGTCACTCGGAAGGTGGCGAGTCATGCGAGCCGGCGGGGGCAAGCGGGCTCACGCGCAGCGGGTTGGCGAGCCGGAGGGGAAAAATCTATTTTAAAACGCATTCTTACAGGCCGAGCAGTCGGCGAGGTGGCGGCTCCACTTGGGTGATGCGTCCTAGAATGCTTTCCATCAGGCGTTGTTCAAGCTCGCGATCGCGACCAATTTCGTACCATCCCAGGGTGGCCGGCGACCGGCGTAGCTGGTTCTCATTGCGAACGATCCCTCCGTCGTGGCGTTGAGCCGCTGCGCCCGCGGTGGCGAATTGGGATTGATCGACATCCTCCTGTTCCTTGAGCACTCGGATATCGATCAGATAGCCGGTCTCTTCGGGAAGGACTCGAATCGTGACGGTACGCCGAATGGTTTGAATCGTACTTTGCAGGCGTTCGAAGCCGCGCGCCGTATCACCGCGCCATGGCTCGAAACTCGTGCCACTCACTTCGGGAAACGTCGTCAAACGGCCTTCGAGCCAGTTGGAGTCATTGCGTCGAACCGGCTCTTCCTGGTCTATGCGAAAGTAATCGTCTACCGCGTCGACGATCTGCCTCCAGAGGAAGTCGGCATCCACCGTTCCAATATGGGACGGGTTCGACACGGGAACTTCGACCGGCGGGGGCGGCACCAGCGGCGGAGCGATCGAGTCGAGCGACCAGCGATGGCAACCAGCGATAGAAGAACCAACTACCAAGCAAACGACTGCCACTCTGCACGTCTGCAAAGAACTTGACTGATTCGCGAGTAGCGGCATGGCGTGTCAGGACTGGAAAGAAAATGGGGGGTGGCGCTAAGCGGCCTTGGCGTGCGTCTTGTGGCTCTGAGCGGACTCGGGATCGTTGGCATCGGTCGAGATTCCCAGTCCCAGCACTTCCCGCCCCAAGTTCTGGTAGTCCTCCGCGCCGTTGGAGGTCGGTGCATACTGAAAAATGGATTGTCCGAAACTAGGGGCTTCGGCCAGCCGAATGTTCCGCCGAACGCGTGTTTGAAAGAACTTGGCGCCCGCCCACACTCCCTCTGATTTGGATTGGTGCTCGAGAAATTCGTCAACATCCCGCGTCACTTCGGCAGCCAATCGTGTCCCGGACTCGTACATGCACAGGACCACCCCCGAGAGATGCAGCGTTGGATTGAGCCGCTTGGCAACGACCTCAATCGTTTTCAGCAGCTTGCTCAAACCATGTAAGGCCAAGAAGTGAGGTTGTAGCGGAAGGAAAAC
>JANQJJ010000520.1 GCA_028281725.1 Pirellulaceae bacterium | reverse complement strand
GTTCCGCCAACGCTTCAACTTGGACGAACGCGGACGGGGATGACGATTGGACCAACCCAAACAACTGGGGAGCTGGAGACTTCACCGGCGGCGACGGTGTAGTGCCAATCCAACCCGGTGTTGGCGCTGCTGTTGGTGCTGTTCCGCTGACCATTAGCCAGTCTGGTTTGAGTTCGGAGTACATGATTGTCAACAACCAAGTGGATATCACAGGTGGTGACTTGATCTATACCGGCGACGGGCTGTGGGGCTCCGATCTTGGTGGTGGTGCCGATGGCGTAGGCATGGCGACCGTCAATCAAACGGGCGGAACGATTACGCAGACCGGTGGAGGGGCGGGCTTCCTCGTGGGCCATTCTTTGAGCACCGATTACAACATCAGCGGAGGTAGCGTGGTGGTGCAAAACACCGCACCCTCGCTATCTGTCAACTGGACGCTTGACGGAACGGCAAGTGCCGCCTCGTCGCTTAACATTAGCGGCACCGGGGTAGTCGACGTGCAAGCCGACAATTTGCATTTCGGTCCTGATTCGACACTGAATGTTACCGATAGCGGCATGCTCGTATGGCGAAACAAAAGACTGCAGGACGTGGCCGGCTTGCTGGATGGGCCGGGCGTATTCGACGGCGCACCGGTGATCGATGATGGCGCGACGATCAATGCAGCAGTGATGGAAGTCGGCGACGACATTCATTTCATTCCTGGTAACTTCGTACTGCCGGATTTTGTTCTTGAGCTCATAATCGATCGCGATTCGGGCGAGATGGAGATTCAAAACAACACGGGCAGTGCGATCGATATCGCGTCCTACAGCATTACGTCGGCTGATGGAACGCTGAACTCAGATAACTGGACCTCAATCGCCGACGGCGACGTCGACTGGGACGAGTTTACCATAGCTGGGAGTCGTAATGACCTTAGTGAAGGCACAGTCGGTTCACTATCTATCCCAGACGGTGGATCTATTCAGCTTGACAACGGGGTCGCGACCGCGTGGATCAAGTATTTTGATGAGAACGAACTCACATTCGCGTACGACGATGTCACTACGACGACCGACGGCATCGGTGAGATCGTATCCGGCGATATAGGTTACTCCGGGAACGGAGGGAATGCCTGGGTGGAAGGTGACCTGAATTTCAGTGGCGGCAACCCTAACGCTGCGGACTGGGATGCGTTTGTCGCTGCTTACGGGTCTGCCGCACTGACAGGCCTATCAGCAGCCGAAAGGTACCCGCTGGCCGACCTCAATAATGACGGCGTGCACGGCTTTGCCGACTTCGAGCAGTTTGAAGTTTGGTATGACGCAGCCAATGGAGCAGGCGCATTCGCCGCATTGGTCTCCAGCCAAGTTCCCGAGCCTTCTGCCGTCGCGTTGGTTTCACTGGTGACATTGGGAATCGTCCTAATCCGATCGGCCAAGAAGGCGACTGTCATATTCGCGGTGCTACTAGTCAGTGTCCTATTCGCGAATTCATCCAACGCTTCGACTTGGACGAACGCAGACGGGGACGACGACTGGACCAACCCAAACAACTGGGGAGCTGGAGACTTCACCGGCGGCGACGGTGTCGTTCCGACTCAAGCAGGTAGTATCGGATCGGCCGTAGGTGCAGTTCCTCTTACGATCAGCCAGTCGGGGCTCACATCCCTTTATATGATTGCCAACAACCAAGTCGACATCACAGGGGGTGATTTGATCTATACCGGCGACGGGCTGTGGGGCTCCGACGCCGGTGGTGGCGCCGGTGGCGTTGGCATGGCGACCGTCAATCAAACGGGCGGCACGATTACGCAGACCGGTGGCGGGGCAGGCTTCCTCGTGGGCCATTCGTTCAGCGCCGATTACAACATCAGCGGAGGTAGCGTGGTGGTGCAAAACACCGCACCCTCGCTATCTGTTAACTGGACGCTTGACGGAACGGCAAGTGCCGCCTCGTCGCTCAACATTAGTGGCACGGGGGTAGTCGACGTGCAAGCCGACAATCTGCATTTCGGTCCTGATTCGACGCTGAATGTCACAGACGGTGGCGTCTTGATCTGGCGCAACAAGACTGTGGCCGACATCAGCTTGCCGCTGAGTGGCGGCGTCTTTGAGGGCGCACCCGTTGTAGATCCTGCTGCGACGATCAACGCGACACCGACCCAGGTTGGCAACGACGTGCACTTTGTAGCTGGTGTACTGACCGATCTCACGATTAGGGTTAATACGCTAACCGGTGAGATTGTATTCGACGGTGGTGATGTCGAAAGGGACATCAATTTCTACGAGATCACGAGTGCCGCCAACTCGCTAACACCAGGTACGTGGCAAAACAGCAACCTGGACTTCAACAACGTCGATTCCGTCGGTCCGACATCTCCTGAATCTTGGGCGACCTTACAGGCGACGACGGGCAACCTGACGGAAGCATTCCTTGCTGGCAGTTCCGTATTCGGTGCGGATCGACAGCAATCGATCGGTATCGGATACGATACGTCGACCGACGCTCAAGATCTGGTAATAACGCTTGGGCTGAATGGAGCCGGGTCGGTCCAGGTTCCCAACGAGGACATCATCTACATCACCGAAGAATTACAGGGAGACTACAACGGCGATGGAGTCGTCAGCATCGCGGACTATACCATTTGGCGCGACAATCTTGGCGCTATCTTGACGTTGAACGGTGAGAATCCCGCCGCGGTCACACCGGGTGTGGTGGACACTGAAGACTATACCTTCTGGAAGTCGAGGTTCGGCGAGTCTACCAATCCAGGAGCACTGAATACCCTCGCGGCTGCACAGGTTCCAGAACCGTCCGCCGCTGTAGCCCTGATATTGGCAGCCGTAGGCGTGCTACCAATGCTGCGACGCGTGAACTAGTCCATCGCTTCGGTCCGTCTGCAGAAAATTGTCCGTTGTAAGAACCGCTAAGACGCCAAAACGCGCGGAGGCATTAACATGTTTGGCTATGAGTCGCTTCGTAGATACCCAACGTTGGTTGCAGTGCTCTTTGTTGGCGGTGTTGTTGGTACGTCGTATGCTGCCACCACCGACCGCCTGTATTCGCTAGGTGACGATAGCGCTGAAGATGCAACCCAAGGCATTACCTTGGGTACGGGCGGAACCAATCCCGTGCCTGGGTTCACTTTAGATACGGAAGGACCGGTTGGTGCGTTTGTAGATCTCGACGTATTTGGTACCCCGACTTACGTGAACGTAAGCGATCGACCCGGCGCTGGTGTGAACGATCTTGGAGCGCAGTTCGATGGTTCTACCGATTATCTGCTGACCACGAAGAACTTGAATGCACCCTCCGTGTCATGGGACAACACCACAGCGGATTTTTGGCCCGGCCCGCCCGATACGGCGTTTATTGGCCACCAGGGCAACTATCAAGGTCTTTTCGGACGCGGCTACGAGTTCTGGGCCAAACCCACAGTAACCGGTGCCCAGCAAGATTTGATTGTGGACACGGCCCAACACGCGGTCGTTATTACTCCCGAGGATAACTGGCGGCTTGTGTACGCAGGCGCAGGTATTGAAGTCGACAATGAGGTGTCAGTGGCCAGCACGCTCGACAGCAATGGCTGGGCACACGTGATGCAAATCAGTGGAATCAATGAGCCTGTCGACAGCGATACTAACACAGGAGGCGCACTGTTGGTTAACGGTGTAGCCATTGCCGCCAGCGCTGCGGGATACAACACGGGTGATGCAACAGCGTTGACGATAGGCGCCATTCAAGCGGGCGACGCGAACTTTTACAACGGAGTACTGGATGACATTCGTTTCTTCGTCTGGGGCGATAACAGCGATAACCTGGGCCAGGACGACGCCGCGGGTGGCGATGGCGTCAATCGTGATGGTCAAGATTGGGGAGTCCTCGACCTCAACGTTGACAACGGCTGGATCGTACAAGAGATCTCAAATTTGGAAACGATGGGCGGAATCACGATTGCCGAAGGGGATGTCAACCTCGACGGTGTCGTTAACAATAGCGACATTTCTGTTTTCGCGTCGAACTGGATGTCTGGCAAGACAATCAATGGTCAGCGCGTTGGTGACTGGACAACTCGCCAAATGGGCGACGTTAACTACGACGGCATCGTTGACTTGTTCGACTGGCAGATCTTACGTCGCGACCACGTCAATGGCGGCAATTTGACGCTTGCGAACGCGTTAGCTGGAGCATACTCAGTACCGGAGCCTGCATCCTTTGCAACGACTCTGATCGTATGCGGGCTGGTACTCTGCAGCGTGCGGAGAAGAATCTAACTGGGTTAAGCGTGGTGTGTGCGCGGCATGGTGTTGCCGCAGCGCACCGTAGTAGACCATGGAAGGACTGGGCAGCGACAGCAGCGGCTCGATGCTGCAATGGCTTGAGCCGCTGTTGTCCATTAATCAACCGTTGCGCGGTGAACTGTTGACACATGATGCGTGTCTGACCAATAGGAGTTGAGACAACGTTGTCCGAATCCAATAGACAATCTGGTTGCAACTCGGAAGGGCGTTGCTGCAACCCCTCGAGCGATCAACTCGACCGTCGCCAACTGATTCAAATAGCAGGAGCAGGTGCTGCGGCATTTGGTATGTCTCATCTTGGCAAAGCGCAGGTGGGTATCGTTGATAGCCGAAGTAGATTCGAAGAGCTAATCCCACCCGACAAACGCCTACCGGAAGCGTGGCTCAAAACGCTTGCTGAGCGAACGGCTCCCGAGGTATTTCGCGGCTGGGAAGATGAACTCAAGTATATAGGTATGCCTGTAGGCGGCATTGGCTGTGGTCAGCTATATCTCGGTGGGGATGGACGTCTTTGGCTCTGGGATATTTTCAAGAGCAATTACAGACGGGAGCCCGACCATGGCCAACGAATCGATGCCTTTACCCTTGGTGGGCATTATGCGAATCCGGTAGCTTTCGGCGAACAGTACTCCAAATGGAATGGAGCCGACGTCGATCAGGGGTTTGCCATCAGGGTTCAAGATGGGGACCGCGAGGTCTTTAAGGCATTGGATCACGTAGACTTCCCCGACGTGACCTTTCGCGGCGAATATCCAGTTGGAAAGGTGAGCTACAAGAGTGCTGACATTCCCGTCGAGATTCAACTGGAGGCCTTTTCACCGTTCATTCCACTTAAAGCCGAAGATTCGGGAATCCCCGCGACTGTCATGCGATTCACGATTCACAATGCTAGTGACACGGAAGTTGCGGTGGATCTAGTTGGCTGGCTACAAAACGCCACTTGCCCCTATGTTTCGCATTTGGAGCAGGGGCTCCGGCGGAATCGATTGATTAGGACGAACTATCGGGCTTCGCTCGTTGAAACTGTGGAGCCTGTGGCCTCCGACGAGGATGGAGGAGAGGCGCGCCCCGACATCCTATTCGCCGATTTCGAGGGAGAGTCGTACAGTGGCTGGACTGCCGAAGGCGAAGCTTTCCCCCCGGGCCCGTACAAGGTGGGCGAACTGCCCACCTACATTAAGTTACAGGGCTTCGAAGGAAAGCGAGTTGCCAACTCGCACAATGTGCGCCCGCTGCAAGATGACGCACCCATCCACCAGAAGGTCACAGCTGGCGACGGGATGACCGGAACGCTTACTTCCAGCCCTTTTACGATCACCCGCGACTACATTTCATTCCTAATTTCAGGCGGTTCGCATAACCAGAGAACTGGCCTGCTGCTGATGGTGGACGATGAAATCGTAGCTTCGGAAACGGGACGGAACAACCATCAGATGCGTACGGACTATTTCGACGTGCGCAAATTTGCTGGCAAGCAGGCGAGATTGCAGGTGATCGACGACGTATCTGGCGCATGGGGCAACACTTGCGTTGATCACATCGTCTTCACCGACACAGCGCCAAAGCTCGGAGGAATTGAGAAACTACACGGCTACGGATCGATGGCGCTGTCGATACTGAATCCTGAGCCTGGCGCGCAGATTGTCGGTGCTCCAAAAATCGCGGTCGGGACTGACACGCGCGCCTTGTTTTCGCTGGTCCAATCGTTGACCGACGGACAAGAGCAAGTCGACGCACTCGATCAGAAGTTGGTTGGGGCCTTAGGTGCCTCCGTCAATCTGGCGCCCGATGCGTCACACACATTTGAGTTCGCGATCACGTGGTGCTTTCCCGACTATCACGAAGTAGAATCTGCGCCAGGTTTTCTGTCGCAACTGCAGGATTTCCCACAATTGCGCCGACACTACGCCCTGAGATTCAATTCGGCGGGCGCCGTTGCTGAATTCCTTGCGAACAATCGTGACTTGATCGCTGACACACTACTTTGGAACCAGACCTGGTACGACAGCACGTTGCCGCATTGGCTGCTCGACCGAACATTTCTTACGATCAACTGCGCCGCGACGCAGATGTTGCATTGGTTCGATTCCGGCCGGCTGTATGGATGGGAGGGGGTTGATTGTTGTCCGGGTACTTGTACTCACGTGTGGCACTATGCGCAGGGCTTGGGCCGGATCTTTCCTGAATTGGAGCGGGCATTTCGGGAGATTACCGACTACGGAATCGCGTTTCACGAGGATTCCGGTCTGATAGGCTATCGCGCCGAGATTCACAGCAGCGAGGCAACTGATGGACAGGCAGGAACAATTCTCCGCGTTTACCGCGAACACCAAACCTCTGCAAACCGCGATTTCCTCCATCGGTTGTGGCCGAGGATAAAGAAATCGATCCAATACCTGATGGCTAAG
>JANQJJ010000514.1 GCA_028281725.1 Pirellulaceae bacterium | reverse complement strand
GTTGATTTTGACCCGATTACCGATGGTCACGCCGTAGGCGATGTATGTCTTTTCACCAATGATGCACTGCTCACCAATACTGGCCGGGCCGCGGATATGGACGTGGTTCCACACCGATGTCCCGGCACCGATCTCGACGCCCGATTCAATGAGCGCCGTCGGATGAATCTGAGTACTCATGCGACTGGGATGCGTTCGCTAAGACGCACCCACTGGTCCTGCTTCAGCGATTGGTATGCGGCCTCGATGACCTCCACCGAGGCCAGCGCGTCTTCGGGTGTTACCATCACCTCTTCTGTGCCACGGATGGCGCGGCAGAAATTCGTGATCTGGTTCTGGAATGCGAGAACCTTGTTGTAACCCGAACCGAATTCAATCCATTCGCTGCTCGAGTTCATCTTGTAGGCCGACTTCTTCCAGCCGACGCGGATTGTGCCCTGTGAGCCGTAGACTTCGATGTAGGTCGCCAGTTCCTTATTCAGGCTCCAGGAAAGATCGATCGTGCCAATCACGCCGTGATAGGTGCGGGTGATCAGTTGGACATTATCTTCGACGGGGATGTTCTGAATACGGCGTCCCTCGCAGGCCTGCACGGCTGAGATGGGGCCCAGGAAATAGCGCACCAGATCGACCGAATGGGTTCCATTGTCGATGAGTACACCACCGCCGGCGATCTCGGACTTGCTGTTCCACCGCTTTGACATATCGACTCGCGCGGTAAAGGCATTCTGCAACAGTTGAACATCCCCCACGACGCCCGACAGTACCTTCTGACGTGCCTTGATCACATCGTCGACGAAGCGAAACTTGGTGGCCATGCTGAAGAGCACCTGCTGTCGCTCGGCGAGCGCGATTAATTCCTCCGCATCACAGCGGTGGAAGCACAGGGGCTTTTCGCACAGGACCGGGATGCCAGCTTCCAGCAACGCCCGGCTGATCTCGACGTGTGAGTTTGGTGGTGTGCACACAATCGCGGCATCGCACTGATCTTCCGCCACGAGTTCTTCGACGGTTACATATCCCATGCAGCGTTCAGATTCGGTCAAACCGGACAAGCGCTCCGGGCAGAGATCTACGACCGCACCAAGCTGCGCCACGTCGACTTCACGCAGGGCTTGGATGTACGCTTGCGAGATCGCGCCGGCTCCGATCAAGCCGATCTTCATCGGAGACTTCATGAGGCCACCTCCTGGGAGGCGAGCCGCTCTACTGCTCGTCGGACAGAATGAGCGATGTGCTCGATGTGCTCGATTTGCATCCGCTCGTTGAAGGGCAATACAAGGACCCGTGCAAGTGCAGCGAAGGTGCCGGGGAAACGCTGAGGCGAATAATCCACCGCTTCTGGCCGTGCGAGTGGGAACGGCCAATGGCTTTCGCCGAACGTTCGTTGCTCACGAAAAACCTTGCACTGGAACGCAGGCTTTTGGATGTAGCGTGGGGCCGACGGAACGCCAAGCTCTTTCAATTCGTGTCCGAGGCCGACCGCGCCGCCCGGGAGCACGCTTGCGTCAACGCCTAGGGTGTAACGCCAGCAACCGAACGTGTCTCCTATACGGATGACCGGAGTTTCTATACCCGGAACGTCTGACAGCGCCGCGCTCAGGTGTGTCGCCATGGCGATCCTATGTTCACATAGCCTGGTAAGTTTTTCGAGTTGCCCCAGCGCGACTGCTCCGTCGAGTTCGCTCATGCGGTAGTTCAACGCCAGGAAGTAGTGATCCGGCTGCGGATCCCCGTAGCCCCAAGCCTTGTTAATGAACAGGAACATTCGCCGGGCCAAAGCATCGTTGTTGGTGACTACCAGGCCGCCTTCGCCGGTGGTGATGTGTTTGCCCTGCTGGAGGCTGAAGCAACCTGCGGTACCGAGTGAGCCGACCAGTTCGCCCTGAGCGCGAGCACCATAACCTTGTGCGGCATCTTCGATGACGGGCAGGTCGTGTTTGCGTGCCACCCGGTTGATCGCTTGCATATCGCACGGATTACCAAACAGGTGCGTCGCGATGATCGCCCTGGTTTTCTCGCTGATGCGGGCATCGATGCTTTCAGCGGTGACGTTAAATGTATGCGGGTCGACATCGGCAAAGACCGGGATGGCGCCTTGATACACAACCGGTGTTAACGCCCCCATGTCGGTAATCGCAGTGGTGATTACCTCGTCACCCGGCTCCGTGTCGATGGCCGCCAAAGCAATGTGGACAGCCGCCGATCCAGACGTGCAGGCAAATGCGTGCTTTACTCCCAAATAGCTCGCGAATTCCGTCTGCAGTTGTTTGACGAACGTGCCCTTGGTGCTCGTTAGCGTGCCCGACTCAATCGCTTTTTTGAGGTAGCGAAGTTCCTCTGCCCCCAGACTGCGTCCACTGCTGTTCTGATCGCTGGGTAAGACGACGGGTGTACTCGCCATGAGAGCTCCCCGCTGTTGCATACAATACGAATATCAATACAAAAACGATTCACTTAAACCGAAAAAGTCATCTGACGTCGTTGTCACTTAAATAGAAAGAAAAGGTGCCCTGGACCTTTGGAACGCAAGACCTCGTTCCGATTCACATTCATTCTTACCTCCAAAGGGTATGGCAATCAACCCATTTACGAACAGTCGCCCGGATTGCCAGTCGCCCGGGCACGCCTGTGCAGCCCATGGCCGTTATAGAACAAGTCTAGCGCCGATGGCGCAAACAATTCGATGAGTCGTCGGTATCAACTTGGTCCGTCATGAATCGCTAGCTCGGATTGATTGATTTTAAGCAAGATCGGCCTTTCGAAGGATCGTGCTGATCCCTGAGCTTCAGCTCATGCTGACAGACGGACGGCTACTCCCAAGACACCCTTCTTCACACGCTGAATCTGGTTCGGCACATCGGCGGCCCGTCGATTCGGTCTCATTCGTCTGGTGTGCGGTTGATTCTGTGGAAGTGCCAAATTCGGTCACATCGAACTGATAAGTAATCGATGACGGTTACACGTGTGTGACGGTCGGTGTCCGCGCAATCTGGCCAATCGGAACTGCCTGAGAACCCGTGCGCAAACGGAGGTCCACACCCACACGCATCATCTTCTCCGAGTCGTGAATGCTGGACCGTATTGGATTCGTGCCGGCCAGCTTGGCTTGATCTTGAATCGTCAGCATCACCGAATCACAATGAAGGCGTGGTCCCAGATCACCGCGTGACAGGAGGATGCGGGCCGATGGCGCGCGCGTTCCGGATCATGCTGGCGTGCTACGCAGCCTTACAGATCCTGATTCTGCTGGGGCTGATCTGGAATCACCTCCAGTTCCCGCTTGCTCTAGAGACGATGGAAGGATTAGTTTGGGAGCATCTGACGCGAATTCGCGCAGGCCAGGTACTCTATCCTGCTCCATCGCCTGATTTCGTCGCTCTCGCATACAACCCGCTTTACTACTATGTCGCGATTCCTTTCGTCGTGATTGCGGGCGATAGTCTGCTGGCCCTGCGGCTCCCGGCCGTACTGGGTTACCTGGTCGCATTGCTGGGTGTTTTCCTGGCGGTGTATGAGCAAACGAAGTCTTGCGTATGGGGCGGCATCGGTGTGGGATTGCTGGCGGCTGCTTACGGAGCCATGGACGCCTACCTGGATACCGCTCATGCCGATAGCTGCTTGCTTGCGTGTGGCCTGATCGGTTCCTGGATTCTCACGCAGTCGCGCTATCCGGCGTACATCGCCCTGGGCTTGGTGATTCTGACTGCGGGGTTCTGGTTCAAGCAACACGGAGCCTGGTTCGTCGTTGGCGGTGTTTTGTATCTTACGTGGCGTGGCGGATGGCGAGGGGCATGGTGGTGCTGGTTCATGGCGGCTGCGTTGGGGCCGGGCCTGTATTGGGGTGCCGAGCGCTGGCTGTTCGGCTCACACTTTCACTTCTACACCTTCGAAATGCCCCATACGTGGTTGCAACTACACCGAGGGACTGTGGAGCGTTACGCGCTGTATCTTGCGCGACACTTTGGGGCGCTCGCACTTCTCATTGTCGGCGCGTGGTTCGTTACGCTCCGACGACCCAGACAATCCATCTCGATTTGGCACGTTCAAGTAATCGCGGCGGGCTTGATGGGGTTGCTGGGCGCCATGGATAGTGGATCACTCAACAATGTATTCGCACCGGTCGGTACATTTCTAATCGTGATGGGACTAATCAGCGGGCACAGCTGGACACAAAGCCAGCCCAAGTCACAAGTCGTGCCTTGGGTGTTTGTGGCCGTTACATTCGGACTATTGTTCTATCCTCCCTCACGTTACTGGACGCCGGCCAGCGCTCACGCCGCATACGACGACATGATTACCATGCTGAATGAGTTGGATGGCCCGGTATGCGGATCATCGCTGGGTCAACTGCCGGGCGAATGGCGCCTTGAGCCGCCCTTACATTGGGTGGCGTTGATGGATCTCGTTCGGAAGTCCGGGCATCGCTGGTTGCCAGCCGAACTCGAGAGATACTTGGCTCGGCTCAAGCCCTCCAGTGGCACGGCTTACCTGTTCATGAACGCAGAGCTTGTGCCGAGCGATACGTTCGGCGCGGTCGCTGACGATTATGTCCTGGCCGAAGATTTCGGCGAATCATTTGCGTCCTTAGCCAGCCTGCCGCGACGATACAGCACTGGATTCCCCCGTTATCTCTACCGCTATGCGGGCGGAACGCAACGCACGTTGTCACCGGTTGAAGCTCGAGAGGAACCTTAGGGCTTCCGCTGCTAGTCAGATCGCCAGTGGCCGGATTTGAACCCGCGACCTACCCATGAACAGTGGCGTTTTGACCCATTTGCTCTTTTCTCTCTGTTGAGCCGCGATTCTCACTGACCATGACAAAATCTCAGTTCTGTTCGCGCCAAAGTTCGTGCGGATTGACCATAGCTGAAGCCGACCATCAGTTAAGATGATCTCGGTAAGAGGTCCCGGCATTCTAGAGTTACCTCATAAGTCAATCGGTGGTCCGCTCTAGTCCAGACGTAGCGTCTGCATGATAGCTCAGAGCTTGGGCCGTTCTTTTAGAACGAAGCAAAGCGGAGAGAGGGGGGATTCTCAGCTTGGGCTCTCAGTGGTGCTGGGCTAATTGGTGCTGCTTGCGCACAAGTCTTTTTTAGTTCATGAGTTACAATCTCTCGTGATCATGCGTTTGGCATTGCGAGCCTCGACTGACAGCCGCAAGTCCCGTGTGAGACATGCACAAAATGTGCACAACAGCCTAAGGCGCTGTGATTTCTATCGTGATGCGTCTGAACGCCACTCGCTGCATGGCAACCATTGCTTGGCTGCACGATAGTCCCTGACAGCCTCATCTCCGAGTTGGTCTGATGATCCCGGGGCTGAACTGGGGTGCCGAGTCTGAGTCTGCTAGCCATAGCTGAACTCAGTTGGACGGCCCAGTACGAGCCCAAGGTGGTGCATACACAACGGCCAATCTCGATCAGGAAGGGAGCATGCGATCCACTCGTGCCCGCACCTTTCTTGATAACCCATAAGTGTTTGAAAATGATAATCTTATCGCGATTTTCCGGCTTGAAGAAAAAGTGGGTTGATTAAATGAAAGGCCTTAATTAAAATTCCAACTATATCGGGCGAGCGTGCGGTGTGCCCTTTGATGCGTCACGTATGTCGCAAGCGGGCAAGTTCGTTGCGTCAACTTCGAGGCGTTGACGCTCCATGCAGAAGGCTGCGGCTTGTTAGTCACTTCATTTGAGGCGGATCACGATGCCTCATATCGGATGAAGAGGAGTGGACACGATGCGAACCAAGATGCGATGCATTCTGGCATTGTTAAGCATGGCAGGCGTTTATGCACATGCGGATACCGTGCTGTTTGCGTTTACCGGTGGCAACGACGGTTGGTCTTCGGTTGGTCCTTTGACGACCGACTCGGGCACACAGACATACGGAGTCGTCGGTGAGGGGCGCTCACACGTTGCCAATTTCGATTTGCCCGGGTGGGGGATTGCCGATTATTCGCCGGCTGTCGATCTGACAGGTTCGACCGGCCTGCGCGTCTTTGCCCGGTTGCGGCAAATCTTAAATTTCCCCATGTTCAGCGGTGACGCCACGTTCAAATACGGCCTTGCGATTGGGGACGCCGAGTGGATGGCCACCGGAACGCTCACCATGGCATACCAACCGTTCTCGGCGGACTTTAGTGCACTCGTTCCAGAGGGCACGGCGACTGATCCGATTACGTTAGCACAGCTCTCTGATCCTAATCTGGTGATCAAGCTGCAAGTGCCCAAGGGGAATAACTCCGGTGTGGCCGCACTTGATTACGACCAGGTCAGCGCATTGGGCCCCGGTGGAAAGCGCGCGCGCAAACGCTCGGAGAGGTGGTCGCGCAGCTCGCGGTAGGCATCGAGCCGGATCTCACGGCTGCCCTCGATCAGGGTCGGATCGTGGACTGGCCAGAACTCGATCTCGCAGGAGCTGGTTCTGGTCA
>JANQJJ010000239.1 GCA_028281725.1 Pirellulaceae bacterium | reverse complement strand
CAGGAAGGCTCAAGTTGCCGCCGCACCACTTGCCGAACTCGCCTGCCAAGGCCACATGACTTGGTGGCTCTAGGCGCCCTGGCCCTGGCGCTGATTCTTCCAATGGCGATACCCGGCTCCGCGATGGCGCAGGAGCAAGTCCCAGCCGTACAATCGACTTCGCCGCAACGTAGTACGCTCAAAGCTGTCACGCCCTCCTCAGCCAAATCGGAAGATGGCGTTACCTACTTGGCTCTGGCACGAGGCTTGAAAGAAGTCTTCAACGGTCGCGAGCCATCCACGCTCGAAGAACTCAAGGCACTCGAACTGCAACAGTCGCGAGTTGCCGAAGCGATTGAGCAGGTCTGCGTCAACGTTCAACAAGGTGCGGCCCAAGGCAGCGGCGTCATCATTACTGCCGATGGCTACGTGCTGACAGCCGCACATGTGGCCGGTGGCAAAGACCGCGACGCTTGGGTGATTCTCAGCGACGGCACGCGAGTGCGTGCTCGGACTCTCGGCATGAACCGAAACAAAGATGCCGGATTATTGAAGATTGTCGAGGAGCGTTCGACTCCCTGGCCTTACGCGACCATTGGACGCAGCCGCGATTTGAAAGAAGGCCAGTGGTGCGTGGCTGCCGGACATCCCGGCGGCTGGAAGAGGGATCGAGGTGTAGTCATTCGTGTGGGACGCATCCTGGCTATCGACAAGAAACGCGGCGAAAAAGGGGCTCACACCCTGTTCACCGATTGCGCCCTGATTGGAGGCGATAGCGGCGGTCCGCTATTTACTCTCGAGGGGAAACTGGTCGGCGTTCACTCGAGAATCGGCACCCGAATTGAAGATAACATGCACGTTCCGATCGACGTCTTCGCCGCCGATTGGGACCGTATGGTTCGAAAAGAAGTTTGGGGAATCCTGCCGGGATACCAACCGGTCATTGGAGTCAGCGGAATTCGCGCCGACGACCTTCCGATCATCGAGTCAGTCGATCCAGGAGGTCCTGCGCACCAAGCAGGAATCCAGGCCGGTGATCTTATCCTGACCTTCGATGGAGTGGAAATCACCACGTTCGAGGAACTGAGGCTCGGCGTCGAGGCAAGCATGCCCGGCGACGTGATCGTCCTCTCACTCAAACGTGGCGAACAGATCTTGCGGCTGCCGGTAACGGTCGGCGTCGCACAAAACTGATCCTCCCCAGAAACTATCCCGCACAATCGATCGTGCTGACACGATTTCCAAGTTTTCGATTAGAATAGAAGTCCGCATCGTCCCATCCAACAGGAGTGGTCAGTAGGGAGACGACCACGATCCGCATGAATCTCAAGTGAAAGTGCATCGTGAAAAACCGGCATTCCAACTTTGGTTCCGCATGTCTTGTTCTGTTCGCGCTCGCCCTGGGAACGCTTTCGACCAACTGGATCCAGGATGCTCCCGTCCCCACGGACCATTCTCAGGCGGATGCACCGACCGGTACGGACTCATCATCTGAGGGCGCCACGGATGCTTCGGCTGAAAACGTCGCAGATGCCAACGCCGTCGATGAAAACACTTTAGATGAAAACGCTGCGCAGTTCGTTCAGGAGCCGAGTAAACACTCTAGTTACCGTCCAGATTTTTCGTCTGATCGAGGCTTCAATCGTCGGCGTTCCAACCAACGCAGTAACTTCATCATGCTCGGCGCATTCCGGGAAGCGATCAGTGACACTCGGAAGGGCACGGTCCAGCTACTTTCCGAGGGCCAACAGATTTCGCTCGGCGCGATCGTCGCAGCTGATGGCTGGATTGTGACCAAGGCCAGTCAGTTGCCTGAAACCGGGCAAGTGGATTGTCGGATCTACAATAGTCATCAGTACGTCGCCAAAGTCGTCAGCGTGCTCAACGAGATTGACTTGGCGCTGCTAAGGATCGACGAATCTGGCCTACCAACCATTCGTTGGGATACTTCCGGAATCCCAAACCGAGGCAACTGGTTAGCGACAACCGACCTGAGAAAGACACCTTCGGCAGTGGGAGTGGTCAGTTCGGGCATACAGCAGATTGGCAAATCCAAGGCTGTTCTCGGCGTACGCTTGGTCGATTCCTCTGAAGGCGCTGCCATCACGCTCGTTCTGCCAGGCAGCGGCGCAGATGATGCCGGACTGAAAATTGGAGATAGCATCTACCAGGTCAATGGCCGAGAGGTCTACAGCCGTGGTGAATTCCTGAGCGTCATTGCGAATGGATACGGTGGCCAACCCGTTCACTTGGGTGTCAATCGGGCCGACCGTAAATTCGATATCGATGCCAGGCTGATGGACCTCTCTGACGAACTACTCGATGAGACGGAGATGGAAGTCAACGGTCGCGTCAGCGCGCGGGCCACGGGCTTCGGCCGCGTCTTCTTACATGACACGGTGCTCGAACCGAACCAGTGCGGTGGTCCTTTGGTCAACCTCGATGGCCGTGTCGTTGGGCTCAACATTGCTCGAGCTGGACGTGTCACGTCTTATGCCCTTCCCGCAGATGTCGTCAAGCCCACGGTCGAAGGACTCATCGAACAGGCGAAGCTGGTCTCTAGCCCCGTCGAACCGAATTCGCCAGCTGTTCGCACGATACGCTAAAAGAAGCACTCGGCTCCCACCTGATCTGATAGGCTGAGAACCGGCACTGCCCGGCCGAGTGGGACACGCTCGTAAGCCTCTCAGGGTTATCGTTTCTTCATTCGTTTAAAAGCCTGTACGCCGAAATGCAGGGGCTTCGTTCCCGCTTCATGAGCCCCAACGTCGGGCCCTCGGCCCGTAAAGCGATCATTAAAGTTAGGCAATCGTGTACCGGCATCGAAACCGAGCGAGTCACTCGCCAGGCTCAGATCCAAACCGGTACGCCGTGAAACGGGCTCTTCAGAACGGTACTTCGGCTCGCCACGGATTCCATGCAGTTCGTTTCCTTCCGCTGCGTGAATGCGCCCACTGTAGAGATCGTAGTCATAGCTGCTTAAACGATCCAGTTTGCGGTCGTTCACGGCAACTGGGCTCGCAGTGTGCAGAATGTTGTTGCGACAAAAAACATTCGAGATGGGCCCTCCCCATCCCAAACCGATGCCGCATCCCAGCGGCGATTTTTCGTCCGGCAGCAATTTCGGCGGTTGAAGCAACGTGTTGTGAAAGACATAAATCCGCCCGCCTCCCCGGCGGTCACTATGCTTGAGAAACGCGCCTTGTGTCTCGCTCGGGTCGCCGGAAAAAGACCGACGACTGATTCCCGAGACGTTTCTCCAAACATACAGAGGCCCCATAGAGGTGGATGCCGTTGCGATACTGACGAACGAGCGGGTAGTGAAGTTCCCCCAGATCCGTACGTTACGATTGGCCCCCTCCGATTCGATGGCATCATCCCAACAGTGACTCAGGTAGTTGCCGTAGATGTCCGAGTCGCTATTGGGAAAGCCTGTCCGGCCGTGGTTCCGCGCCGCTCCGAAGATGTCGTTGAACTGATGCTCATCATCGGAGTAGACCGTATTGAATCGAAAAACGTGATTGCCGGCACTTTCGGCCAGGTGAATCGCTTGGGGACCGCCGGGGTGATGATTGTCTGGATCGCTCCGCGTCGGACGGTGCTCGTCCCAACTATTGGCACCCCCACGAGGAGGGTGAATCTCGTTGCCTTGAAC
>JANQJJ010000434.1 GCA_028281725.1 Pirellulaceae bacterium | reverse complement strand
GAAGGTTTTGTCGCAGACGCGTTCGTCGGGAGAGCCGTGGCTCGCGGTCCTTGCTGATGGTCAGGATCATCCGTCCGCTCGGGCAGCCTTGCGCGACGCCGCGGATCGTCAGGAACTGGAAGCCTACCTCCGCACACGACTTGACGAGATGATTGCGCAGGAGGGGGACGGTTCCGGGGCAGCCATCTTTAACAGTCTGTTTATCAACGAGGCACGCGGTACCAACCTGGCGATCACCTTCTCAAATCGCCAAGAACAGCTGGCCCAAAGTCCCGTTGGCCGGAACTTTGCCTACCGCAGCTACTTCACCGGAGAGCGAGAAGATGGCGAGGAGACCGCGCCGCGCGGCGAGTTTGAACCGACGCGGCACACGCATCTGTCGGCTTCATTTCGAAGCACATCGACGGGCAAATGGAAAGTGGGAATCAGTTCGCCGGTATGGGACACGGCTGACATGCAAGACGATGAGACTCCGCGAGGCGACGCCCGGCCTATTGGCGTGCTCGTTCTGACGATCAATTTGGGCGACTTTGAACTGCTTGCCAAGTCACCCGGTGAGGACTCATCCTCTCGATTTGCCGCTTTGGTTGACGGCCGAATCGGGGACCAACAGGGAACGTTGCTGCAACATCCGTTCTTACGTTTGATGGAACAGCGAGCCGAGACCGAGCGTGGCGTGGATGTCGTTCCGAAAATCGAGTCGAGGCTGCTATTGCGACTCCGGTCGTCTGAGGGCATCGTCGACTATCTCGATCCAGCGGCCGAGTTCGAAGGGGGGGAGCAGTACGCGGAAAACTGGATTGCTGCCACGCAGCAGGTGCGGTTGCCACGAGTTCGTAATGCGTCGTCCGACGCGGAGCGATCCAAGAGCGATCTGTGGGTTCTCGTCCAGGAACGCAGTAGTTTCGTTGCCAGCCCCGTGACCGAGCTGGGTGCCAGATTACAGCTAGAGAGTTATGTCGAACTGGGCACGTTGTTGGCTGTGATTCTTGTGCTCTGGTTTTTCGTTTTTAGAATTGGTCAGTCTACTATTGGCAAGATATCTGAAACGCAGATCAACTCCAATCCGACGACCGCCTTTCAATCGACCATCGATAGTGACCGCTAATCAGCCATCCGAATCGGCGCCGTCACCGGCATTCGTTCTTCCCAGCGCCGAAGCAGAAGCAGCCCAGATCGCTGCTCCGCCGCGCCGGCCCATTTCAAAAGTCGCCGGCCTGATCTGGCTGCTGGGTACGGCGGGTATTTTAGCGATCGCCTGTCTAATGACCGTCGGCAGCGATCGACAAGTCCTTTTGCCCGGACTGGATCGTCCGATACCCGAAACGTGTGCGATGCACACTCGATTTGGAATCGACTGTCCAGGGTGCGGCCTGACGAGAAGTTTTATCCATCTCGCCCATGGTGATGTTCAGAGCGCCTGGCGTTTGAATCCCGCCAGCCTACTGGTCTTCGCCTTTGTTGCGTCGCAAATACCACTTGCCTTGGCACACCTGTTGGCGGTCCCGGGGCGTTTCTTCTCCACCTGGACATGGTGGAATGAGCGGGCGCTGATCTTGTTGCTGATCGTGTTGTTTGTTCAATGGCTGTGGCGTTTGATGACGGGAGATCTTTTTTGACCAATACGATTTCGTTGCTTGCTCCGCGAGGAAATACCATTTCGATCACGGCGGCCGGCAGCGGCCCGCCTCTGATTCTGCTCCATGGCTTCCCGCTCGACCGACGCATGTGGCAATTCCAGTGGAGCGCACTGGCGAGTGACTTTCACGTGATCGTTCCTGAATTGCAGGGTTTCGGCATGTCAACACTCGGGCAGCCGCAGGTTTCGCTGGCAGATTTGGCCGACGACATCGAAACCGTGCGTAGCCACTTGGCCGCCGAGACGCGCATCCATCTGTGCGGACTATCCATGGGAGGATATGTCGCCCTGGAGTACTGGCAGCGTCACCGAAGACATCTCGCAGCGATCATCCTTGCCAACACCAAGCCGGGCGGCGACACGCAGTCGGCTCGTCAAGGAAGGTTGGCCATGGCGGAAGCCGCCGTGGCCCAAGGGACATGGCCAGCAGTTTCCGGCATGTTGCCCAAGCTGCTCGGCGCCGGCACTAGGGCCAATTCCCCGGAGTTAACGGCGCGGGTGGAGGAAATCATGCGCAGCGCAGCTCCCGAGTCGGTAGCCGCAGCCCAGCGAGCCATGGCGGACCGAGCAGACTTCACGGATCGCCTCTCGGAGTTCACGCTACCAACGCTGGTGGTGACTGGCGAAGAAGACGAACTGGCTCCTCCCGCCGCGACTAGTCGGTGGGCAGAGCAGATTCCAGGTGCCGTTTTCAAGTGCTTGCCATCGGCAGGCCACCTGACGCCACTGGAAGCACCCCGGGAATTCAATACCACCATCGCCAGTTTCTTACGCGACACGGCGCGACCATGACGTGCGCGTTTTGAACGCCCTCGCCATTTCAACTCAGGAGCGTGAGGGGAGGTCAGTCGTCATGCGGCTGCGCGTGAGGCACCGCATGGACGGTTATCCGCTTGGGCTGCTTATCATCGAGTTGGAATTGAATTTGTCCCTTGTCTTGTCCCTCCTCCGATGCAAATCGAAAATCGTCGTGTTGTAGAACAGCCGACTGACCAAAACGGAGGGGGATGCCGCGTAACTCGGCGACCCCATCTACAACGGGTTGATTGATGAAAGGCGACTGGAACTCACCCAAGATTGGCAGCTTAGGCG
Source organism: Pirellulaceae bacterium (assembly GCA_028281725.1). Lineage (GTDB taxonomy): Bacteria > Planctomycetota > Planctomycetia > Pirellulales > Pirellulaceae > Aureliella. The sequence goes on along the minus strand of JANQJJ010000434.1, from coordinate 54 downwards.
CGTCCCGCGGCCGCAACTGATTTACGATCAGATCGATCGAGTTGTATCGTTGGC
>JANQJJ010000283.1 GCA_028281725.1 Pirellulaceae bacterium | reverse complement strand
CATGCCCACTAGAAAAGCTGTTACCAGAATGCAGGCGATGGCGTGCCAGCCGAAAACTGCTGACATCATTTTGGCTGAAGCGAGTAACATGATTCCCAGATTGCAGGCCATGAACGCCAGCCAGCAGACCGCGATCACCGAACGGACGCCCGCGTTGTAACGCAGTTCCAGAAATTCGGGAATCGTGTAAACTCCGGCACGATAGAAGAAGGGTATGAACACGAACGCGCCCACGATCATGGCCGGCACACAGCCGATCCATTCGAAATTGGCAACCGCCAGACCGTGGCTATAGGCCGCACCGCCGACACCGATGATATCTGTGCCGCCAATATCGGTGGCCACGAGCGACATGCCGATTGCCCACCACGGCAAGTGTCGTCCACCGAGGAAAAAATCAGTCCCGGTCTTCAGACGCATGCCAATGCGAATTCCAATCGCAAGCGTGCCCAGCAGATACAGGGCGATGACCACGTAGTCCGGTAGGGTCAAAAGGTTCGTCGCAGCGAGGATCACGATTCTTCTTCTCTACCCGACATGGTTGACTGTTTAGGCTGCAGCGGATCAGTTGATTCCGAAAAACTCGTCGCGCAGGTTCCCACGCCACGTTTGGCCAGACACAATAGGCTACCACAACATGCTACCGAGTTTGGAATGGTACTCGCGATTCTGTTACAGCTGGAGAAACGAAATGCTCTACTCTATCGGTTGTCGCCATCGAACTGGCCCCTGTGTATCGGCTGCTCTAACGATCTTGGTTGCCTGCGTTTTCCACCTGCGCGCCACAGCCGAGGAGCAACCGCGCCTGGCTGTCCCACGTTGCGAAGATTTTACGATCACAGGCAACGGAGACGCGAAAGCATGGAAGTCGGCGGAGTGGGTACCTCTACACCTGCGGCCTGGCGCTCAACACGACTACACCGCGCGATTCAAAATGCTTTACTCCGAGCGCGGTGTCTATGTCTTGTTTGACGGAAGCGACCAGACGCTCACGGCGACGATGAAGGAAGATTTCTTGGATCTGTGGAACGAGGACGTCTTTGAGTGTTTCTTTTGGACTAGCGAGGAGCATCCGGTCTACTTCGAGTACGAGATCTCACCTCTAGGATACGAACTGCCGATTTTGGTGCCCAATCTCGGCGGGAAATTCTTAGGCTGGAGGCCGTGGCACTACGAAGGAGATCGCAAGATCGTGAAGAAGGTGTCCGCCAGTGGCGGCGCGAATGAATCGATGGCGAAGGTGAAAGGTTGGCGAGCGGAAGTGTTCATCCCGTACCAGTTGCTAGAGCCTTTGCAAAACGTGCCACCGACGTCGGGCACTCAGTGGCGAGCGAATTTCTATCGAGTAGACTACGACGACCAGCAAGTCTCCGGATGGGATTGGGCTCGCGTAGGCCCCAGCTTTCACGACTTCAACAATTTCGGCACCCTGGTGTTTGAGTAGGGTGGTGACCAGTGAGCGTTTCCAGGCGTCACCTGGCTGGATAGTCTATTCTCAATGAATGGAACGCTGTTCCACTTGGCAAGCTTTACATCTACATTCAGAACTGAATCTCGGGCGGAAACATCCATGCTCATGATAATACGACCTGGTACGCGGCTTGGGGTTGTCTTGGTGCTCCTGGTGGCCGGCCGTACGGGGCTGGGCCAGGAGGCGAGTCAGGCCGACAGTTCCCGGCCTGAGGACATACGGGAACTGAAGCTGCGTGATTGGCAACCTCGGTCGATGTTGAAGACCAAGGTGACTCGCATCAGCCTGCCCAAGTTCCCGGTGATCGACGTTCACAATCATCTCGGTGGTGGCGCGGCCACGTTGACCGAAGCGCGAGTCGGGCGTTACCTCCGCGAGATGGATGAAGCAGGTGTCCGCACGGTCGTCAATCTGGATGGCGGATGGGACCGCAAGCTAAAGGAAACGATCGCCGCTCTGGACGAGGCGCACCCCGGTCGATTTCTGACGTTCGCGTTAATCAACCTGCAGGGATTCGATGACGACGGTTGGTCGCAACGCGAAACCGAGCGCTTGCGCCAAAGTTTTGAAGCGGGAGCCAAAGGGCTGAAGTTCCATAAATCGCTGGGGCTGTCGTACCGCGACCGCGACGGCCAGTTGCTGGGCATTGATGACGAGCGTCTCGACCCGATCTGGGCACTGTGCGGCGAGATGAATAAGCCGGTCATGATTCACACCGCAGATCCCGCGGCATTCTTCACGCCACTGGATCGCTACAACGAGCGCTGGCACGAACTGAACCAACATCCCAACTGGCTTTTTTTCGGCGACCAGTATCCTTCGCGCGAAGAGTTGCTGGAACAACGCAATCGGGTAATCGCCAAACATCCTGGGACCACGTTTATCGGTGCCCACTTCGGCAACAATCCGGAAGACCTGGAAACGGTGGGCACCTGGCTCGACAAGTATCCTAACTTCGTTGTTGACATTGATGCTCGTATCTCGGAGCTGGGACGCCAACCGTACAGTTGCCGCCGATTTTTCATCAAGTACCAAGACCGAATTCTGTTTGGCACCGACACAACGCCGAAAGCCGATGCGTACAGGCTATACTACCGTTTCATGGAGACCGACGACGAATACTTCGACACCGCCGAATCCCATCATCGTCAGGGTTTCTGGATGATCTACGGCATCTTTCTTCCCGAGCCCGTGCTCGAAAAAATTTACCGTTCCAATGCCGCCAAGCTGTTCGGCCTGCCATTGTAATGCCAATAGCATTCTCCGCTTCCTGATTGAGGCAAACGGTAGCTGAGGTGCCCACGGGGCTACTGGTCGAGGGGGACTTAGGGGGCGCGACCTCTTCGGACTTCATTTTTCGGCTGGCGTTACCGGGGGCCGGTGCCTGGCGATTTGTGCTTTGAAGTCGCCCAAGCTGTGCCAGCGCAGTGGCTGGTTGAGATCGACATCGGCGACGACCACGTCGCCCCAGTCTTCACCGGCGGCCAGCGGCTGACCGTCTTGATTGAACACGGCGGAGATCATCCAGTCCGAGGAGGCATCGGTGTAGGTGCTGCTGACAACGTACACGTGATTTTCACAGGCGCGAGCCGCGCCGAGCATCGGATTGCATCCCCACACCGGCCAAGCGATGACTTCGGCGCCGCGGTTGCTCAGTTCGCGAGCGACCTCAGGGAAGAAGCCATCGTAGCAGATCATCATCCCGACTTTGCCGAACTTGGTGTCAAAAACAGGGTAATCGTCGCCGGGCGTGATGCCGCCTTCGATCTCACTGCGCGGCAGCGTGACCTTGCGGTACTTTCCAATCAGTTGGCCGTCGGGACCAAGCAACACGGACACGTTGTAGATCAGGTGCCCATCGCGCTCGAGTAAACCGGCGACGATGTGCAAATCATGCTTCTTTGCGAGTCGGCCGAAGTAGTTCGTCGATGGTCCCGGAATCGGCTCGGCACAATCGGCGTACGTGCCCTGGGTCCCGTAGTAGGTCAGCGTCTCGGGAAGCACCACCAGGTCGGCCTTTTTCCGGGCGGCCTGTTCGATGAGCGGAGCAAACAGCTGGCGTTTCTCAGCTGGTGTGTCGCCGTGGCGCGGCCGGTAGTGCACCGTAGCCAGACGGACTCGGCGCGGTGTGGGCGGATCGACCGGGACGAGCGAAACGTCGGACCACTCGACTCGTCCGCCCGGCGCCCAGCGATACGAAAGTTCGATGATGGCCTGAGTCGCATCGGAGGGTGCGAGGTAGATGCCCGAAACCTCCGTCCAGCCGTCCCCGGTCAGACGTCGGTCCACAGGAAACTCCGGTTCGGCTTGCGGTCGCTCACCAGGTCGGTATGAGGCGAACGTCGGCTCGTCGTGCAGAACTTTTTTACCATCTTGGTCTCGCCACAGGATTCTGGCGACGGCCGTTCGCCGCACGACGTCGATGCCAGTGGTTTTGCGGAGCGCTGAGAACCGATAGAATTTTCCCCCTTGGACTGAACGCTTTGTCTCCCACCATCCGAAAAGCCCCTTGCGCGAGTCGGCTTCGATCACGTAGCTGCCCGTTCGGTTAGGCCCACCTTCGGGTAGATAAATAAAATCAGGGCGAATCTCATCTCGTGGCGAGGTATTGCGCCAACCTTGGGGTGTTTCGTCAGCCAGAGCGCCAGCGGCTAGAAGCAACGAACCAACAAGCGTGGCTACGAGTGCCTGCGCAGAGCGGAACGAAGTTGATTGCATGGGCCGGTCTCCGATACGAGCGAGCTTGGGTGTCCTGAACATCCCAGTCTATGCTCGCGTCGGGTGCGGCAGCAACGTGCTTAACGAATTTCTGATCGAAATCCGGTCTTGAATTCTAGCGGAGCACGCCACGCATTGCCCCAAGCGCTGCGCGGAGTGTGATGGCACTGCGAGTGAATGCACCGCAGCTACCGGCAAACCGGCAGATTGTAGCGGAGGATGCAATAGAGTGCATTGAATAGGTCACGCCAGCCAATTTTTTTGCCTTCTTCGCGGCTTCGGCTTGTGTAGCTCACGCCCACCTCGCGAATGGGCACTTTGTGGCGAGCCAACTTGGCGGTGATTTCCGGTTCGAATCCAAATCTTGATTGTTCGATCTCGATTTGGGCGAGTACGTCCCTACGAAAGGCCTTGTAGCAGGTTTCCATATCGGTCAGGCGATAGCCGGTCAGCGAGTTGGAAAACGCGGTCAGCGCCCAGTTTCCAAATCGATGGAGACGGGAGGGATCTTGTTCTGCCTGCACCAGATAGCGCGAACCGTAGACGACTTCGCTGTCACCCGACTGCAGCGGCGCGATGACCTTCAAGATGTCTTGAGGATCGTACTCCAGGTCGGCATCTTGAACGATTACGAACTTGCCTCGGGCACGCCGGAACCCGGTTTGAAGCGCTGCGCCTTTGCCTCGATTGATTTCATGATGCAGGACCTCGACGTCGGCCAGTCCGTCGAGCTGGCGCAGGCTCGCTGGTGTGTCGTCACTGCTGCCGTCATTGACGACGACGATTTGTTTCGAGATGGGGAGTTGCCGGACGCGCTGGACGATCTCCAAGACGGTTACCGGCTCGTTATAGACTGGAATGACAATCGTGAGCTCAATGGCCGTCTCCTCGATCGCGCTACTGAGCAGCTTGACGGTTTGGTCGAGGCTCGCATCGACTCGGCTTTCAGGGCGGCCTGCGTCGTTGTCAGCTAAGGCACTGGTGGAGTGGCTCGGGGGTAGCTTGTTGGCTGCTGGACTGGCAGTGCTCGTCGGCATGTTTCACCCGCATCGCAGTGGGACTGGTTCAAAAGCGCCTTGCATAGACGGTTTGCTACAAGCACTAGGCGCCCGTACGAAGTTTAGCACCTGCATAAGCTGCCTTGGTGAGCGAATCGCTCGGACGGCCAAGCCCGTTCGATTCCTTTGGACGCAGTGCCCTAAGATCACTTTTTTCACTATCTTCCCTACGACTGAACCTTTGCTGGATCGTCTCCTTCGCATAACCTCTTACGGAAAACGACGGCAGCTAATGAAAATGGCACGAAGCCTGACCTACTATGGAATTCGCTCACTCCGCTCAGAGCCAAGGACCCGAATAAGGGAATTCATTTGCAAGAGCAGTTATTTCCGTTTTTCCTGGTCCTCGTACCGCTGCTTGGGGTCGTTGCGCAATGGCTAGCATGGCGATTGCAGATTCCGAGCATTTTGCTGCTGCTCGGTTTTGGGCTGTGCCTGGGGATCTGGATTTCTCCGGACGAGGTTTTTGCTCAGCTAGTCGATGGTGACGAGACGGCTGGCCCGAAGTTGCTTTTCCCGATCGTTTCGCTGTCGGTGGCGGTGATCTTGTTTGAAGGCGGTTTGACGTTGCGCTGGAGTCAGCTTGGCGATGGCGCGGGCGTTGTGCTTCGATTGATCGCCATCTCCTCGCTAGTGACCTGGGGCCTGACCGCAGTACTCAGTCGCTATCTACTTGGATTTAGCTGGCAACTGGCTTCGTTGTTGGGCGCTATTTTGATGGTAACGGGACCGACCGTCGTTGGTCCTCTGCTACGGCAGATTCGTCCCGACCGGCGCGTGAGCCAGATTCTTCAGTGGGAAGGGATCTTGATCGACCCGATAGGAGCCGTAGCGGCCGTCCTGACCTTTGAGATCATCGCCCACTCGGCGTCGGTTTCCTGGATGGAGGTTTCTTGGATCGTCCTGCAGACCCTGGCGATCGGAGTGCTGTTGGGCTGTCTGGCTGCCTGTTTGTTGGTGGTCACTCTGAGGAATTACTGGATCCCCGACTTCTTGCATGGTGTCTTTTTCTTGGTAGTTGCTTTGGCCACATTCTGGAGCAGCAATCAGATGCGTGAGGAGTCGGGGCTGGTCACGGTCACGATACTCGGTATCTGCTTGGCCAACCAACGCTACGTGAGTGTTGAGCACGTACTGGAATTCAAAGAGCACCTCCGAGTCCTACTGATTAGTTGTCTATTCATCGTTCTCGGATCGCGTTTGCAGCTCAGCGCGCTGGCGGAGATAGGCTGGCTGGGAATCCCTTTTGTGCTGCTGCTGGTCTTCCTGGTTCGTCCCCTATCGGTTTACTTGGGCACGCTGGGCAATCGATGGCCGGCGAAGGAAAGACTCTTTGTGGGGCTGGTGGCACCGCGCGGTATTGTTGCAGCTTCGGTGGCCAGCGTTTTCGGCCTCAAACTGGTCGGGCTCGACAGCGGGGCCGCCCCACCAGAAATTTTTGCGAAAGCAGATTTGCTCGCGCCGGTCACCTTCCTGGTTATCTTGGGCACTGTCACTATGTGCGGTTTGGGGGCCGGGCCACTGGCACGCAAATTGGAACTGGCTGATGCCAATCCACAAGGTGTCTTATTTGCGGGAGCTTCCAGGTGGGTTCGCGAAATTGCCCAGGCGCTGCAAAAGTACGATATCCGCGTGTTGCTGGTGGATACCAATTATGGCAATGTGACCGCCGCGCGCATGGCTGGCTTGAGTGCCAAGTGCGGCAATGTTCTCTCCGAGCACGTTCAAGAGGAACAAGATCTCGCCGGCATCGGGAGTTTCTTCGCCGTGACGCCCAGCGATGAAGTCAATACACTGGCGGCCATGGAATACACGCATGTTTTCTCACGTGCGCATGTCTACCAGCTGGCGACCAAGGGGAAATCCCACGGACGCTGGCATAGTGTCCCTGAGAACCGCCGCGGACGGTTACTCTTTCAGGCGGATTTGGACTATCAGGACTTGGATCGGTTCTTTGAGCAGGGTGCCGTTGTCAAAGCAACAGCATTGACGGAAAGCTTTACTATGAAAGAGTTTCGGCAGCGGCATGGCGATGGGGCGATGGTGTTGTTTGCCGTGGATGCGGACCGCCGCTTGAAGATTCGCACGGCCCAAGGACCATTTGAGCCTTTGCCGGGCGACAACGTTATTGCCATAATTCCAGCGGCTGATGATTCTGCTACCGAGTCGCCAGAGGGTTTGAGCTGATGTTCACCGTACACCTCGCGATCGCTACGATTCCTGTTGCCGTCTATCTTGTTTTGGTTGGTGCACTTCGATTGCGGACGCGGCCTTTGGTGACGACTGGTTGGCGTGACACGCTGACGCTGGGCATTGCCGCCAGTGGTCTGGTGGCTGTTGGCCCAATGCAACTGTTTTTTCCAAGCGAAGCTGCGGCGCGGTGGCACGGGTGGGTCTGGTTGGCGCTGTTCGTGCTGTACCTCTTGGGGCTGATGATGATCTTGCTCAGTTGCAAGCCTCGGTTGATCGCGTATGGCATGGATGAGTTCCAGTTCCACAACACGTTGTTGGTCTCTGCCCAGCAAATCGACCCCGACGCTGCTTGGAGCGGTAACGTCCTCACCTTGCCCGGCACCGGTATTCAGTTGGCGATTGAGCCCAGCGGTGCCTCCCGAGTTCATCAGGTTGTGCACGTAGGCCTACTTCACAATTTACAGGCCTGGCTTCGTCTTGAACGCGCCTTCGTATCGAGTGGAGCGAAGATTTCCTGTCCCCGTTCCGCAGCAGGATGGCCGTTCGTGCTTGGCGGTTTGATTTTGCTGGCCATCGCTATCACGCCCCTGCTGTCCGATCCCATGGAAGCCCTGGCGCAGCTCAAGGAATTTCTGGACCGATAGTCCTTCCGCCCTGCGGGGCGGCGCATCAGTAACATCGTAAGTCGTGTCCTGAGGACAAGACGCGTTAGGGATTGGCTGGCAGGACGTGCAGCCAGACGGGACGACTGGTGGGATTGCCTGGAGTATCACTCCGTAGATGGAACTGCCGTCGTCCCGGTTTTAGCTTCTTGGCGGCCGTGATAAAAAATTCGCGCTCCGTTTGGTCTTCGGTAATCAGCAGACCATTGAGGCCGATGTTGTCCACGTAGGCGCCATGCGGAAGATTGCGACCGGAGTCCTCTTTGCCAAAACCAATACGGCTGCTCGTCCCATTGCGCTGGACGATCACGCGGGCGGAAACGGTCTCTCCGGGGCGTATGGCGAGCTCTGTGATTTCCTGTCGGCCGTCGCCCGCTTCGACCAGCTGGAGTTGAACTTCGGTCGCGTCGCCAATGGATAACTTAAGTTTCTCTTTTAGCTGGTGGACAATCTCTCGCCCCTCAAATTCACTTCTAGCGGTAAGGCTGACTTCGATTTCGGTGGGGCTTTCGTCATTTGCGTCCGCCGCTTCCTGTTCCGCGCCTTCGCTTGACTGGGTAGGCTCAGTATTTCCAGGCTTATCACCTATCGGCTCGTTCTTTACAGGACGATCGTCCCCGCCACCGGATTCCTTCGCCGGGGGCGCCGGCGGACGGTCCGGGCTCTCGCCGGAGTCGCTTGCACTCGTGGTTGCGTAGATGGTGCCCAGTGCCGTCGTTTGTCCTGCTTCGATGACGAGCGGGTTGGTGGCGACAAAGCCTTCAGGCAGACCGTGAAGTTCAATTGAGATGGGGCTAGTCAGTCCGTCTATTCTCTTGGCGGTTACCTTCCATTCTCGCCCACTTCCTACTGGCATCGCCATTTTGTTACCGCTGACGGCGATTGAAAAATCCGGTTGGGGGCGCCTGACATCAATACGGTACTTGAATTCTGGGCCTCCAAAACCGCGCGCGTCGCGTATTCTCAAAAAGTAGTCACCGTCGGCCGGAGCGACAAAAACCAGACGTGAATCCTTACCGAACCGCCGCATCGCATCGTCATCGTTTTCATAGTAGATGGGGAAGACCGGCAATCCGTTTGGCAGCGCCTGTTCGTTTCGGCCGAGTTCGCGAACGATGTAGGCAGGTTCTCCTAGCGCGTGCGAGACGGGGGTGGTGTCAAAGAACGTCTGACGACTGCCGAAGCCCGGGTAGACCTTGAAGCCCGAATCAGGGCCGCGCGGGTACAACCAGAGTCGCGTGACTTCGCCGCTGGAGTACAAATGCTCGTCCAATTCCATGTCTTCCCATTTGTGCAATCGAAAATCATCGCTGGTGGAACTGTCTTTGCCTCGAAAGGTGAAATACGATTCGCGCGTTGCCTGTAGCCGAGTCCGCACGACGCCGCTGCCTGTTTCATCCAGGATGTCGATGCGGCTGTCCAGTTGGGACTTGCTTCTGGCGGCATCTACTTCAAAGACCCACTCGCTGCCGGCAGTGGCTGAGAAGCGGTAGAGGTCGACGTCTTCGGACGCCGCGTCGCCTGGATCGATCACGCCTTGGATGCTTGCAGGCAAATCAACCTGGGCTGCATCGGCCAAGTCATCGTTGGGTTCGGCCTCGGCGAACTCCGTGGCCTCGCGAACTGGCGACGCGGCGCGGGGGGCCGTTTGGGATGCGGTGCCTTCCAGCACGGGGCCGGGCCGCTGTTTCAGCATCTGGTCGATCATCCGGCGGGGGATCGTGTGTTGCCGCCCCCGGAGCTCAATGATTCGAATAGGCGGCTCGCCTTCATCGGCTGTGCAAAGCGCGACCGGTACGTCGTCGATTTCGGTGAGTTGTCCCAGCGGCTGAAGTTGTGCGGTATCCCATAGTTTCACGGTGCGATCGTCCGACGTGGAGACGATTTGGTCCTCTCCGAACAGGCGCAGGTGAAATACAGCCGACTCATGTCCATAGCGAGCGACCAACATTGGGTTGATGGCAGGAGCGTCTCGCGAGATCACCTCCCACTTGCGGATCTGGCGGTCAGCGCCTCCGCCAAACACATAGCGACCATCGGAACTGAAGCGAACGCATAGCATTTCGCCTTCGGGTTGTCCCAACGTGTCCAACCTCTGGCCCGTGTGCGCGTTCCAAAGCTTGATGGTTTGGTCCGCGCTGGCCGTTGCGAGTACCTTTCCGGCGCGATCAAAATCGAGATCGTAGATGGCTCCGTTGTGCCCTCGGAATTCACGGATTAATTCACCGGTCGCAGCATCCCAAAGAATCGCGGTTCGGTCGTAGCTGCCCGAGGCCAGCCACTTGCCGTCAGGGCTTAGGCTAGCGCAGTAAACGGTGTCGGCGTGGCCTTGAAAACGGCGTACGATGCGTCCGCTGCCAACGTGAATGATCGAAGTTTCACCACCGAGTCCGGCGATACCGCTGCCCGCAACGAGATACTCGCCATCGGCGCTAACTCGGAGGCAATTGACCTTGCCGGGCAAACCACTTGCTGTCCACAGGTTTTGATCTGAATTCAGGTCATGCAGCTCGACTTGACCAAGCCGGCCGATTGCCAACGTTTGGCTGCCCACCAAACATGCGGCGCCAACATACTGATATTGATCATCGGCCGCCGGCAGCTTCGGAGCGCTCAGCTGACGGGGTAAGTCCATTTGCGACTCGTCCCCGCGAGCACCCTCCTCGATCCATCGCCTGATCAGTTCGATCTCTTCTTGGGAAGGGGCCGGTTCCCCTTCGGGTGGCATCTGAGGTTCTCCACCCGCCAGCATCACCTGCAGTAACTTGCTGTCGCTCGCTTTGCCCTCGATCAACACGCTCCCCTCGGGTGTCCCGGATCGTAGCGACGCGAGGGAACTGAGCGAAAAGTCCCCCTCGCGATCGGTGTCGTTATGGCATCCCGCGCAGTACTTGCTGAGCAGGGGAGCAATCTCTTGGCGGTAGCGAACGGGTTCTTGTGCGGAACCGGCTGACACGAAGAGGCCAACTACGATCAGCCAAGCGGCCGATGTGGCCGGCCGGCTGCCGGCGGTGAGTCTGGGGTGGGAAGGCATGGGTCTGGCGAGGCCGTCAAATATGGAGTTGTTCAGTTCATCGGATCGAAGGCATTTTTCTCAAACGGCTATTCTAGCTCAAACGCGGCGCGACTTGTGCCGATCTTGTCCGGCGTTTTTCTTCCTTCAAGCAACCATCGTTGCGGTCTGGAAAATGGGGATACACTCGGGCTGTCGACCCGGTTAACCCGAGAGGCAGCCGCGTTGTGGCTGTCCGAGGTGGCATGACCGTCGGCAGTGGATTGTCCGGGGCGCGGGGGTTGATGGGCGCCAGTGGCCGGACGGCAACGAACATCGCTGTTGCCCCAACTCGAGTCGGGGCCGGTAAGGATCAGGAAGCATGCATCAGGGGGGGAGGCAACTGACGCACCATCCTTTGGTCCCCTCCGCTCCACTGTGATGAATCGCCGGAAAAACAGGCGATTTATCTCCCGCAGCGACGCTAAACTGACAGTTTATCCACAACAATTGAGTTGGAGGTAAGGGAGAGACGCCGATCCGCGTCAGCGCCAAACGGTTCGGGCGACTGCCCGTAGAATCAGGCTATTAGATCAGGCTGGAACGGTTTTTCGGGTAGTTCATCCTCTGGAAGTCTCTGACGAGAACGAAAAGTTTGACGGTTTCGCGGCCAGCAAATACACTGACCAGAGCTGAATCAGACCAAATAATGAGATCGCTGTGCAGGAAGCTTAGTCCGTCGTAGCGATCGCCACTTCTCACCGAACTCTTTTCTCGGGTCCCTCACATGGCAGTTCGTGATAGGAATCTATTCGCATGGCAAGCCTACGTTATCACGATGGCTTTTGTCTCCATGGGTTTGTTGCTGGGCATGTTTTTCCTGTGGCGCAGCTACAGTGATCTGTCCACACGGTTTGCCGATACGTCCGATCAGCTGACCACAGCGCGCAATGAGGCTGCCACCAGCGATCAACGGGTGGAACGCCTCAAGTCGATGCTCGGTTACGGAGAGTACACCGAAGAAGACTTGAAGCGGATGCAGGAGCAGTTTGTAAACGATCCCGAAATGTCTGAAGTGGAAGCTGACTTTGCTCAGCAGATGGCTTTGTTTGATCCCAATGCCACCGAGAAGAACTTGCTCAAGCTGCCACAGTATTTGCTCGGTACGATTCGCTTGCGGAACGAGCAGATTGCTCAAGCTCGCGACCGAGAGCAGAAGTTGCAGGCGGATATGACCGCGACGGTTCAGCGCGAGAGGGCAGCTCGCGATGACGCGCTGAACAAACAGAAGAAGGCCGAAGCCGATTTGGAAGCGACGCGTCAGCAGTTTGCCGCGGCGAGTAAGGAATTGAATGATCAAAAGGACGCCGCGCTTCAAAAGTTCGACCAGTATCGGCAACTCAAGGACCGCGAACTGGCCGTGGTTGTCAATGAGAGAGATCGGTTGAAAGCGGACAACACAAAACAGGCGGAGACCATCGCCGTTCAGATGGACGTGATCAACCAGTATCGCCATCCTGACTTTGCGTCTCCACAAGGCGAGATTGTGCGCGTGGCCGACGGTGGCACGTCCGTCTGGATCAATCTCGGCAGCGATGATGGTTTGAGAGAGGGAGTTCCATTTTCTGTCATCGACGAATCTGCTGTGAATATCACTGAGGCGGATCCCAAGGCCAATCTCGTGGTCACCCGCGTGGTTGCGGAGCGTCTGTGTCGTGCCAAGGTAACCAACTACGACTATCGCAGCACGATCGTGCCTGGTGACAAGATTTATTCACCGGCCTGGAGGCCTGGCCGGCAGGTTGGTTTTGCACTGGTCGGCATGATGGATATCAATGCGGACGGCAAAGACGATATCGAGCAGGTCCGGGAGCTGATCCGGCTCAGTGGCGGACGGGTCGATGCCGAGATGGACGCCAAGGGAGCGGTTCGCTCGGATGGCTCTCGGAAAATGAGCCCGAACACCTCGTTCTTAGTGCTCGGAACCGATTTGGGATTGTCTGAGGGCTCCTTGGGGCCTGACGCCAATGAGGATCTGATGGCGGCCCAAAAAGACAAGGCGGCCTCCTATGCCAAGTTTATGGCCGAAGCCCGGCAAAACGGGATTATTCAGATATCGCTCGATAAACTGATGGGCTACTTGAAGATCGAGGGATCGGATCGAACGGTACCGCTGGGCGGCCGAATTCAGGCAAAGGACTTTCCGATCCGATCGTCCGTTCCTCCCCCATCTAGCAGGGGGAGCGTAAGCGAGATCTTCATGCCGCGCAGTCCCAAATAGTGTTTCTCAGTCCAAGTTATTGACTGAATCGCACCAACTGATTACTATCCTCTAAAACACTACTAGATTACCCAAACTTCCTCGACGCATCTGGAATCTTCGCCATGAACCTTCGGTTGTCAGCCGCATTAGTCGCGATGCTGTGTTTTTCTTCTGTAGCAGGAGCTCAAGAAGCAGTTTTGCCCGCGAGCACTAGTATTCCTAGTAGCTTTCACAGCGGTTGGGCCTGCTTGGATGCAGACGGAAACATTCAGGGCCATGTTTTTACGTTGAGTGATGGTGGCACGAGTAGCCCTCAGGGCAATGCAGGAGTTGTCTTGACGTCCGGTAATACGGTCGTCGCCGAGGCAATGACCGATGCCGACGGACGCTTCACGATCAAGGGAGTGGAGCCAGGCGTGTATGGCTTGACCGCCACGTCGGAAACTGCCTTCGCAGCTCACGCGGTTCAGGTTCTCCCTCACGCACCCGAAACCGATGGTTTTGTGGTATCGGTTTACGCTTCTTCCATGAGTCGCGGCAAAGTAGACGAAGTTTTGCGCGGTCTCTGGTTGCCGGCTCCGACTGGAGCAACCCCTCCAGCTTTCGGTCCGCTGAGTCAACCTGCTATGCCGCTGCAGCAGAGTCAGCGAGTGACCATGCGGGGTGGTGTTGTTACTGGACAACTCGGCTTCTCTTCAGGCTATGGAGTTCCGGAAAGTCACGTGGTTAAGGTCTTCCGCGGTGGATCATTGGTCGCCACGGCACAGGTAGCTCGCGATGGCTCATTCAGCTTCAGTCCTGAGTCTGCCGGTGTCTACGATTTGGTAGTCGGCGGTGTCGGTTTTGGATCGCTTGGATTCGAGGTCGTTGATGAGTCGGGTACCTCGGTTACGTCCACGTCCAGTGACGGAAAGTCGCGTTTTGTTTCCACCGCGGCCAACGTGCTTCAACAAGGCTCGTTGATGGTCCCAGTCATTATGCCTAGTGAATCGGGCGAGGGTGAAGGCGAGGTTGTTGAAGAAGAAGAGATCCTCGGACCACCTGTTGTCGGCGGTGGATTTGCCGGTCCTGGCGGGTTTGTCGGTGGCGGCGGCGGATTCGGTGGTGGCGGCGGAGGTTTGGGTGGTGGCCTCGGTGGCGCTGGTGGCCTCCTGGGTGCAGCTGGACTTGCCGCAGGGATTGCCGCACTAGCGGACGACGATGACGGTTTCAACCAAAATATCGCCTCGCCAGTCGGTCCCTAGTTTCCAAGTCAAACTAGATAGCCAGTCAAAATCATCTATCCGCAGGTCTTTCCGGCCTGCGGATTTTTCTTATGCGTTAGGCAGCCATCGATCGCGTCCGGGACTCCAGCAAAGCTCTACGATCGGGGAGTTGCCCGAGCGACTACAGTGTGATCAGTTGCTCCAGTTGGAATCGTCGGTTATGCTCGTCGATTCCCAACCCCGCCTAGATGCCCTACTATTTTTAGAGATCTGCCATGACGACAGACGCTGTCGATAGTGATGTCCTCGATCGCGCCAAACAAGCCCGAGAGAAGCTAGACGCTCATACGTACGAAACCGTCCAGTGGCATTTTCACGAATCGACCGGATCACCATTCTGGCTGGAGAAGAAGAAGGAACTCTCGTTCGATCCCCTGACGGAAGTGCGAGGCTTCGATGACCTGAAGAAGTTTCCTTTATTTGAAGACGACTGGCTGCGAGGCGGTCCGGTGAGACGCTGGGTTCCCAAAGCGCTCGACGATCAACCGACATACGTGTTTGAAACTGGCGGCACGACCGGAGTTCCGAAGAGCCGGGTCGTAATCGACGACTTCCGCATCGACTACGAGATGTTTAGCGACACGCTGCCGGATCAGTACTTTCCCAAACGCAGCAACTGGCTGATGCTTGGGCCCTCTGGACCCCGTCGATTGCGTTTGGCAGTCGAGCATCTGTGCCAGCATCGTGGCGGGATCAGTTTTTGTATTGATCTCGATCCTCGCTGGGTCGTGAAACTGATCAAGAAGGGGTGGATGGATCATCTCGAGGAGTACAAGAAACACTGTATTGACCAGGCGATTACGATCCTGACGGCCGGACATGACATCAAGTGCATGTTTACCACTCCCAAATTGCTCGAAGCGCTGGCGTTTGGTTTAGCCGAAAAGGGGACAAGTATTCAGGAGATAGGTATCACGGG
>JANQJJ010000221.1 GCA_028281725.1 Pirellulaceae bacterium | reverse complement strand
TTTTTCCTTGGCCTTCTTTTCTTCCTCAGCTTTTTTAGCTGCCGCCTTTTTCGCCTCGATGGCCTTTACCGCCGCGTCGTACTTCTTCTTGGCAGCTTCATACGCTTTCAGTTTCTTTTCGTACTCGGCATAGTCTGCTTCATACTTTTTCCATGAATCCGCGTATGCCTTGCCGCTGCGCAGCGTTCGCCGAGTGCTTTCTTCGGCCGCAGTCAGATTGCCGCTCAGTCTAAAACGAATGGCCACCGGATCCTTCAGAGCACGAGGCTGATCGCCCAGCTTGAACGCCACGACGGGACTTGGCAGCCGGGATGAGCTCAAGAGGGCCGTCGTCACTCCACCCTGGCGGGCGAGGCGCATCTGCGGGTCGTCACGCGACAACAGCTCACCAAGTTTCGTATTCAGAGGCAACTGATCGCCTAGCGTCCCGCCCAACCCGAGTCCGGTGGACAGATCCATGAAGCCGGGCACGATCACCGCATTACCAAAATCCTTCCATCGCGCATCACTGGCCGCAGAAACGCTCGATCCGACCCCTTGGATCTTGTCACCGACGATCGAGATCTGAGCGTCAGAGAGCACTCCGCCGGGAGTATAAACCTGGGCGGCACGCACCACGGTAGCCGCCTGGCCCTCCGGCGAGCTATAGACCCTCTGTCCATCAACAAAGGTCGCCATGACTCGACTGCCGCTGGCCAGCGGGGTGCCAGAAAGCACGACGAAGTCCGCATCCGCATTGGGCTGCAAGGTTCCGACTCGGTCAGCAACGCCTATCATTTCCGCGGGATTGGCCGTCAGCATCCTCAGGACTTGCTCTGGTTTCAAACCGGCCCGCCCAAACAATGCAGCCAAGTAAAGCAGTTCACTCAAGTCGGCGTCACTCGACGGGCGAATAGCCAACTTGTGTGCTGCTCCCCTATCAACCAGTTGCTTGGTTCGCTCCCAGACGTCCATTTCCTGTCTCTGCCCCGGAACAAGAACACTCGGATTGGCAATGCGTCCGGGTCTCATCTCCGGATGGAACACCACCCCCTTGGCCAACGGATTGGACCAGTCGACTTTTTCCAGCGGCTTGGTGTCGACTGGATCGACTAGCAGCCAGGGCAGTTCAAACTGGGAAGCGAGCTGCAGGGCTGCTCGCACTTCGGCTCCCGTCCCGGTCGTAATCCGCAACGTGCGACCTAGTTTTTTCAGTTCGGCCAGTTGCCGGAGCCCTAGGTCGTCGGTTTCCTTGCCGCCGGCGACCTCGGTTGCTTCGGCCAACATGGCTTGCAGACCCGCCACGGCCTGAGCCAAACTGGTCGCCAACTGGGGTCGCGTGGGCTCTAGGGGACGGTCTACCGACACGGCGCCAACCGGCGGCTCAAACACGGTTGGCGGCGACCAGGCGTCACGTGTTAAAATAATGCGCAGACTCTCCGAGTCGGACAGGACACGTTCTGCCAGCGTCTGCCCGAACAGCTTGACTACGGCTCCCTGCCCAGGCATCAGACGATTAGCTCCAGGCGAAATCTGAACCGTCGTCACTCCGCCGGCAAGTAACGCTTCGTAGTCTTCAAAGGGGTCAAAGCCATCCAGGGCTCGCACTTCCGGCGTGATCGCATAGGTTGGGTCACGGGTAGACTCCACCAACCCGGTCTGTGCCACCACCAGGCCGGGAATCAAAGAAACGCTTCCAAGTTCATGTTCGCGCGCGTCGGCTGGCAACTGGATTTCCGCTCGCCCTCCGAGTGCAATGACCTTGCCCTCGGACACGACGAGCACCGCATCGGCGATGGCAGGCCCATCTCCGGGCCAAATGGACTTGGCGAAGTACGCATCGACCACTTTCGACTCGGCAGCTGCGACGCCAGGCAGGATGCAGGGCAGGAACAAACTACAGACTGCGACCGCCAGGTTCCCGCCAGCGGCTGACCGTTTTCTAGGGGAGGAATTCGAAAGTCGCATATCTACTCCGCAGTTGGTGATAGAAGGCGATCAAGCTTTTCATCTTGGGAGCGGTCGTACACAACTTCACCATCAACGATGGTGTACTCGACCCAAGTCGATATATCTAGCGGCTCGCCAGTCAAGATGACGAGATCGGCATCCTTGCCCACTTCAATCGACCCAATCATCGAATCGACGCCAAGCAGCTGGGCCGGGCCAAGTGTTAGTGCCGCCAATGCGTCTGCTTGGGACATGCCATACTTGACCGCCGTGGCCGCCTGGAACCAGAAGTAGCTGCTACCGAGCGTCGTACGCGAGGCAGAGTCTGCTGTCTGGAAAACGTAGGGCACTCCAGCATCGCCATAAATTTTTGGCAAGATGATCTTGCGATCTTTGCGGGTCCGCGGGTCGGTTTTCCAATACACCAACGTCGGATCGAGAATCACCGTCTCACCACGCTCGGCCAGCAGCTTGGCCGCCTTGTGACACTCCTGCCCGAGCACCAAAATCGGCTTCAGCCCGTAGTCGTCAACCAGCTTCAGGGCGGCCGAGACATCCATGGCCGTTTGACAGTAGATGTAGACGGGCAGCTTTCCCTGCACGGCCTGCTTCATCGCATCCAGGCCATCGTCGGCAACGCCGGTACCGGATTCGCCGGCATCACTTTTCGATTGGTCCGCGTCGTCGCTCTTCTGATCGGAACCGTCACCATCGCCGTCCGATTCGCCGTCCTTGTCGGAATCATTGTCGTCGTCTTCGCCGTCGGTACCCGAGCCGGATTCTTCGTCTTTCTCGAGTGCCGTCTTGGCCTTGTCAAGCTCTTTTCTTAACCGTGCCATTTGGCTCATACGGCTGCCGCTGGTAGGACGTAGCGACAACTTCAACCCGGCCTCGCGCCGCAAAATCATGTCGTTTACGTATTGTCCGGCCGTCTTGACGATCGCAGCTTGCCCACCAATCAAAGTGCTATTGCCCGGCACGACGGCGGCTGTCGTGATTCCATTGCGCCGACATTCTTCGAAATAGCTGGCCACGGGGTCAATCGAGTCAATGACCGAAAGAAAGGGTACGACCTCATTCCGTTCATTCGGCTGGCTCATTCCAGCCGAGTTGTGAGCGTCCACAAAGCCCGGCATGACCACCTTTCCAGCCGCATTGATGACCTTTGCCTCGCCAGGAACGTCCACATGGCTGCCGAGCGCTGCGATCTTGCCATCACGAATCAGCACCGTCCCTTCTTCAAGGATCTGACCTGAATTCGTAATGATTTTCGCACCTTGGATCGCCAGCGGACCAGCCGCGCCGAGCGGTCCGCACAGGCCAATCCAACAGAGCGCCGCCAGAGCCACAGCGGATGAGGGCATTCGAGAGATTCTCTTTTTTGCCTGCACTAAATCCCGCAGGTCGGCTTTCCGCCGGTCGGCCGGAGAAGAACATCGGCGTCGCAGACTATGGGCTCGTGCGGCCCGCACTGGTAGCTGAAAAACACTCATTACTTACTCTCGCTGTTGCCGTAGATCTTGCCACTGACCATCGTCCACCGAATCGCCGCGGTGGGCTGTAGTGGATCACCGCTGAGTGCCACCAGATCCGCATCTTTACCGACTGTGATTGAGCCGATTCGGTCGTCCATCCGGAGCAGTTTGGCCGGCGCGTGGGTGACCGCTGAGAGCGCCACGTCGGGTGCCAAGCCAAACCGGACGGCAAATCGAGCTTGATCAAGCAGCGATCTGCCGGCCAAACAGAAATCGATTCCCATCTCATGTAGTTTTCCCGGTACGTTCCAGCGGAGCTCGGTCCCCTCGCGTCCGCGCAAGCCTCGGGGTGAAGCCGCTGTCGTCAATGCGGTAAAAACTATTTGGCCGCCGCGCTGCTGGAATTCGTCCAACATGCGATAGACCTCATCACCGCCGTAGATGATCGGTTTGAATCCAAAATCGTCTCCCAAATCCAGAGCGCTACGAATGTCAAAGTCGGTACGGCTAACGCTTAGCACCGGGTGCTTGCCGGCTACCAGATCAGACAAAATCGACTTGGTCTTCGGATCCACTGCCAGTACGGAATCCCCTTGCGAAACCTGATGCAGCGCGTTGCGAACGATCCAGACGACCCCCATGCGGTTGGTCGGCTGACGAACGTAAATGCTGTCGGGTCGGCTCCGCGATCGGTTGCGCGACGTCGGATCACTACTGACGGCTAACACGATACCGTTTTCCGCATTGAGGACGCGAGCGTCGACCGCACCAGCCGTCTTCACAAGGCAGGCAAAGCCAGAAAAAACACTTTCGGTCGCCGGCAATACTTGGAGCGTTGTCACACCTTCGTCGAGGGCCTCGGCGAATTCCCGCGAATACCAATCAATCGCGCTGAGCGTATTGAACTCCGGAGTCACCTCGCGCGAAAGCTCGGCACTGCCGCCGGAGAGTCCCGCGCTACTCATCGCGTTGACCAGCCCAGGTATCAGCGTGTCGACTTCGACCACTTTGGCCGGCAGTCCCAATTCAATAGCCTCACCAACGAACCCGATTTTTCCGTCCTTGACGAGCACTTCTCCCGGTGAAATCGTGCCGCCGTCTACCGTATAGATATGCTTGGCCCGGATCAGCGTGCGGCCATTGTCCTGCGCTCCGGCGGAGCTCGCCATCAGCGTTAGAGCGACCAGGGAGGCGGTGCGGATTGCCAAGCCACAACCGCCACGCCGTGAATTCATCCGGGTTATCGACGCGGAAACCATAGCTTACCTGTCCTCATCAGTCATGATCTGCCCGTCCACAATGACCTTCAGCGGTTTTGCCCCGATATGCACAGGCGAATCAGACCAGAGTACCAGGTCGGCCGGAGCTCCGTCGGACCATCCGCAGACATCTGACACCCCGAACAACTCAGTCGGCGACTGGAATAGCCCGCCGAGTGCCGCGTCGTGGCCTAAGCCTGCTTCGACAGCCAAGGCTGCGGTCAGACGCAGTTGCTCAGGGCTCTCGGCGGCAAACGCAATCGGAATGCCTGCCTCCGACGCTGCCGCCAGATCGGCTGCGTACCAATCGTAATCGGCCGCAGTGATCGGGCGCGCGATCACAGACACATTCAGCGAACGAATCCTGTGGATAAATGGTTCCAGCTGCCGAGCCCCGACCAGAGCGGCTCGCAGGCCGTGACGCTCAATCAAATCGAGCGCGGAACGAATCTCCGCATCGATCTCCGCTACCAAAATCACGAGTTGCTTTCCGTCGACCAGCGCCGCCAGGGCGGTTTGCCGACGAGCCGCCAGTCTCCCCTCAACTGCCGGTGGGAGATAGACCCGTGACGGCAGCAGTTCTCCCAGAATCGATTGGCTGAGCAATTGAGTCTGTCCGGCCAAGCTGGACGGAAAACTCTCCAGACTTCTCGCCCCAGATGAGAGAACCAGCTTGAAGGCCGCGTCCGATCGCGCGACGAGATCTTCGGCGCCGAGTCGAATGACGCCAGCCATACCGGCGATGGGATTCGAATCGCCTGGTGCTAGCAGTGCCCTGAGCACGCCACCTTGGACCATCTTGCGCTCGCGATCCGTTCCGCTCGACACTCCGTCGGCAGCGACCACATAGCCCGCGTCTGGCTGGTTGCTCGGATCAATCGTCCGTTCCAATCCTAGCGTCGTATGAGCCGAAAACAGTCCTGGCGTCACGACCGTATCGCCCAAGTCGAAAACGACCATTTCCTGTTTCAGACTCGCTGCGCTGCCTTGGGCGATGTCCGTGATCTTACCGTCGGCTATCACGATGCTCCTAGGTCCGAACGTATTGTTCTCCAAGAGACAGCGCTGCGTTGCTAACGCATATTTTTGGGGCAAAATGGCTGGCAGCAGTAAAGCTTGGCTACTCTTATCAGTAGCCATCGATTGCGCGTCTCGATTCTCGTACACTACGTTTCCGCCGGAGACGACCAGTCGAACCGCTGAGGCTGCGTTCGTCGGTTCGCCATGAAAACAGACGATGTCCGCCCGTTTGCCTTTGGCGATCGATCCCAGCTGCTCATCCACGCCCAGCAGCCGCGCCGCATCGAGCGTCAGAGCCCGCAACACGCGCTCGGCATCGAATCCGGCCGCTACGGCCTTTGCAGCGTGGGCTCGCAACAACCGCGAGGAACGCGTCCCGGAGCCAAAAGAGGCAATCGACAACACACCTCCATAGCTTGCAAACTGGTCACTCCAGTTATCCGTACTGCCGGAGCGAAACAAAGACTCTGCTTCCAGCCAGGGTCCCAAAACCAGAGGTACACGAAGATCGCTTACCGTGTCAGCCGCAGAACGAAGATCGGTAACTCCATCCAGGACGACCTGCACATCTTTGAACTCCTTCATCAGCTTCAAAGCGAAATGGGCATCGTCTGCGTTGTGGATTTCGAGCCGCAGGGGCGTTTCTCCTTGCAGGACCTGCACCAGACGGTCCTTGGCAGGATCCCTGTCCGGCTTCTTCGGAGGTTTTTCCTCCTCGGCATCGGGTTTTCCCGTCTGCTGGGATCCTTTCTCTGCGGCGCCCGCATCTTTTTTTGGGGAATTGCCGTCAGGCTTTTTCGAATCGCCATTGCCTGTCTGGCCGGAGCCACGCTGCGGTGATCCGCCTCGCCCAGAACCTCCGGAGGGCGGGCGCCCCGAACGACTGTTCCGCCCGGATGCCTCCTGCTTCTCGCCAGCTTGACCTTTGCCGGAATCCGATGATTTTTTACGACCCTTCGCCTTGGAACGTTTGTTCTGCTCTTCCTGCTTCTTCACGTATGCTTCATACGCGTCCCACTTCTTCCGGTAATCTGCGGCAGCATCCAAAACCTTCTTCGTGCGATCATACTGCTGCTGTCTGTTCCGATTGTTGCCTGCTCCTATTCCCAGAGAAGCTTGCAATGCCGCATACTCTTTGAACACGACCGGCCCGTGAACGCGGGGAGCCACGGAAAGGACCGCACCGTAGCCACCCAGCGTGGCGCGCCGAGATGGTTGCACATAGACCGTCGTGATACCATGACGAACCACTTCAGGCCAATCTTCGGCAAACGCATCCATGCCGTCCAAGACGTTGAGCGCTGCATCGCTCGCAGTCGAGCCGGCAGCAGCGCGGGTCAACCACAATTCACTGCGCGCATCGATAAGCCCAGGAGTCATAATCGCGCCGGCGACATCAATACGCGTCGCGCGGTTTGGAATGTCCAGGTCGCGGCCCCCCACCTCCTCGATCCGCTCACCACGAATCAGGACCACGCCGTCGGCCAGAGTGCCTTCGGGGCCAAGCGTGCGAATCTCAGCACCGATGAGTGCGATTACCGGAGTCTCCCTCTCTGCATCGGCCTGCCCCGATTGCTTGACTCTCGGTCGCGGTGGACGTTCAGTCTTCTGCGTCTCGTCCGGCTTCTCTCCTTCGTTTCCGGGCGCCAGCGCAAAAACTGGTGCTTCGCCAGCCGCCAGTGCTAGGCTGAAAATGACCACAAGCAGATTTCGTGGACAAACGAACTGGTGCTTCATATTCGAAATCTCTGCGTGTGACGGCCAAAACGACCGCGGAATCTGGTACGAACAGACGGGCAAAACTGTGGGTGCGTAGACAGTCTTGTGGATCGTCTGAAAGCGGCAGACGGTTAGCGCGAGGAGGAATCAAGCAGCCGGTTCGCTACTCGATTCTCTAACACTAATAGAGCCCGCTCCCACCCGCAAGGAGGTTGTGAAGCATCCGGCCCATCCGACGTGATTTGCTGACCGAATCTCGCTGGGGGCGACTGAGGGCAGCGCAAAACGGCCTGCGTTACGAAAGCTTCATCTATCGACTTGGCTTCACCCCCATCGGTCAGTCGAAGAGCGAACCATTTCCGGCCCAATCGTTGGGGTAATTGTAAATGCGGCGAAAGGCAATTCTGAAGGCAATATTGCGTCGCGACGGACGAATAGCCGTTGCTTCGATGCGCAGCGTCGGGCCAGATTCGCTACAATCCGTCCATAGGTTGCTTCCGACTTGAGATTAGGGAACCCAAGTGATGTTTGTTGTGCTTCGGTATCATCTCCTGGCCACATCCTGCCTGCTTGCCGTCACCTTGAAAGCACCGTGTGACGCTCAGGAGCAGCCGAGCAACGCCACACCTGCTGCTGCCAAGTTACTACCGGACACCGTAGTTCTCTTCGGTGAAATCTCGAATCCGGCGGACGTCGTGAAAGACCTGCTTGAACATCCATTACGCCCCAAGCTCGAGGCGTTGCCGGCGTACCAGCAGGCGCTCCAGTCAAACGACTTTCTCAAACTCAAGGCCGGGCTATCGCTCTTCGAAGCTGGCATGGGCATGCGTTGGCCCAAGGTGGTTGCCGCCCTCACCGAAGGTGGAGCCTACGGAGCGTTTGACGCGGAAACTGAAGGAGCCGTTGCCTTGCTGAAAGCTCGTGATTCGGAAACGATCGCTTTGCTGCGAGATACGGTCCTGGCAGCTGTCAAGTTCGGAGAGGACTCGGGCGGTCAGGAGGATCGCGTTCGCACCGGAAGCTATCGGGGCATCGATGCCTATGCGATCGATGACAACGTTCGGTTGGCAGCGCTCGATACTTGGTTGCTGGTGACCAATAAGGCGGAACTCGGCAAGAAGATCATCGATTTGCACTTGGACGAAACTCGGGAATGCCTGGCCGACGAAGCCAACTTCGTTGAGGCAGTTCGCGGTCGCGAACAAAACTCCACGGGATGGGGATACGCCAATATCCAGTTGATCCGGGATTCAGGCGCCGCCAAAGAGCTTTACTCCGGCCGGACCGACAACGCGCTGGCGGAACTCCTGTTTGGTGGCATCCTGACGAATTTACAGCATACTCCTTACGCCACCTCATCGATCGACGTCTCGGATGACCAGTTCACGTGGGCGGTAGCGACACCCCACAGCCCCGACTGGATCGGAGAAAACCGTCAGTATTACTTTGGTGAAAATGGCGCCGCGGTGGCATTGCCATTGCTTGAACTCGATCGCCGACTGTTCGCGTTGAGCTCCTATCGTGATATGTCCCAGATGTGGCTGCGGGCCGGCGATCTCATGACTGACAAGGCCAACGACGACTTGGCGAAGGCGGACACGCAGCTCACGACGTTCTTTTCCGGACGAGATTTCGGGGAAGATATCCTGGGCGCTCTCGAGCCGGACGTCCAGCTGGTTGCCGTGAATCAGGACTTCGCGGGCCTTCTCCCACGCCCGGCCATTCGCATTCCTGCCTTTGCCCTCCAGCTACGGATGACCAATCCGTCGGAAACCCAGCCTGAACTGCGCCGCGTATTCCAAAGCTTCATTGGATTTCTGAACGTTGTTGGCGCGATGAACGGCCAACCGCAGTTTGATCTGGGGACGGAATCCACCGCCGAGGCTCAGCTCTACACCGCGACCTATGTCCCATCCCAAGAGCAGCGCGAGGCCACCGATGCGCCGATCAACTTCAACTTCTCACCGTCGATCGCATTTGCCGGCAATCGCCTGATCATCTCCAGTACGTCGGCACTCGCGTCGGCGCTGATCCACCAAGAAGATTCTTCGGATGCTTCGCGGCCGACAGGTCACAACACGGAGGTCATG
The DNA here is from genome assembly GCA_028281725.1 of Pirellulaceae bacterium. Taxonomy (GTDB): domain Bacteria; phylum Planctomycetota; class Planctomycetia; order Pirellulales; family Pirellulaceae; genus Aureliella. The sequence continues at coordinate 589 of JANQJJ010000221.1, read as the reverse complement.
CTCGATGCAGGAGTTCTTCAGCAGGTTCTGTCTGAAAACCGCGAGCAACTGGTCGCTCAAAATATGCTGGAAAAGGGACATAGCCAGGAGGCTGCGGAAGGGGAAATCGGCTTGCTAATCGATTTATTCCAGTTCGTACGCGGCGCGACCGCCACGCTGGATACCTTCGATCAAGAATTGAAACTGACATTCCAGCTAACGCTTTCGGAGTAAACTTTGCCGACAGGGGAGGCAGCCGTTGAACAGACTCTCTCAAGTGGATGTCGATTGGGCGTGGAGTCCTTTTGAACCCTCAGATCGCCGGCCGTGGAATCGGCGACTGGCGGCACACCTGTATCGACGCGCCGGATTTGCCGCCAATTCTCGGCAGCTGGACGAAGCGGTCAAATTGGAGCCGGCCGAGGCGGTCAAGAAGCTGGTCGCCGAAAATGTCGAACCGGACCAGTTTCGCGCCTCAGCCGATGCGCTCGCCAGAACGATCCTGGCTGGCGGCGATCCCGAGCGCCTGTCCGCCGCGTGGGTTTACCGATTGCTCTACACGCCGAATCAGTTGCTCGAAAAAACCACACTCTTCTGGCATGGGCATTTC
>JANQJJ010000208.1 GCA_028281725.1 Pirellulaceae bacterium | reverse complement strand
GGCCATCAGCGACATTACGGACTTGGTCGGTAACCCATTGCCGCCGGGAGAACCGGTGACCGACGAGAGTTACCTCGTCAACAATCTCAGCAGACTCGTTGTCAGCACGCTTAGCGACAGCGTCGACAATGACTTCTCGGCAGGTCAGCTCAGTCTGCGCGAAGCGATTCTCTTGGCTGAGGCATTGTCAAACGTGACGACGATCGAATTCAGCAATAGCCTTGCGGGCGGCACGATCAACCTGAGCAGTCAGTTGCCCACGATTACGACTGACCTGACGATCACCGGACTCGGTTCCAGCTTGTTGACGATCGATGCGGGCAATGGAGCGGACAACACCTTCGCGACCGGTGACGGCTACCGAATTTTTGAATTTCGCGAGGTCCCCCTTAGGGGCCTTAGGACGATCGTGCTAAGCGGGCTGACGCTTACCGGCGGCGACGTCGGCGACCGACAAGGTCAAGGTGGCGCGATCGATAATTGGGAGAACCTGACAATCAGAGATGTCGTGATCACGGGGAACTTCAGCGATATCGGTGGCGGGATTGCTCACACAGCAGTGTCTGGCGGCGGAGCCGTGACGTCGCTGAATATCATCGACTCCACAATCAGTGGAAACCGGGCCGGAATTGTGGGGGGAGGCCTCCGCAGCAGCGCAGCTACCGTGAACGTTAGCAACTCCACCTTTTCGAACAACAGTGCGGACGTCGGAGGTGGGATTACCAATGGCTCCTCCGGCACGCTGAACGTGATGAACAGCACCGTCTCCGGAAACTCGTCCACCCGATTCGGTGGCGGAATCCTTGGATTCAGTGGATTTGTGACCATCGACTTGAGCACCGTGGTGGGGAACACGGCGGGCACAACAGGCGATGCATTCTCCGGCGGCAACCCAGACGGTGTCCACGCCAGTTTGCTCTTCAACAACTCAATCTTCACCGGCAGCGTCGATCTTGAGGGGTCGGCCGCTGGAAACTTCAACTTGTTCTCAAGCACCGTCACGATCACCGGCACCGGTAATCTGCAGAACACGGATCCCAAGCTGGGCCCACTGCAAAGCAACGGCGGACCGACGCAAACGCACGCCCCGTTGAATGGCTCGCCGGTCATCAATGCGGGAGATCCGGCTGCCGTCGCGGGAGCAAATGGAGTCCCGCAGTTCGATCAGCGCGGCGCCGGCTTCGGACGTGTCGATGGAGGTCGTGTCGACATCGGTGCGTTTGAGGTCAACGTATCGCCGACACTGCTCAGTTTCACTCGACAGAACCCTACCGCGCACTCAACCAATGCGGACAGTCTAGTCCTTCGAGCCATGTTCGACGAGGACGTCTCGAATGTAGACGCGAGTGACTTTGCCGTGGGTGGCGGGACAACCGCGCTGGTCAACAACGTGACCCCTGTCGACGCCCGGACTTACGATATCACCGTCTCCGGCGGGGATCTGGCCAGCTTCAATGGCACGGTGGGGATCGATTTCGCGAACTCGAATGACATCACCGATAGCGCTGGCAACCCCTTGGTCCCCGGCGAACCTTGGATCGACGAGACGTTCACACTCGACAACATCGCGCCTCAGGTCGAGAGCATCGCCTACGAAGATGGCACGCCGCAGCGCAGTGTGATTCGCTCGATCACGGTCAAATTTGATTCCCAGGTCGTCGTCGACCCCGGAGCGTTTGTGCTGACGACCCAGTCCGGCATTCCGGTGACCGTCTCGCCGACGATCTCGGTGGTGGGTGGTAAGACGCAAGCCATCCTGACCTTTGGCGGTTCCCAGGTTAACCCCAGTGGCTCGCTGCTGGATGGCAACTATCGCCTCACGATCCTCGATACGCATGTACGCGACTTGGCGGGCAATGCCCTGGATGGTGACAAGAACGGATCGCCTGGAGCGGCAGCGGTCGACGAGTTCTTCCGCCTCTTTGGGGATGCGGATGGGGATCGCGACGTCGACCGCAGAGATTTCGCGTTTTTCCGGCGAACGAACGGCCGCCGTTCTGGTGATCCGCTATTCAATGCCGCCTTCGACTGGGACAACGACGGCGATGTGGACCGGCGCGACTATGCGTTCTTTAGAAGAAATTACCTCAAGACACTTGCACCCTGATGAAGTTCTTCCCCCTTTTCTTTTCAGTACAAGGAGCCTCCATGTTCCGCAGCCTATTTGTTTTCAGTATCGCGGTGGCGCTGAGCCATCCGGCCAAGGCAGATCTTGTTTACACCTTCGGCCAGTCGAACTACAACGTAACAGCGAACGAGACCGTCGATGTCAGTGTATTCCTGACCCAGACGTCTCCCGGTCCCATCAATTTGGCGGTCGATGGGATCATCAGCGGCAGCGTCCGCGTAATCTTTAATGAGACCCCTCCTTCAGCTCCTGCTGCCGTGCTGGCGTTGGCGGACATTATTCCCAATCCGCAGTTCGATGAAACGCTCCTAGGCGCCGAGTTTGAGCTTGCCCCGGGTGTCAGCGCGGGATTTGTCGATGGCGTCGACGATATTTTCGCGCCTTTGACCGGCAACAGCGTTTTGCTGGGCACGTTTCGCTTTACCGCTGGCGGCGTTGGCGGCGAGGTCACGAACTTGCGTGCCACAGATTTTCGAATTCTGGACGATACCATCGGTGGCGATTTTTTCTTGACGGCGGTCGACAATTCCATCGCTGACGGTTTTGCCACCATCACCGTTGTTTCGACCATTCCAGAACCATCCACCATGGCCATCAGCTCCATCGCTCTAGTCGGTTTGATGATGCGTCGCCGATTGCCGCGGGCAAGATTCGATCACAAACTATAGACGCAAATATAGACGAATTGCGGTTTTCGGTTGTCCAGCCATGGGACGCCCAAGCATGGCTGGTCGATGTTCCTTCGCGCAGGTTGGGTTGCGACTACGACGGTCGCAGTAGACGCTCGCGCGACGTCCGGACTCCAGCTCGAGTCTTCGTCTGAATTACGAGGGGTGCTGATACGCCAGATAACCACCTCTGACGGACTGAGACGATAACCAGCCGGATGGAAAGAGAGTGCGAGCCCGCCGCGCGCGATTGCTCACGACGAAGTAGAGTATGACGACGTGGAGTATACTGAGCCCACAAGCTACTCCGCCCCCGTTCTTTGCGCACAGCTGGCAACGCCCTACGCGCGCGCTCGCAGGCCATTGAATTGACATACTCAATCGAGAGAAATCCACGTCAGTTGCCATGGTCTTTGGTGGCTCTGGTTTCGCTTCTTGCGGTAACGCTTTGGTGGTGTTTACGCCCTGTAGTCGATGTTCAGCATCGTCATCTTGATGTTGGCGATGCAAGCAGAGAGTACCGGTTGGTCATTCCGCACAGTTTGCGCGGGAAAAGCAATTTGCCGGTCGTGATCGCATTGCACGGGGCGTTGGATACGATCGACGAGATGGCCGAATACACTCAGCTCGATCGACTGGCTGCTGAGAAATCGTTCCTGCTGGTGTATCTACAGGGCCGGCATTTGAATTGGCCGCCGAGCATTCCTGAAGAGAACCCGGACATAGCCGTGCCTGACTTGCTTTTCTTTGATTCAGTATGCGATGAACTGGTTGAGACGCTGGGCGCGAATCGGAATCGGATTTACGTGGTTGGTGTCTCTCAAGGTGGCGCGATGTGCAATCTACTCGTTACGCAGCGTAGCGAACGAATTGCCGCCGCCGTATGCAATTGTGGCTGGATGCCCAAGCCGCTCGATGAACAACCGGTTCAAACGTCCCACAAATGCCCCATGCTCTTCTTAGTAGGTTCCCGTGACACCCAAGTTCCGCCGGCAACCGTCCAAGCTGCAAGCGACGTTTTTGAACGTGGCCAGCATCCCGTTACATTTCGGATAATCGAAGGAGCCCCTCACGGCTGGAACTACAGGTTTGGCGTCAACAAGATCATCTGGGATTTCCTCAGCGACAAAGAATTAGCCTCCAAATGAATTATGGAATGGTTTGGGCATGAGCACTCTGGGCTGCCACCTGGGGGAGGTCAAGATAACCGCCACCCCGTTGGTCTTCACTCGAGCTTTGGCCTGTGGGAATCACTTCCGCACTTTCAGCTTGCTCTCTGGCTACCACTTGTCCTCAGAGGCAGCTTGAATGTCAGGATACGGCGCGTTGGGTTCGGCTGCGGATTGGGCCATTCCTCAATAGCCTACCGAGCGCCTCGCCCCAAAGCCGCTCTGCCGGATGATGATTTTGTTTCCGGTCCAGGCTCAGGTGAGGTTCAGCGGCAGGAAGACCTGGGTGCCGATTCCCGAAAACAAGTCAGAAAAATGGCGGTCGGATTGAACAGACTGCCTGGCGGCGGCATCTTATGTGGGTAAACAACGATGCCTTAGCCTTTGAACAGTGATGCCGAATCCGCCGCCTGACGACCAATGGGTGCAGCAGTACTACGCACGTGTGCACCACGCTGCCTGGTTGCTGACTGGTGACGCATGGGCGGCCGATGATCTAACGCAGGAGACGTTTGTTCGGGCCATATCGCGTTGGCAACAATTCGATGGACGTGCGCAGGCTTCGACCTGGTTGTACTCCATCATGCTGAATGTCCATCGCGGTCGGAGTCGGGCGCTCGGTCGCGCCGCGCAGCGTTTGCAACGTTGGCTTCAAAGGCGGGCGGTTGAGGACCAGGATTTGGCCGACCCCAGTGTATTGCTGGCTGCCAAAACGTGGAAACAGAGCGTTTGGGCTGAGGTCAGTCGATTGCCAGCGCCACAACAGCATGCGGTGACGTTGCGATTCGGTGAGGGGTTGTCCTTCGAGCAGATTGCTCAGGTTCAACGCTGTGCGGTTGGAACGGCCCAAACGCGCGTTCACTATGGACTGAAAAAACTGAGACTCCGGCTTGCCGCCAAGGACTGGTCGGAAGCCGATTTAGACATGCCACTCCTGCGGGCCATTGAAACACCTCCTACTTGATTATGAATCGACAACATCAACACGTAACAGACAACGCTACTTTCCGAGAGCCGGCTAGGGTTGAGCCGGGTGAGTCGCTTTTTGATGGTCCAAGCGGGTACGAGCAATTGCCACACCTTGCGGCGCCATCTGCGGCACGATTGACTCGCCGAGTGATCGGTCGTCGGCGTCAAAAATTGGTGGTGGCGCTCCTACTGACACTCATGTTCGGTGGCACACTGATGTGGAAGCAAGCGAAGCGGCTCAGGTTGGGGCAGGACGCCAAGTTGATGGCGGAATGGCATCCCGAACCCGGTTCAAGGGCAGAGAATGCGTCGCTCCGAGATCAGCCCGCGCTGGAAGTTGTACCGCATAGTGATCTGCCAGCGGAGTCGGTGTCCGATGAACGCTGGCCGTATCGTGTGCAAATGGTGTGGACCGCGCTCGTGCCGGTTGTGGAGGAGAACGCGAAAGATGAGATGTCGGCGATCGTCGATTGGCAGTGGCTCGACTATTCGCTTTCGATCAATCCGGAGTTTTTTCAAGAGAATCAGCACGAGCTGATGCGTCAGGTGCTGGATCAGCCGACCTCGTACGAGGGAATTGAGTTGTAGTTTATTCCATGGCGTTTGAACGCGTCGCGGACTATCCAGGAGTAGGACTATGAAATGGTCTAGAGTTTTAACGTCTCTGTTACTGGGTTTGGCAAGCATGACGGTTGGTCCAGCGCCAGCCAGATCGCAGCAAGTAGTCGATATGACAGCGGCGATTGAGTCGGTTGAGCCTGGCATCGTGCAAATCGAAGTGCGTTTGCCCTCAGCAAAGCGTGAGCAGAGCGCCAGTCCGGTCCCGGCGCGCGCAGCCACGCGAACTGCACTGGCTTGGTTGCAAGCTGCCCAGGCCGCCGGTCCGGAGTATCGCCTGCCAACGCCCACGGGAAAGTCCCAGCTCTCAAACTATCAAACAGGCATTTGCCTTGGCCCGAATGGTGAGGTGTTGACGGTACTTGGGAATCGGCCGAAGGAGGGCGTCCAGTATCGTATCCATACGCAAGATCGGCAGAAGATCGATGCTCAAGTGCTAGTCTATGATGCGGTAACCGGCTGTACTCTGTTGAAACTAGACAAACCTCATGTTGCGGCGGTACCGGTTCAGGTCGCCAAGGTGACTCCACCCAAAGGGACTCCGGTCGCGGCGGTCTGGGCCCGCGGCCAAGGCGTTGTCGTGGTCGGGCAAGGCATTGTCGCGACTGCGCCGGTCTGGAGTGAATCGCTCCAGACG
>JANQJJ010000173.1 GCA_028281725.1 Pirellulaceae bacterium | reverse complement strand
ACGCCTCCGACTGCTTCGGCTCCATTAAAATCGAGCGCTCCGCGACGAAAATCTGGTCCCAGCTGAACTCTCGCCACGTCGCCTACCCTAAGCGGAACGCCGTCGCGCTCGGTGATGACGGTTTGCTCGATGTCCTGGATGGTCTTTGCCTGGTCGCCGCCGGTTCCGAGGAACCCCTTGCCGCGAACGATAAACTCCATCCCGGTGGACTCGACGGTCTTGGCGCCGACATCCAGATTGGAGCCCTTGACGGCCATCGCCAATACGTCGAGGGGAACATTGTGAAATCGGAGTTTGTCGGGATCTACTTCGATTTGATATTGCTGGATATAGCCGCCGATCGAAGCGACTTCGCTGACACCCTCAACCGCCTGTAGCTCATACTTAACGACAAAGTCTTGCAAGCTGCGAAGTTCGGCCAGGCTCATGCCCTCTTGGGGAGGCTGCAACGTGTAGTAGTAGACTTGCCCCAGGCCGGTCGCATCCGGCCCAAGCTGAGGCACGACACCATCGGGCAATTGGGACGCCGCGGAGCTGAGCTGTTCTGAGACGCGGCTGCGAGCCCAGTAGAAATCAATCTCATCCTTGAAAGTGACCTGCACAAAACTGTAACCGAACATGCTCTTGCCGCGAACCGAGTCCGCGCCGGGCACGGCCAGCAGCGAGATGCTGAGCGGATACGTGACTTGATCTTCGATGTCTTTGGGCGAACGGCCGGGCCAGGGCGTGAGCACGATCACCTGATTCTCGCCAACGTTTGGAATCGCGTCGATCGGAACTGCTTGATAGGCAAACCATCCACCGACACTAAGGCCGATTGCCAAGAGCACGACCAGCCAAGGTTCCTTCACGCAGAAGCTGGCAACGAGTCTTATCATGGGGACGCTCCTCCGCTGGGCGTCTGGGCCACCGGAGCCGGGGCCTGCACCTCAACTGCCATGTCCCGCACCACTTCACCACAGCGAAGCGCGTCCCAACCTCCGTATGGATTGGAAGGTTTGCCACTGGGTTGCATCCAGTCGCCGCCGCCTCCCGACACCTGGGGGCAGTAGTAGTGCGTCAGCGACTGAGCCGTCCGCACTCCCCGCGCGTAAGCGGCCGCGCGAAGCATGGCATGGCTGACGCGGCGATACGCATCGCGCGCCGTCTCCAGCGGTCCGTCCATCCGCTCAGCAGCCCTTCGCGCGATCGCCAGTTGCCGCTGGGCATCGTCGGGAACTGGCGGCATCATTTCCAATCGCGCCAGAACGCCAATCAATGCGTTGAGCACCACAGGCGGAGGCGTTCTGTCAGCCGCCAGCGCGTCGTGAATCTCAAAATACTCGCGATACGCGCGATCGAATTGGTCACCCGCTTCGCCGGCAAGCAAAACTGGATCACCCGGTGGCAACTCCAGAGGCCCGGGAGAAAAGCTAGGTGCACGACTGGGATCCATCAGTGACGGGTTGCCGGCGAGTTGCATCTGGGAATCGATCAAAAAGTTGCCGGCCGTTGCCACCACCTCACCGGCGGCTAGCCCTTCAATGATCACGGCCTTCGCGTCGCTGATGGGGCCGACCGTCACTCGGCGGATCTCAAATCGTCCCGGCTCGGTTTCCACATAGATCACGCCGTTGTCGCCGGTCAGCAAGACCGCATCGCGAGGCACGGTCACGACGCGTTGCTCCGGCACGGGGGCGGGCGCATAGCCAAGCTCTTTAGTGGGAACCAAATCCATACCGCACAGGGGGCACGTGCCTGGTTGATTGCGAATGACCTGCGGGTGCATCGGGCTGATGTATTTGCCGGATAAGGCGGGGTCATAGACGAGATCCGCGGGAATGGCGGGAACGGTAACACGCGCCGTGGCGTAGTCGCCTGGTCGAAGTTTGCCGTCGAAGTTCAGCACTTCCACTCGAACCCGGACAGTCCGCGTTTTTTCGTTCACCGTTGGGTCGATGAATGCTATGCGTCCGGTGAACACCTCGCCCGGCCTGGACTGAATTTCCGCTTCTACCTGCTGACCAAACCGGACCGAGGCGGCATCGTCTGGAAAGAGATCGAGCATCATCCAAACCGATGTGAGATCGGCAATCCGGTACAGTTTTTGGCCTGTCTTCAGATAGTCTCCTTCTACCGCCGCTTTCTCAATCACCGTACCGCCCTGCGGAGATTTGATGCGGATGCGCGACTGCGGTTTGCGACTCGTGCGAAGCAACTCGATTTGCTCCTCGGTCATCCCGAGCTCGCGAAGACTCTCATGTGCCATCGCAGCAAGATCACTGCCGGCGACATTAAATCGACCGATAGAACCACCGTCCAAGCTGGTCACAAACTCAGTCTGCGCCGAATAAAGCTGAGGACTGTAAATCAGCGCGAGGTCATCCCCCTCAGAGACACGCACGCCAACATAGTTGGCAAACATCTTTTCCAACCGACCATCGATGTAGGCGGCGATCGTCGACAAGCGGCTTTCATCGAAGTCGATGGAACCGATCGTCCGAATCGTGCGAGTCATCTCACCCAATTCTGAAATTGCTGTCTGAATGCCAACCAGGCGTCTCGCTGACGCTTCGATAGTGACCGAGATACCATCGCCGCTTCCTCCGCCAATCGCTTCTACCAATTCCATACCACACACAGGACATTTACCCGGCTGCGTTGACGGAGGGGTGCACATCATGGGACAGATGTAGCGCTTATCTTGGCCCTCGTCTGATTGGCCACTTGGTTCAGATTCCGCCACCGAAAAGCCGGCGGCGGTAATCCATCGAGTTCGCTGAGCAACTCCGATCAGAAACAACATCAACGCACCGACAACCGCAGCGGCGATCGACTTGGCTGCGAGGCGAAGCAGCCAGGTAGAACCACTCAGTCGCGAGTCCGCAACCTCAGTAGACGAGGGCGCAGCGACTTCGATTTCAGGTCCGGCTTGAACCCGAGCGGTCTCCGGCACAGGTCCGGCGGCGGCGTCTTTCGTCTCACCGACCTTCTGGTTGGAATCCACCGCCGAGGGGGAACCGTCTGGTTGCTTCTTTGGGCCTTTGGTATCCATTTCGTCATCCGGAGATTTTGATCGGATGCTATGTCCAACACCGCGTTTGGCTGGAGCCCTGATATGCCCCACTGAAACGCCGGTTCGCGGTGAGCTATCCCAGTTCTTGCAGCAAGCGCAGCGACATGCGGCGTTTGTCGGCAGGATTGTCAATCAAACGCAGATGAGACAGCCGACCAATGGTGAAGGCGGTAGCACCTGCGATTCAGGCAGAAGCCAGCGACGAGCGCGCAGCTCCGCTAAAACTGGCGTTAGAGACGCCAAACAGAGAGAAAGACCTGAGCGAAATGCGGAGGCACTGACGCAAAAGCGAATTGGTACTCGGCATCAAGAGAGAAACGCCCGGCTAAATCGGAGATGTCGACGCGTTCCCGGATCAACGAGCCCAGCTCACGGCTCTCGTGGATCGGTGAGCGAGGGCCTGACGTGCCAAGAGGTGTCGATCGCTGCCAGCACAGGCAAACAGAGCGGGCGCTGGGCGCATTTCGAACCCCGAACACCTCGCCACGCGGCGCCGTCGCCTGAATACCCGCGAGCGAGGCCTCAGATGTGTGGCTACAACAGCTGGGCTGCTCTTCGCATGCGTGCTGGCTGCCGGTGTCAACAGCGTTGCGAGCGGCACAGCAACCGCACTGCTTTTGAGAGCCTTCCACCCGGCAGCAATCACATCCTTGGATTGGAGCCTGGGAATCGCAACTGGCAGGGCGACCCGATTGGACCCAATACGCGGTCGCAGGCTGAATCGTCAGGGCAACGATCAGTAAGAGATTAACGGCGATGCGAATTATCGGGAAGTTTGCCATTGAGTGTTCCGAAGAAGATACCCAGTGCCGGTATATCGACTATAGCACAAATCGGAACGGGTTGTTCAAGTCCAGTTTTTCCGTTCGGGCAAGATGAACCGCTCATCCCACGTGTCGGAGCAGCTTCTCGATGAGGCTAAACGAATCGAAAAAGCGCCTTTCTCACGGGAAGAGCCATGTTCTGATCTCTGCTTTGACTGCATTCTTAACTAGCGGCTGTGTGTCCTCCGCGACGCGTATCGGTGCGGGGGACGCCCTGCAAAGGTCACTCTACACGACCACGGCGCGCGACACCCATGCTTGCTCGGAGTCACGCAGCGGCGCGGAGAAGCCGAGCAAGACAAGTCCGGTCCGAAGGTTTGGCACCATGCAGGGGCTGGTGTCGGGCGACTTGCCGGAGATTGAAAACAAGCAGAATCACGCCGTCGGAGTTCAGCAGGTGGCGTTCGAACTGGGGAGCGAAGCACAAGCCGACGCTGGACAATCATTCCAAGACGACCTGCCTGGCGGAGCGACAGCCCAGCTGGTTCCGCCCATGGAACTGCCGCCGGTGCCGGTTACTCGGAGCGAGCAATCGGCCGAGTACTTCGTGGCGTTGGCGCTCGGTGAGCACCCAAAGATTGAGGCTGCCCGTCAACGGGTAGCAGCGGCGATCAACGTGATTCCGCAGGTCGGAGCTTTACCGGACCCAGTGTTCAAGGACACCTTTTGGCCGATCACGGATCAGTCCATACAGACAGCAGCAGGGCGAATCGCAAACCAAATGAGTTTGTCTCAAGGTGTTCCTTGGCGAGAAAAGCTGAAAACGAGGGCCGCCATTGCAAGCCGCGAAGTGCAAATGGCCCAAGCCGAGGTCGAGCGGATCGAAGCAGAGATCGTCGAGGCCGTACGTCTGGCCTACTATGAGGTTTGGTTTGCAGCTCGAGCCATCAGGATCATCGGAGAGACTCGAGAGCTGGTGGATGATCTGACGAAGGTTGCCGAGGCACGTTATCGAAGCGGGGGTACGCAACAAGATGTCTTGCGCGCACAGCTCGAGTCCGACCGGCTGGATGACCAGTTGGTCGAGCTGGCCAAACAGAAAAAGGTCGCCCAAGCCGATCTGGCGGCACTGGTGCAGCGGCCCGCTTCGTTCATGCCGGAGCCGACGGATGAACTCGGGCTAGCCGACGTGCCGCAGCAACTCGACGTGCTGCTCGCATCTGCAGAACGGTGCAGCCCAGAGCTGCGAGCCATCGCCTGCGAGGTTCAGCGTGATCGGCAGCAACTTAAGCTGGCTTGTCTCCAGAAGTATCCGGATCTTCAATTTGGGCTCGTCTATGGGATGGTCAACGATGGCCGAGATGTGTTGAGTAGCGTTGCCGATGGTCAGGACAACATCGGATTCACTGTCGGCACGACGCTTCCGATATGGCGTAACAAGATCAACGCCGGCGCCAGGGAAGCTGCCCACCGCAGGAGCAGCTCCGCTCGCCGCCTGGACGCGGAGAGGGACGTTCTCTATGGCAAGCTGCGGCGTCTGCTTGCCCAAGCAGATGCGCTAGTCGAGCAGCGCAGCATCTATGACGATCGCATCATCCCTCGTACCGAAGACATGCTCAAGCTGGTGATCGCAGACTATCGCGGTAAGGGTTCTGACTTCCTGGAGTTCGTCGAAACCTATCGCGAGCTACTGATGTTCGAGACGCAGCTGGCGAGGATTGACGCCACGCTGGCTGGCACCATGGCTCAAATCGAGCGTACCGTCGGCTGCCGAATACTAAGATAGGATGCCGGCGATGAAGTGGACAATTCGTTTGATTGACCAGGGAATGTTTCGGGGATAAGTGACTGCACGTATTGTCCGTCGGTTCGGAATCCGTTGATAATGAACTCTGCGGCTTTTTAAGCACAGAGTTTTATCAGCCAGGCTACCATCCTTATGAAGGCGTCCGAATCCGAATCGACCGACTCTGGTAGCGCCGCCCGCCACGCGATGGTTCAGCAACAGTTGCGAGCCCGGGGCATTCGCGATGAGCGGGTCTTAGCTGCAATGGCTCAGGTGCCGCGTGAAGAGTTTGTTTCCGAGGAATGTCGAAGCGCCGCCTACCAAGACAGCTCCTTGCCGATCGACTGTGGGCAAACGATTTCCCAGCCCTTTACCGTAGCTTTCATGTGTCAGCTGGCGAGCATTGGTGAAGGTGACCGCGTCCTGGAGATCGGCACAGGGTCAGGCTATGCCGCGGCCGTGCTATCCCACCTGGGGCACTCGGTCGATACCGTTGAGCGTTATCCGGCGCTTGCTCAACAGGCAACCGAACGATTGAGCCGACTTGGTTACTCGAATGTCCGCGTGCACACGGCAGATGGAACCGAGGGGCTGCGGCGGTATGCTCCCTTCGATGCAATCTTGGTGGCGGCGGGAGCCCGGACGCTACCCCAGCCACTCGTGGATCAACTGACCGGCGGTGGTCGAATTGTCATTCCTCTTGGGCCCAAGCACGGGCAAATCATGGCTCGCTTTACCTACCAGGACGGGCAACTGACCAAGGACAGTTTCGGAGCGTTTGCTTTTGTTCCACTGATCGGTCAGCACGGCTGGCAAGAGTAGTCCCGTGATCGGCCGGCCCATCCAGTTGCTTCGGGCCCACCGCGGTTGCCTTACCTCGCCCTGGCGACGTTCCCTAGGAGTGCTGAACCGCAAGGCGCTCAATCGCGTAGGAACTCTGTACTGTAAACGAACGGAGTTTTCCATTCGCCGCGTTGGCCGCATTCAGCCCCAGAGGCTTCGGAGTTCGTCTCGAGCGCGAGGCGGCCTGATGGGATCGACCTGAATCTGATACGATAGAGTTTCGGCAATAGCCATGCGGCGACTCAGGGGGTTATCTCCTCTCGGCAAGCCATTGAGAACCGACGAACTTTTTGTTCTTGTAGGGTTCGTTCTGGGGAAGTGCGACGTCAATCTGGGAACCTGTCGTGACCTACTAAGTGCTAGATGCTGGAGAGAAAAATGGACTCGCCGCCAGACATTCTAGTGGTTGAGGATGACGCCGACACGCGAGCCGATTTGTGCGATCTTTTGGGGCTCGATGGATATGATGTTGTCGTTGCGGCGACGGCGGCAGAGGCTCGTTCCAAGATTCGTACCAGCCAAGCCGGGATCGTCATTCTGGACGTCAAATTGCCCGACGGCACGGGAGAGGAACTGCTGCCGGAGTTCCTCGCGCTGGCCCCTTCAACTGACATCGTTGTCGTGACCGGCGTGGCGGACACGAACAGTAAGATGACGGCCGTCAAGAACGGTGCGGCTGACTACATTTTGAAACCCATCAACCCGGACGCTCTACGCACCAGCATTCAAAGGATTGCCAGTCGCAGGCGAATCGAGCAAGAACTTTTCCAGGAGCATGAATTCGCCCATAGAGTCCTGAGGGCGGCCGAAGCGATCGTTTTGGTGCTGGATCTTAACGGCAGCATCGTGCGTTTCAATCCGTACTTCTGTCGGGTCACCGGAAGAAATCTGTCTGAAATGGCTGGCGAGGATTGGTTTGACAACTTTTTGCCGGCGGATGATCGCGAGCGAATCCGAGAGGTTTTTAAGGATACGGCTCGAGGTGGGATGGAGACGAGCGGGATTGTCAACCCAATCCTGACGCGAGAGGGCCTCCTACGCCAAGTGCGATGGTCCAATACACCTCTCAAAAATGAAGCCGGAGAAACGACGGCTGTTCTGGCAATCGGATTGGACGTGACCGACTTGGTCGAAGCGCAAAAACGAGCCATTCAGTCAGAACGGTTGGCAGCCATCGGCCAAACGATGACCGCCCTGGCACACGAGAGCCGAAATGCACTCCAGCGCATTCAAGCGAGCAGCGATTTGCTCGGTTTGGAGCTGGAGGGAAATGCACGAGCGAGCGAAGACCTGCAATCGATTCGACGAGCAGCTACCGACCTGCATAGGTTGCTCGAAGAGGTGCGCGCTTTCGCCGCTCCTATTAAGCTCAAGCTAGAAACAGTTCAATTGTCGAGCGTATGGATGCGGGCGTGGACCCACCTGAAGCATCTCACGGACCACCGCGACGTGACGCTTCGAGACCTTTCTTCCGAGCCGGAACTGGTTGCCGAACTGGATTCTTTACGCATCGAACAGGTCTTTCGAAACTTGTTTGAGAACTCGCTGGCAGCCTGTGCGGACCCCGTGTCGATCGATATGGGTTGTGAAAGTCTGTCCGATGGCCAACTGGAAATCACCGTGAGCGATAATGGACCAGGGCTCCGGCCGGAGCAAGAGAGGAAGATATTTGAAGACTTCTATACGACCAAGGATACTGGCACAGGCCTGGGAATGGCGATTGTCAAACGTATCGTCGAATCCCATCACGGCCAGATATTCGTCGACAAGGGCTATGAACTGGGGGCCAAGATCGTGATACGGTTGCCCAAGAGACAGTTGCTCCCGAGTTGAAGCATTCCGAGTAGCCCATGCAAGCGACCGGCTCGGATGGGTACCTGGCGAGTTTCTGAAGCATCGCGTGTGCGGATCGTCACTAGCGATCCGATCAGCCTGAGCGCAATACGCACACTATGCCGAACCATCGCGTCGCCCAGCTTTGCAAACTGGCGATTGCACGTATCCGGGCCGCGCGTTTCCCTCCGGTATGCAACTTGCGTGCTGCTAACCCAGTTGCCGCTCAACCCGGCGTTGGGCTGGCACTGAGTGGACCGTAAGCACTTGTTTTAAAGATCAAACGAGCATCCACGATGCTCGTCTTTCGGCCGGCGCCGATGATTCTATGCTCGAGGAGATCTGCAGATGTCAACCCAACCAGAACTCAGGGATCCTTGGCTCGTTGCGGTCTGGCCCGGAATGGGGAACGTCGCTTTGAGCGCGGGGTACTACATGATGGCGAAACTCGGAATGCATCAGATCGCCGAGTTCCCAGCGCACGGCCTGATGGATGTGGATCACGTGGATGTACGCAAGGGACTGATCCAGCCGACGCAGCGCCCCAGAAGTCGTTTCTTCGCGTGGAGGTCTCCGCACGGGCAGCGCGATATTGTGGTGTTCATTGGTGAAGCCCAACCGCCGATCGGCAAGTACGTCTTTTGCGAGAAGCTGATCGATATGGCACACGACCTGGGAGTCAAACGTTTGTTCACTTTTGCGGCCATGGCCACCGAATTGCATCCGGAACACGAACCTAGGGTCTTTGCAGCCGCGACGGATAAAGCCGATCTGGCGGAGTTGGATCGGCCTGACATTTACTTATTGGAAGAAGGGTCTATTGGTGGGCTCAACGGTGTGGTGCTGGCTGCAGCGGCTGACAAGGGAATGCCCGGTATCTGCGTGCTCGGTGAGATGCCTCATCTATTTGCTCAAGTACCCTTCCCGAAAGCGTCTCTGGCCGTACTGAAGATCTTTGCTGAGATGGCCAAGTTGGAGATTGACACTTCGGAGCTGGAAGAGCAGGCAAAGGCTATGGGAGAACACTTGGGTGAGGTGCTAGGAAAGCTTCAGCGGAGACTGAGCGAACAAGCGACTGAGGAAGAACAGAGTGGGTTCTCAGCAGCGGCGCCCGACGAACAGATGAACGACGAAGACAGACGAAAAATTGAAGCACTGTTTGACGCGGCGAGTCGGGATCGAAGTAAAGCGTATCTCCTCAAGAATGAACTCGACCGATTGAATCTGTTCCAACAGTACGAGGACCGGTTTCTGGACTTGTTCAAGAACTGAGATCAAGCCGATCCGCAGGTGGAGATTCCGGCGGAGAATCAGGTTCTATCTCCGGCCCCTCGTCCGGAACGATCTCTGGAGCGGGGGTAGGTTCCGTTTCAGGCGGCAGCGGCCTCATCTCCGGTTCATCCGGGACGGGAAACTCTTCTGGAGGATCTCTGGTAGACGACTCCCAGGACACCAGGTGTGGTTGAAGTAGGCTGGAGGCTTGATGGGGCCTATCTGAACGTAGCAGCAACATGGCTCGACCTCACTACGGCGATAACGGTAAGACGCATGCAGTGCCCCTTCATTGCAACTGAAGTGCCGAAATGGCGCAGTACTTGCGACAAGCCCCAGTGGAGACCGTCATGCAGCGAGCGCGCGGTGTCGGCTCGTCGCAGCTAACGTTCGTCCGCACGGGGCGGTTCTCCGTGAAACCAGCGAATTCACATCGCGTTCAACCATTTGTCTCCTGAACACTGCTTGGTCGCCGGGTCCCGGTGAGTGTCCGTATACGCACATCATCGACATGCCCCGGCATTCGTTTTTGTAGCGCCGACTTCGATTCAAACGAGATGGAGGAGTCCCAAGATGCTCGATACGCCTGCAGCCCCCGCGCCGTTTACTAACACTCAAATCGCCGAAGCCCTGCACGAAGTAGCAGATCTTCTCGAGACGCAGCAGGCCAACCCGCCTCGCATACGCGCCTATCGGATTGCCGCTCAAACGATCCTCGAGCTGAAGCAGCCAGCCAGTGACTTGTACCGGCGTGAGGGAGCTGAGGGACTTCGTAAGTTGCCTGGAATCGGTCGATCCCTTTCCAACTCCATTGCTCACCTGGTGATCGATGGTCGGCTACCTCTGTTGGAAAGACTGCGTGGCGACTTCCGCGCCGAACGCGTGTTTTCCACGGTGCCTGACATTGGACCTGGACTGGCGAGGAAGATCCACGAGGAACTTCATATCGAGACGCTTGCAGAATTGCAACTCGCCGCTGAAGACGGCAGACTGGCCGGATTGGCTGGGATTGGTCCCAAGAGACTCCGAGCCGTGCTGGAATCCTTGCCGGGCCGACTACGCGGCACGGTGGGCACCGGCATAGCCCGCCGTACTGGACCCGTCGTCGGCACGGAAGTGGATCAGACGATTCCGGTATCGGAAATCCTGGCCATCGACGAACAATATCGGCAGTTGGCAAAGGCGAACCGGCTACCGATGGTCACTCCGCGACGCTTCAACCCAACCGGCGCAGCTTGGCTTCCCATACTTCATACACACCGGAGTGATCGCCACTACACGGCGCTATTCTCGAATACGGCGCGTGCGCACGAGTTGGGCACGACGCATGACTGGGTGGTGATCTACCGCGACGATCACGACAGCGAAGGGCGGTGGACGGTCATCACCGCTCAGTTCGGTCCGCTACGTGGACAACGTATCGTTCGTGGTCGCGAGCAGGAATGCGCCGTGCACTATCGCTCTGAAGAGTCTGCTGCCGGCGCGTCGTGAACGTCCGAATCTCACTCCTGAAGCGCGCCCTGGACGCAGGGTCGCAGACCACGCGGGTGTGCAGTCCAATCTGAGATGCCCAGCGGCCTTCTGAGAGGATGAACGATACTTTCCAGGCGTTGCTTTGCCTATCTGAGCGGCACGGCGCTAACTGGGTAGGTTGGAAAGACGCGTTGCCGTGGCCGAGTCCTTTTCATCTTCGATTTCCCCCACGAGTTGCTCTAGCACATCTTCGAGTGTTACCAGTCCGACCGTGCGTCCACGTTCCTGGACGATAGCCATATGAATCTGATCCTGGCGAAAGCGAACCAAGAGCGCGTCAGCAGGCATGTCGGCCTGGACCAGGGGACATGGAAGAGCTACGGACCGGCAGAGCTGATCCTTCCTGTCTTGGCTGTACGAGCCCAAAATCTGACGGCTCAGGACAAGTCCCCGGATGTCGTTAGGAGTCTCGCCAAATAGTGGATAACGCGAATACTCGTGCTGAAAAACGATGGATGCCGCTTGAGAAATGGTCATCGAATCTTCTACGCCTACGACTCGGTCCAGCGGCGTCATGATGTCGGTAGCGATGCGGTCGTTTAAGATAAAAACTCGTCGAATCATTTGGCCCTCATCGTATTCGATCAATCCGGCTTTACGACCGCGAGCGGCCAAAGACCGGATCTGCTCCTCGGTCCCGATCACTCTCTCTCCCGATTTGAAGAGCCCCGCGAATCTCTCCAGCGCCACGACTAAGGGAAACAGAGCGGAACAAACGATTTGAATCCCGGGTGCCGCCATGCGACTCACGAGCG
The DNA here is from genome assembly GCA_028281725.1 of Pirellulaceae bacterium. Classification (GTDB taxonomy): domain Bacteria; phylum Planctomycetota; class Planctomycetia; order Pirellulales; family Pirellulaceae; genus Aureliella. Next base: position 2,403 of record JANQJJ010000173.1, on the reverse strand, counting down.
GTGCATAGTGGCTGCCGAGCGACTTAGGCAAGATTTCTGAGAATATGATCGTGCCGACAACCAAGATGGCGGTCACGATGGCTATCGAGCGGTCGCCATATAGCTGAATTGCTTTGCGACCTACCAGGATGGGCCCCAAGACGTTGATGATGTTCGTGAAAATTACCAGGACGACTACAGCCTGGGTGAGTCGACCAAAGAGTTGTTTCAATGCGGCCGCGCCGATTTTGTTTTGGGCCGCAGATTCGTCAACCTCCGCGGGAGAAACGCCCAAAATCGAAGCTTCGACTAGCGCCATCACGCCGGAAAGGGCAATGAACACCACAACGTACAGTGCCAGCTCGATCATGAACGCAACCCAATGAAAACAAGAGTTCGCCTAGACTTCATCCCTTCCGTTTTTAGGCGGATAGCGCGATTGAAGGCGTTATACCTGGAACTTGAGTTGGCATAACACCTCAGCAGCCTGAAGTAGCCCCCCGTTTTGCTTCCGCATCGGTAGATGGCGAAATGGGGGGTGACTACCACCAGGGTAGCCACCATCGTTTGGTAGGGTCGATAGCAATCGTACTGCCACTCGGCGTAAATCGGACAACTTGGTAGTTAGCATACCATGGATATTCCGTGTCTGAACCGTCACCCGCCGAGTGGCACTCGCCTGAGTTCGAACGATGCGTGACCATGGGCGCGCTGGACAGACAGCCACTGCTCCAAGCCGCACACTAGGACCGCGCAAAATCCGATCAGCCGCGTCCGGAGCAAGAACAGCCCACAGAAATGCAAGCTAGCTGCAAACGATCCGAACGGCATGAACCAGATGGATTGTTCGTTTACGCTATTGAGTCGACCGATACAATGGACGCGTTCCCAATCCAACCCGATCTGATGCCTGGAGAAATCTCGATGGACTTACTGATGAAGTGTCGTGCCCCACTGCTGTTCGCACTTTGGCTGGCTGTTCCCGGATTGGTGCCCCGTGGATTCGTGGAAGCCAGGAAAAATCATGCGGTTCCCGAGCAGACGCAAGCGGCACCCCAATTCATCTATCCGACAATCAAGGACTATGGCAAAGTGGTCCGGTTGGCCGGCGCGGCTCAACAGCCTCGAGAGGGTTCCAAGTTCTGTGTGGATATCACCCGAGGCGGACCTCCAGGGGAACTCAATCCGGCGATCGAAAAAATTGCGAGATACGTCAATATCTATGGTGGAGCAGGCAAGTCGCCGGCGAAGTTTCAAATGGCAATCGTTCTGCACGGCGATGCGACGCTGGCCGCGCTAAACACCGATGCCTACGTTCAAATCTTCCATACTCGCGACAATCCCCATCTCGACTGTCTGCGTAAGTTGCGCGAGGCCGGCGTTGAGATTTACATCTGCGGTCAATCGCTCATTGGGAAGGGAGCCGAGCCCGATCAGGTGGCCAAGCTTGCGGATGTGGCTGTCTCGGCGCTAACCACGCTGGTGAACCTGCAGGCCGATGGTTTCGCCTATCTGCCCATGTTGAAATAGCTACCTGCTGGCACGGATACGTCTGGAGTGGGGCGTGGCATGGGGGTTGCTTACCAGTCTCGTCCATGCGCGCAACCAGCCTGCCAAGGCCGGAGCAACGAGACTCCCATGTCGATGAAAGGGAAAACGATGCCTACTCAAGCTGTACCCACCGCCCAAGAAATCATGAATCGTCAGGTCCAAACCGTACCACCGGACATGCCACTGTCCGACGTTGTCGCGTTTCTGCTTAAGAACGGCCTCTCGAACGCCCCGGTTGTCAGCCAGGAGGGCGACCGGCGCCTGCTCTTGGGCTTCGTCTCCGAGGGAGATTGCCTGGAGTTTCTATGCAACGAACTCGTCTATGGAAACCCGAGTCCGCCTCAGAGAGCGGAAACGATCATGAAGAAGCATCCCACCTGCGTCGATCCCCAGGCGGATGTATTTACCATCAGCTCCATCCTCACCAACCACCGCTATCGCCATTTGCCGGTCGTTCAGGATGGTTGCCTGCTTGGAATCGTCAGTCGCTGTGACATCCTCAAGTCGCTAGACAAGACTTATCGCGACTGGATTCGCACGCGCGATCGCGAGCGTTTTCCGGTGGATACTCACAAAATCATGAACCACCGATTTATAGTCCTCGAACATTAAGGCGGCGCTGCGGGCCGGCCCAGAGGCCGGCTTATCGCTGGCTACCTCGATTCGATTTCCAGAACGGCCAGCGTTGTTCGCAACACGGCATCGGGTGTCAGGGAGATACTATCAATGCCCTCTTGGACCAGGAACTCGCAGAAGTCCGGGTAGTCGCTTGGAGCCTGGCCGCAGATGCCAATCTTGCGGTTCTTGGATTTTGCGGTTTGAATCACTGACGAAATCAGGCGTTTCACGGCGGCGTTTCGCTCATCAAAAACG
>JANQJJ010000144.1 GCA_028281725.1 Pirellulaceae bacterium | reverse complement strand
CCTCGCTGGTCGCCCCATCGTTTCCTCCCCCTCATATGCCCACAGTTTACAGAACCGCGCTTAGCTTGTCAATAAAGGTGGGTGGCACCTTTTATTTTTCACGGCGGAACTTGGCTGAAACCAAACTAAGGATCTATCGATCGAGGCGCTTGATCCAGATGTTGCGGAATTGAACGAGACTGGAGGCGGGCTTTAGCGTACCGTCTTTGCCCGGACCTCCGTGATGCTGCAGCACGATCGGACCGCGGGCGGGGATCCCGGGCAACTCCGCTCGCTCGAGAACCAGCTGGTTGTTCAATAGCACCGTCACGCGATTGTCAACCAAAATGATCAGAAAGGAATTCCACTGACCAACGGGATGATCCGCATTCAGACGCGGTGTCACGGCAGCGCGAATGTCTTCCGGCATCGACGGATCATTGCGAATCCCATAGACCTCCCCCGAACCGGTCGGCCAACACCAGATGTTCAGTTGAGCCTTGGGGTAACCACGCAAGTAGACTCCCGAGTCTGCGTTTGGCATGCGAACCGTAATCCGCTTTCCCTTCGCGTCGGACAGATAGCTCCCGTCGCTCAAGACAATCGGAACGTCGTAGGGACCACTCGTTTCTTTGATTCGCCAGTCGATTTTCAAAATAAAGTCTTCAAACTCTTCGACCGTTCTCAAGTTGCGATCACCGCTGGCCTCGCTACGCGCATCGTAATCAATGACGCCCTGGTCGACTTTCCAGTGACCGTTGTCACCGTCGGGAACGATCCATCCGGAAAGATCCTTGCCGTTGAACAGCGATTCGAAACCGTCCTCCGTTTCGTACTGCGCCCAGGAATGGGAGGTGACCGCTAGCGAAACCCAGGCCACACAAGTTGCACTTCGGAAAACTCGAAAGAATTGGACCATGACTACCCTCGTTGTTAGTTGCCCTGCTTAAGATTCGATGGGCGTACTATGCTGTAGGTTCGAAGCCGCGCGAGCACCAGCGTCCATGCTTGTCTCTGGGACTTTCGAATGAATCGATTCTGCTCGCGCGACGATTCGCTGGATAGGGCCAGTATAGCTTCTCTGTCAGGAATAATTTGCCAAGACGTGTGACTTTGCGCCACAGTTGCGTCGAGACGGGGCAACTTGGCGACGCGGCAAGAATTCGAATTTTCTTGGGTGTTCGGTCGGCTGGACGTCGATAAGACCGACTCGCGTGTATCTAGGACGGATCCTGGTCCGGTTACGCATCGCGTCTGGCTCGGCATGGTCGCTGAGATTCAGTCGCTACCTTAGTCCCGGCTAACCTTAGCCCGACACCCACACAGGATCGATCTCGCAATGTTTCAGATTCGCCGTCGCTGGCCGATTCTCACCGCCGTTGTTGCTCTTCTCGCGTACGGTGCCAATCACTACAAAATTGGTGGTATCGAGCATTTGAGGCTCGAGCCGAGACCGCATCAGCCCGTCGTCGCCACGGGGGCACAACCCACCTCCCATCAGAGTTCGGCCGACCCGAGTCTGGATCTGACGCAGCTTGGGATCCAGACGACTCCTTCGACTTCGGCCTTCTACCGGCCGGGTGGTGGCGAGTTGAATTTGCCGGCTGCAGGGAATGAGCCCGCCTGGGAAGACATGCTCAGCCCAGGTGAGAAGCTGGCGATGTGGCAGGATGGACTAGGCTCCATGGAGCCGGCTCAACCGGCCGGCGATGCGTTGCCGGGTACGGGACCTCCGGGCGATGGGTTACCGGGCAGGGGCGGTTCCGGGCCATCGCTACCGGTCTCGACACCGATTCCCCTTCCACAGGACTTCCAACCGCCAACGCTTCCTTCGTCGGGCCTGACTGCGGTAACCGGCAACTTACCAACAACCACCGCCACGATCCCCGACACGCTAGGCGCCGCCTCGTCACCTGATAGCCCACTCGGAAGCGCGACCCCACCGGCAGTCGCTCAGCCGCCTGAGCAGGTCGGAACGCTGCCGTCAGGCGAGAGGGCGATTCGAATTGCCAGTTTCAACGTTCAAGCGCTGGGGCCCGCCAAGCGGTCCAATCCGCATGTCATGGAGATCCTGGCTCGCATCCTACAGCATTACGATGTCGTTGCGCTGCAAGAAATTCAAAGCTCTCGCGATGATCTATTGCCGGCGGTGGTCGCCAAGCTCAATCAGTCGGGGCGAAACTATGACTATATGATTGGTCCGCGCGTCGGGAGGAGCGAGCCGCGCGACCAATACGCGTACGTCTTCGACACCACTCGGCTCGAGACGGATCGATATCAGCTGTATACCGTGGATGATCCCGAGGACTTGATGAGCTATGAACCGCTCGTTGCCTGGTTTCGTTGCAAAGGCGTACCGGTCCAACATGCGTTTACATTTTCTCTTGTGAATCTGCGCATCGATCCAAGCTTTGCCGATGCCGAACGCGCCGTTTTGCCAAGTCTGATTGAGGCGGTACAGCAGGATGGGAGGCAAGAAGACGACTGGATTCTCGCGGGAGACTTTGCCGGCGGCAACTCGCAGATAGTCGTCCCTCATGATCATACAATACGGTTTGCCGTTCGTGATACGCCAACCGATGTGTCTGGCACTCGGATGATGGATACCATCTTCTTTTCATCTCATGCTACCACCGAGTTTACTGGCCGGGCCGGCGCGTTTGATTTCCTGCGGAAGTACAATCTGTCCATTGAGCGTGCGATGGAGATCAGCAATCACCTGCCTGTTTGGGCAGAGTTTTCCGTGATCGAGGGAGCGGAGCCTGGACGTATCGCTCCGGCCAATCCCGAGTCGCTATATTGAGTGGTGCTGGACGAGTCGCGGTCGCTCCGGCAAGCCGGCCGGATCTTATGCCATGGGAGGGCGCAGCACCTCGGCATCCAGCGAACCCAACACCCCAAGAACACGTGCCATGCCTTACCGATCGATGGTTGCCTACCTCCCCTTCGTCATCACCTTCCTCGTCGCCATTGCCTGCGGCGACTGCCGAGACGCCTATGCGGAAGACTGGATTTGTGTCGGTGGTGACCGCGGGTGCATGCGGTATTCACCGCTCGCGCAGATCCATCGAGAGAACGTCTCACAGCTCGCCTTGGCATGGGAGTACAAGACGGGAGAGGCTGCGGATGGCAAGGCCAAGATCATGGAGTGTACGCCGCTGATCATCGATGGCGTCATGTACTTCACATCGGGCAGGCTGAAGGTCATCGCTTTGGACGCGGCGTCGGGAGAAGAGATTTGGCGTTTCGATCCCATGGCGGGTGGTCCAAGTGGTTTTCCGTTGGCTTCCGGCGGAGTGAATCGCGGCGTCGCCTATTGGACAGACGGCCAAGAGGGAGGCCAACGCCGCATTCTGCATGGAACGTCCGACGGACGCCTTTTCTCACTCGACGCCAAAACTGGGCAACTCGATCAAGCGTTTGGAATTGGAGGTGTTAAGGATTTAAGGGAGGACTTGAAGCGAGACGTGAGCAGGATGCCTTACGGACCGACGTCCGCCCCTGCCATTCTGGATGATATTGTCATTGTGGGCTTCTCCTGTGGCGAAGGTCCTGGCCCAGCAGCGCCGGGCGATGTGCGGGCCTTTGACGTCAGAACCGGCAAACAACGGTGGCGATTCGCGACGGTGCCGCGTCCCGGTGAAGTAGGTAACCAGACGTGGGAAGGCGATTCGTGGCGTAATCGGGGTGCGGCGAACGCCTGGGGTGGATACAGCGTGGATTCGGAGCGAGGTATCGTCTTTGCCGGTCTAGGATCGGCGGCGTTCGATTTTTACGGAGGAGACCGCAAGGGGCAGAATCTGTTCGCCAATTGCACGATCGCCATCGATGGGCGCACCGGCAAACGGTTGTGGCATTTTCAGACGCTGCATCACGATTTGTGGGATCACGATCTGCCTACCTACCCTAATCTGGTTACGGTCGAACACGACGGTCAGAAGTTCGATGCGGTTGCCCAAGTGACGAAGACAGGTTTCGTCTATCTGCTAGATCGCGAATCGGGCAAGCCCTTGTTTGACGTGGAAGAGAAACCGGTGCCGGCGTCGGACGTCGATGGCGAACAAGCTTGGCCTACGCAGCCCATTCCGGTCCGTCCTCCTCCGTTTTGTGCTCAGTCACTGACCGCGGCAAACGTGACCAACATCGCTCCGGCCAATCGTCGATTCGTGCTCGAGCAACTCAAAAAGCTTGATAGCGGACCTGCGTTCAATCCCCCCAGTCTTCAAGGTACCGTCGTGATGCCCGGGTTCCACGGTGGTGCCACCTGGTCGGGCGCTTCGTTTGATCCCGAGACAGGATTGCTGTACGTCAATTCGAACAACCAGCCCAACATTGTGACTTTGGTCGAGCAGCCTGAGGGGGCTTCCACCCGCTACAAGATTACTGGCTACCACAAATTCCTGGACCAAGAAGGATATCCGGCGATCGAGCCACCCTGGGGACAACTGCATGCCATCAACCTGAACTCAGGGGAAATTCAGTGGCAAGTCACGCTCGGCGAATACCCGGAACTGACGGCGCGGGGCATTCCTCAAACAGGCACGGAAAACTTTGGCGGTACCATCGTGACGGCCGGCGGCTTGGTATTCATCGGAGGCACCAAAGACGAAATGTTTCATGCCTTTGACAAGACAACCGGCAAACTACTGTGGAAGACGAAATTGCCGGCCGGCGGGTACGCGACGCCTGCAACGTATACGGCCGGAGGTCGCCAGTATGTCGTCATCGCTGCCAGCGGCGGAGGCAAGCTGGGTACGCCGACGGCGGATTCTATTATGGCCTACGCATTGCCAAACCCCAATTAGAGCGAGGAATCGTTCTTCGAGCGTTTCAAGCTGGCCTCTCGCGACAACTTGAACTGATGAGATATCTCTACCGCTTTGGCATGATCGGCTTCGTCGTAATCCCAGAACTCTTGCACGACCTTTTCACATTCGGGGTAGTGTGAGCCGTCGTCACCGATGTCTTTGCGGAGCTGCGCGAACTGAGCTTTCAGTTCATCCCGTACCCGCGCGTAGGCCGGGTCATCGTAGACGTTGTGCAACTCGTCGGGGTCTTCGGCCAGGTCGTATAGTTCCCAGCCTGGCGGCGTCTGATTTTTGCCCTGGTAGTCGCACCCGTAGAAGTAGATCAATTTATGCGTCTTGGTACGGATGGCCATTTCGCCCGGATTGTCGTGGTGGGCCATGTGCATCCAGTAGCGGTAGTAGGCGGCCTGCTTCCAATCGTCCGGCTCTTTGCCGGTTTCGCAGATGCTTCGGAACGACCGGCCCTGCATATCCTCGGGAATCTCGGCTCCGGCATAGTCGAGCATCAGAGCCGGGTAGTCCACATTTTCAATGATGGCATCGCTTCGCGTCCCTGCCTTGATCGCTTTGGGGTAGCGAACCAGGAAGGGCATGCGCTGCGATTGGTCGTAGGCCCAGCGCTTGTCTTGAAAGTCCTTCTCACCGAGCCAAAATCCTTGATCGCCGGTGTAAATGATCAGAGTGTTATCATACAAGTCCTCTTGCTTGAGGTAGGCGAAAAGCCGTTTTAAGTTATCGTCGACACCTTTGACACATCGCAGATACTTTCTCAAGTAAGCCTGGTAGGCTAAGCGTGTTGTTTCGACTTCGGTCATTTCAGACACGTCATACCCGGCGGGGAACTCCTCAGGGAACCGGCGATACAGATCCACGGCATAGGATCGACGAGGATTCCTGGAGCCGATTGACGTGCCGATATGCGGCATCAGTTCGTCGTTGTGACCTCGCGTAGCGATCGAGCCCCACGTAGCCGGCACGTCGTACAGCGTAGCGGGCTCAGGTATCTCCACATCGGCAAGGTAGGATTGATAGCGGGGTGCGTTCTCAAAGAAATCGTGCGGCGCTTTGAACTGATGACAGACAAAAAAGGGTTTGTTCGGGTCACGCTTTTCGCGAAACCACTGAAGAGTCGAATCGGTAATCGCATCCGATGAATGCTGGTTCTGGTGGGTGACTACATTCTTGGGCCAAGGCTGGTCGCCCTGCACGCGGAACTGTGTGTTGTAGTACTTGCCCTGGCCTGGCAAGACTTTGTAGTAGTCAAAATTGGGTTCAGCCTTCAAGTGCCATTTGCCAATGATGGCTGTCTGATATCCAGCCCGCCGCATATGAATGGGTAACGTCTGGTTCTGGGGCTCGATCCGGCCCCCCAAGTCGAACACACCGTTGTTGTGATTGTAGAGCCCCGTGATGATGCACGCCCGCGACGGCGTGCAGATACCGTTGGTACAAAATGCGTTATCAAAGCAAATGCCTTCAGCAGCCAACGTGTCGAGCGTCGGTGTTGGATTGAGTTCCTTCAGTACGGTGGCGTAGGCTCCCACGGCCTGAGCCGTGTGATCATCGGACATAATGAACAGAATGTTCGGCCGATCCTGCCCGCAGGCCGCGCCGGTGCCTATCCACAGGGCCAAGAAGAGAACTGATAATGAGTTTTTCATAGAATCCCGCTCGTCGCTATTCTTCCCACACGAGAGTCGCGGTTGTCCAGCTTGGAAGTTATGGCTGTCCCACGAAATGAGTGGGTGAATATTGGCGGTATGACCTTCGCTCAGGCTCCGCAGAAGGGTCCGCCCCGTTCCACCTCACCTTCGCTCCAG
>JANQJJ010000109.1 GCA_028281725.1 Pirellulaceae bacterium | reverse complement strand
ACGATTGACATCCAACCAGGAAACAGGAGGGTGCCGCACCCGATTCAGTCCATGATGATTGGCGGCTTTTGGGGAGCCGGCAAGACGACGCTAATCAGCCGACTGGCAAGGCGACTGCAAGCCGAAGGCAAGCACGTCTGCATCGTCACCAATGATCAAGCGGCGGGCTTGGTGGATACCGAACTGCTCAAGAGTCAAGGACATGAGGTCAACGAGGTTGCCGGGTCCTGTTTTTGCTGCAACTTCGATGGGCTCACCGATGCCATGGAAGAGTTCGAGCAGCGCCGCCGGCCCGATGTAATTCTAGTCGAACCGGTGGGCAGCTGTACTGATCTGGTGGCCACAATCGCCCTGCCTTTGATGGAGCGAATGGGCGAAAAGTTCTTGCAGTCTCCCTACGCCGTCGTGCTCAAGCCCAATCACGGCAAGAAGATCCTCTCCGGCACTCGGGGAGGGTTCTCGGAGAAGGCCGAGTACATCTTTCGTAAACAGCTTGAGGAATCGGAACTGATTTTGATCAATCGTAGCGACGAACTGACTGCGGACGAGTTGGCGGAGCTAGAAGGTTACGTCCAGGAGCAGTATCCGGGACGAAAAATAATTTGCTTGTCGGCCAAGACAGGAGAGAACTTGGACAAGCTCTACGAGGCCCTGGCAGAAACGCCATCACTGCCCGACGCCACCATGGAAGTCGATTACGACATTTACGCTGAAGGAGAAGCGGAGTTGGGCTGGCTGAATGCCACCGTCGTCTTGCGTCGCGAGAGCCCTCTTGCCTCAGACGAGGTCTGTGTCGCTTTGGTCGAACAACTCAAGTCCAGGTTGAGTGACGCGCAAGCGGAGCCGGGGCACCTGAAAGTGCTTTGCCGCACGCCGACAGGCTCGGCGACCAGCGTGGCGAATCTGATTGACAGCGATTCGGAAGTCATGCTGTCCCATGCGAGCGAAGCGAAAGCCAGCGAAATCACCATGATCGTCAACGCTCGCGTACGGTCGGCCCCTGAGGCTCTGCAGCAACTGGTTGAGCAGACAGTCGCGGAACTGGCAGCTCAGCAAGAATCCGAGGTTCAGATCTTGAAGATGACCAGTTTCCGCCCCGGTCGCCCCGTTCCAACGCATCGAAGCACTCGATAAGAGAGTAAACTACGGTTTCCTGTCGTTGTTCCGCATGACGACAATTGCGGGGTAGAGCCTGACCTACCCGCCGGTAATCGCGACTTGTGTCGAAGCTTGATTTCGCGCAGTCGGAAAAACGTGCGGGGCTAGATGAACAGTCCCCCCATAGGGCTGCTGTTGAGTATGGAATCGCCGCAGGGTATGCCGTGACTGTCGGTAGACGCTCAAACGGTAATGCCACCGTAGCAAAGCAGCCGAAGGACTTCGATGTCCCTGTTGTGCAGACTTGCCCAAGACAACGGTGAATCGCCATTGGCGTCCTTCATCTCGTTCTGCGCACCTGCGGCCAGCAACAACTGGATCGTTTCCACTTCCGCGTAGGCAGCGGCTCGGTGCAGTGGCGCCTCGCCGCGCACTCGAACATCCCGCATGAAGTTGATGGAAAGAACACCGGTCTTGCATCTCCGGTTTGGGTCAGCACCCGCGTCCAAAAGGACTCTGACGATGTCTCGTTGAATCGCATCGTCGTCGAGCAGAGCATGGTGGAGTGGAGTTTCCCCCGTTGATTCTCTGCCCAAGTTTGGGTCCGCCCCATGCTCGATGAGCATCCGTACGATGTCGAGTCGTCCCAAAAAACATTGAACGGCAAGCGCTCGGACATCGTTCGCATCACCTCCCACAAAGCCGTTTACGTCCACACCTTGCTTCAGGCAGGACGATACCACCTCAGGGTCTGCCGAGAGTAAGTCCATCGCATTCATTGGGCACGGTCCGAGGAATGTGGGGCCCTGATCGGTCGTCAACTCGATGTAATGGAAACTCCAGGATTGTACATTGTGTGAAGGGGCCGCTGGAGGCGATTCAAGGCTGGCTCGGTCGCAAAGCCTCGGGAACAGCGATGCGATCCATTTGCACGGGCAAGACCCCGACCGAAGTCCGGCGTACCAGGATTCGATGCGGATGGTTTGGCGGTGCCTAGGCTGCGTATGGAACCAGGAATGAGAAATTCGGACGCGCACCCGATGCGCGACTTGCCAGGCCCCGCAGTATTCCTGTCGCCGCGTTGCGGCTTGGGGGGCCGGCTGGAGATTCCTGATTCCTTGGGCTGATGCCCAAGGCTACAGCCTGTCATCGCTTCGCGATTGGTCGAAACGCATTCCCCAACTTACGCTACGGGTGACGATTTCTTGGGCCGAGGCAGTTTGAAATCGCTTGTTCGGCGGGCTTGCGCCAGCGTACGCCTGCGGCTAACGGTTAGACGGATTAACGACTCAGGGCACTGGGAACTGACGCACTTCGCCTTGGCATGCGGAAGGCGAACTGCTTCGTACCGAACCTACAGATTCCCGGCCGTGTCCGTTGCGACTAAAGAATACCAGCACCTGCAGGGCTCGTAGACGCGTGTTGCTGTACGATGGACAGGTACTTGCGGTAAATTAATGTCGGCTGTTCCGGAGTCGTTGCATGGGAGAAGCCATGCATCGATTCAGCGGCCTGAATTCCCGAATCGGTTTCAGGCAGCCGTGCATGGATTGCTTGCCGCATCGGAGGTGCGAGCACCACACCACTTTTAACGCCGACAGAAACGACGGATGCCAGTTCTTTGGATGGTCGAAGCCTCGCCATTGGTTGATACGACTTAGACCTATGAAAGCAAGGATGCTCTTGCATGCTGCTCACCATCTCCACAACCCACAAGCCAGCGACCGAGCTCGGCTATTTGCTGCACAAGCACCCGGACCGGTGTCAGACGTTCCATCTAGCATTCGGCAAGGCTCACGTTTTCTATCCGGAAGCGAACGATGAGCGGTGCGTCTCGTGCCTGCTGCTCGATGTCGACCCGGTTGGCTTGGTGCGTGGCAAAGGTAACTGGAAAGACGGGTTGCTGGACCAGTACGTGAACGACCGGCCGTTTGTCGCATCGTCCCTGATGAGTGTGGCGATATCGCAAGTGTTCGGGTCGGCGTTGTCAGGGAAGTCGAAGGAGCGGGTGGAGTTTGTCGACCAGGAGATTCCCCTGACGGCACGCATCGACGTGCTGCCGGTGCGTGGTGCCCGCAATGTTTCACCCGGCGAGATGCTGGAGAGGATGTTTGGGCCCCTCGGATATGCCATCACCGCGACTCGTCATCCCCTCGACGATAAGTTTCCGGAGTGGGGTGAGAGCCCGTACTACTCGGTCGAGCTACAGCAATCGACGACCGTTGCGAAGCTGTTGCAGCACCTTTATGTGCTCATCCCCGTATTCGATGGCAAGAAACACTACTACATCGGGCCGGACGAAGTTGAAAAGCTTCTCTCGAAAGGCGAGACGTGGCTGAGCGACCATCCTGAGAAGGCGACCATCACTCGGCGCTACTTGTCGAAGCGGCAAAGCCTCGTGCGACAAGCATTGGCTCGGCTGGTGGAGGAAGAGGCAAACGAGAGTGAGGACGAAGAGCCTTCGACCGACGTAGCTCCGACTCCGCAAACTGAACGTGAACTGAGCTTGCACGAGCAACGGCTTGGAGCGGTACTGGCCGCGATTCGTTCGTCGGGAGCCAGGCGTGTCATCGACCTCGGCTGCGGTGAAGGCAAGCTGCTCCGAGAGCTACTCGCCGACCAGCAGTTCACCGAAATTCTCGGTATGGACGTGTCGGTCCGGTCGCTAGAGATTGCCCACCGGCGTCTGAAGCTCGACCGTTTGCCCGAGCGGCAGCGGGAGCGGATTCGACTCATGCACGGAGCCCTGACTTACCGCGACGAGCGGCTAGCGAACTTCGACGCCGCCGCTATTGTCGAAGTCATTGAGCACCTGGACCCGCCGCGGTTGGCGGCGTTCGAGCGGGTCGTTTTCGAGCACGCCCGGCCCCGGACCGTGGTCCTCACCACACCCAATCGCGAGTACAACGTCGTGTGGGAGTCGCTCCCCGCCGGAGAGATGCGGCACAGTGATCATCGCTTTGAATGGACCCGGGCAGAGTTTGAAGATTGGGCTGGTGGAGTCGCCGAGCGATTCGGGTACTCCGTCCGCTATCTGCCGGTTGGGCCGGAAGAAGCGGAGGTAGGTGCTCCATCACAGATGGCGGTATTCGATAAATGCAACGAAGTGTAACGGAGGTACCATCCGTGTCCGAGTTTATTGATGACTATAGGGCCGCAGTTCGCAAGCGACTACGAAGTCGTGGTGCGAAAAGGCTCGACCCATCAGAGGGCGATAAGGCTGCGGAGACATTGTTTCTTCCATCGTTTCACCCCGAGGTCATTTTGCAGGCGGAGAAATCTGATACTACGACGCTCCGACTGACAACGCTCTCAGCCAGCCTTTGGTATTTCTCCGAGGCAAGCGGTAGTGGACCAACACCTCAACGAATCACTGAGAAAGCGGAACTAGACGAATCGTCCGCAGCGGCACTCTGGAACCAGTTAGAGGAGCTTGAACCGATGGCGATAGGTAATGCAGATAGCTTCGGCTTGGACGGCATGCCTGTTGAGTCCGCCTATTGCACGACCGAAGCTGTTCATTCGTTCGCGGCATGGTCTCCTAGTGCCGACTCGCAGCAAGGTCGCTTTGCCATCACCCTGTATAAGTCGGCGTGGGAAGCATTCAGCGACTCGAAGAGCATTGAACGACTTGAGCAACTACATGGTTACCTGCATCTCGGCCTACCTTACCGGTTCCTCAACGAATCACCACGGCGATTGCGGCTCTTTGGGAGACTGAGTTCTCAAGACGAGTGCCAACTTCGAGAGTTGTTCGCATCTGTTCCGGATGGAGAGTCTCTCATTGTCGACATGCGGAACTTCGATGGCATGGGGACGCTTCTTTACCCGCTGTTTGTGGAGTTTGCGAAGAGAGGCAACAGGCAGGCTTGGGTCGGGCCTCCCCAAGCACCGTCGTACTTGGCTGAGGTTGGTATCCCGGAATCTGCCATCTGCAACTCAATCGACGAGGCTCGGCACAAGACAGGAGTCAACTAACCACCAAAGAAATCCCGTGTCCACAACAGTCCGAATCTCATCTACTCGGTGGGAATGCAGGTCGTTTCACTCCGTTTAGCGTATGCGTCCTATGTGACGGGGGCGGTCATGTGAAAACTCTTAGCGAAGCCACAGAACAGCTTTACGCTACTTTCTCACCATATCGAGGCGGTGAAGATTTCGTTGGTTGTGATTGCTGTGTTTCCACAGAACAATCTAAGAAGTTGGCTGGTACACCACTTCGCGAGCTCACATACGAAGATTTGGAACGCTATGCCAGAAAGGCGATGTCGACGTGGGGTGACGTAAAAAATTTCAAGCACTTTCTGCCGAGGCTGCTCGAATTGGCCATTGAGCACCGAGATGAGTTCCTCGATCTAGCCGTTGTGTTCGGAAAACTCCGCTGTGCACATTGGCAGTCTTGGCCACCGAGGGAAGTTGCTTGCGTCGACGATTACTTGAGAGCGTATTGGGTATATCAGCTTAAACTCGAAATTGATAGTCCTCAGAGCGACGCAATTGACACCGTTTTGTGTGCTGAGGGAAATGCCCTTGAGTCGGTGAAACCATTGCTCACCGCTTGGCTCGCAGAGGAATCCATTTCGGCAAAGAAGCATCTCGCCGCGTTTGTGATTGGCAACGATGACTACTTGCTCAGCAAACATAAACTCTCAAATGCTTTCTGGGATTTTGGAGCGAGACCACACGGCGAAGTTCTTCGATGGCTGAGGTCACAAGACGTCTTAGCCTACCTCGGTAACGCGGAACTGCCGGAGGAGTTCGCACCTGCCAAACACCAGCTTGAGGCAGTTCGTGCCGCTTTAGAGGAGACGGCGACATGAACACGCCAACAGACGCAGAAGTTACCGATGCTTTGAAGAAAGGCCTCGGGCGTGCATACGTTTGGTCGATGGCGGCAAAAGTACCCCCAGACTGTTTGCTTCAGGCATGCCTATCTGACTATCGGTTCGACAGGCAGGTTGAAGAGGTACGCGGCAGCTGGCTCTGGCAGCTCATCGTAGCCGCAGCGCTTGTGGACCAATTCAAGGACGCGATTCATGAGGCCCTGGAAGCTATTGAAGAATCGGATGCAGAAGCTCAACTCTGCCAACTAGCTCGCTACTTCGCCTCAGCAGGAGACAACAGATTTGTTAAACAGTTGAGACGAATCGTAATCGAGAAACCGGTGCAAGAAGGCGAATGGCTTGGTGAGGAAGAACTCATCTCCCTTACGGGCAAAGACGGCTTCCTCGCCGCCGTTGGGCGTCACGGAGCAGACTTGGTTTCGCGAGATTGGGAGTGGTTTGACAGAACTCTTGCCGATACCGCTGTCGAGAAGCTAGGTGAAGAGAGCGTGATTCAGATGCTCCACACCGCAGCGAGCGGGGATAACCGTGTACAACGCTTCTTTGAAGCGTGGATGAATGACCGAGATAGGCAGAATGGTGCGAATAAGAATGCGTACCGCGAGCAGCTTGCCAGCTACACAGCGAAAGATGCAATTCAGGCCGCCGAGCATCCAGGCGAAGGCCACTTCTGTTTCCGAGCGTGGGGACGATATGCAACAGATGCCGATGCCGCCGTTGTCTACGACAGAATGTTGGCGACAGTGGATACGGAAACCCTCCGCAGATACTTACAAGTTTTTGCCAAGCGACCATGGCCTCGATTCGAAGAGCGGATGCTTCAACTGTGTCTGCACGAGGACGAGAACATCCGAAGACGAGCCGCTAGAGTGGTTTCGAACAATCGCCACCAAAAGGTTCGTGCATTCGCATTGAAGCACTTAAACGAGCCCAAGCATCAAGAGGATGCTATCGAGATGCTTTCAGCCAACTATGAAGATGGAGACGAGAGCAGAGCACTAGACGTACTTTCGCTTCCCGATGATGACTGCCACCTGCATTGGATCCTCATGAGCGTACAAAAGCTCGTTGAAGACAATCCCAAGGCTAAGTGCGAGGAAGTCGTCACTCTTGTCTATGAATACACCCCATGCAGTGCGTGCAGATACTCGATGGTCAAACTCCAAGACGAACGTGTGGGATTGTCGGACGTGTTACGAGACGAGTGTCGTTACGACGTTGAGGTAGGCACGAGAGAGTTGGCCGGTGGGCCGACATGGAAGGACTAGGTCGCCAGAATGCCTTTCTCAATTCCTAACCTTTCGCTCATCGTGCTCATCGGCCCTAGCGGTTCCGGCAAGAGCACATTCGCCCGCAAGCACTTCCTGCCAACGGAAGTGTTGTCGAGCGACTATTGCCGTGGCTTGGTCAGTGACGACGAAAATTTCCAAGCTGCCACCAACGATGCGTTCGACGTGCTGCACTACATCGCTGCCAAACGACTGGCTGTGGGACGACTGACGGTCGTCGACGCGACCAACGTTCAGCGGGAAGCTCGGCAGCCGCTAGTGAAGCTCGCCCGCGAGTACCATACACTGCCCGTGGCCATCGTCTTCAACCTGCCCGAAGACGTTTGCCAAGATCGGAACCGCGACCGGACGGACCGGGACTTTGGTCCGCACGTGATCCGCAATCAGCGTTCGCAGCTACGCCGTTCAATCAAAGGACTGAAGCGGGAGGGCTTCCGTCATGTCTTCGTAATGGAATCTCCGGAACAAGTCGACGCCGCTACCATCGAGCGGACACCGCTGTGGAACGACAAACGCAACGAGCACGGGCCGTTCGACTTCATCGGGGACATTCACGGTTGCTGCGACGAGTTGGAAGAACTACTCGTGCAGCTAGGTTACGAACTGAAGCCCGTTGAGGAACCAGGCCCTGGCTGGTCGCGGCTGCACTACGTCCACCCGGAGGATCGCAGGGCGGTGTTTGTTGGTGACCTGGTTGACCGAGGTCCGCGAATTGTTGATTCGCTAAGCGCTGTGCGAAACATGGTCGCGTCGGGGAACGCTTTGTGCGTACCTGGTAACCGCGACATCAAGCTGCTCCGCAAACTCCGTGGTAAGAACGTTCAGATTACCCACGGCTTGGCCGATTCTCTGGCCGAAGTGGAAGCCGTTGCCGAGGACGGGCGCAGCGCGTTCAAAAAAGAGTTGTCGGACTTCATTGACGGACTGGTCAGCCACTACGTGCTCGATGATGGGAAGATTGTCGTCGCCCACGCGGGCATGAAGGAGTCGATGCAGGTCCGCGGGTCCGGGCAGGTCCGCGAGTTCGCTCTGTACGGCGAGACGACCGGCGAGACCGATGAGTTTGGTCTGCCCGTCCGCTACCCCTGGGCGAGTGAGTATCGTGGAAATGCGATGGTCGTCTACGGCCACACGCCCGTACCGGAACCAGATTGGCTCAACAAGACCATCAACATCGACACTGGCTGCGTGTTCGGCGGCGCGTTGACCGCTCTCCGCTACCCGGAGTTGGAGACGGTCTCGGTCAAGGCGAAGCAGACCTACTGCGAACCGGCCCGCCCGTTCCTGGACGACGAGCAGAAGTCGCCGTCGCTCTCCACCCAGCACGAGCACGACGAACTCTTGGACCTGGCCGACGTCACCGGTAAGCGAATCGTCTCGACGCGGCTGCGGCACAGCGTAACCATCCGCGAAGAGAACGGCACAGCGGCCTTGGAGGTGATGAGTCGCTTCGCCGCGAACCCCAAGTGGCTCGTCTACCTGCCACCGACAATGTCGCCGTCGGAAACTAGCACCAAGGACGGCTACCTGGAACACCCCGAAGAGGCGTTCGCCTACTTTCGCAGCCAAGGCGTGCCGAAGGTTGTCTGCGAGGAAAAGCACATGGGCTCGCGGGCAGTCGTCATCGCCTGCCGAGACGATGGGGCCGCGGCGAATCGATTTGGTGTTGAGGGCGAAACCGGAATCATTGTCACTCGCACCGGTCGACGGTTCTTTGGTGACACCGCACATGAAACGGCGTTACTTGAAAGAGTCCGCAACGCCTTAGCCGCAAGTGGGTTTTGGGAAGAGTTCAACACCGAATGGGTGGTGCTCGACTGCGAGCTGATGCCTTGGTCGGCGAAGGCTCGAGAGTTACTCAAGTCGCAGTACGCTGCTGTTGGCTCCGCCGCAAACGGGGCTCTGCCTTCTGTAATCGATTCCCTCAGCAGAGCCGCCGACCGTCTCCATGGTGAGGAATCGGACCTGCTCGAAGGCCTCAAAAAAGACTTCGAACGTCGCGGTCAATCCGCACAGCGTTTCGTCGACGCCTATCGGAACTACTGCTGGTCTGTTGAGTCGATTGAAGACTACCAGCTGGCTCCGTTCCATGTGCTGGCTACCGAAGGCCGTGTGCATGTGCAGCAGAATCACGAGTGGCACATGCAGACGCTTGCGACAGTCTGTGAGCACGATTCCCAGGTACTACTTGCCACATCGCACCGCACGGTCGACGTTACCGACCTGGACCAGGTCGCATCCGCCACAGACTGGTGGACTGAGCTGACGGAGAGAGGCGGCGAAGGGATGGTCGTGAAGCCGCTCGACTTCATCGCCAAGGGGAAGAAGGGACTGCTTCAGCCTGCCGTGAAATGTCGTGGCCGAGAATATCTCCGCATCATCTATGGTCCCGACTACACAGCGGAACACAACCTGACGCGCCTTCGTAATCGCGGGCTGGGTGCCAAGCGTTCGTTGGCTCTCAGGGAATTTGCCCTTGGGATCGAGGCTTTGGAACGTTTCGTTCGTCGTGAGCCACTTCGCCTGGTCCATGAGTGCGTCTTCGGCGTGCTCGCTTTAGAAAGTGAGCCAGTCGATCCGAGGCTTTAAGAAGACGAGTGTTGAGATCGTTACTGGCGGTGTCCTGATCCGATGCTTCGAACTGCAACTGGGTAGATCGCACGCAGCTCGGGCTTGAAAAGCCGATTTCTTGAGAAAATTCTGGCACATTTTGGAATTTAGGTGATCTCTGCCACCCCATTCTCTCGCCTGCTATGGGTGGACGTCGTACCGATCCACGTTCGCGCAGCCTTGCTTCGCCAGATTTTGGGTGCATCGCTCAAGCAATATGGACCTGGTTTTGACTTTTGACCCGCCCCTTTTTCCGCAATCGTTCGGCTACTGAGACTTTCTAACTTGAAGCTTCAACAGCAGGTCGACGCGTCCAACGTCCAGAGCGAAGGTCACTGGACCATCCCCCCGTCCTCAGACATTTTCCATCATGAGACACAAGCATCGCGACACAGAAGAGGTTCCCATCGTGACAGCTCGACTAAGTAGAGTCCGACTGATTTTGAATGCCCCGATTCGTCGTTGGCCCCGGTTGCCAAGTGGTGGAGGAATCCTGAGCCCAGTCGCGTCTCGGGAACGCTCCTACGGTGGCAAACGGCTGGCGCGTGCCCTGTTACTGGTGACGATGGCTTTGGCTGGCCAGTCGCAGGCCCAAGTCAATTCGGTATGGACTGGCGGCGGCGATGGCATCAGTTGGTCGGACGCGGCCAACTGGAGCAATGGTGTTCCGGGCAGCGTGTCGTTCAACGCGTCGATCGATGGTGGTGATGTTGCCAACTCAGCTGTGGTCACTGGAACTAGCGTTACGCGATCGGTGGGTAGCTTGACTATCGATAGCGGAGATTCGCTGACTGTCCAGAACGCCGCAAACTTGCGCATCCTGACTGACACGCTCGCGAATCCCTCCAGCGGCAACCTAACCAACAATGGTTTGATTTCCATCACCACGTCAGGCAATTCGACCGATTTGGTGATCGATGGAGCCGTCAATCTCGGTGGGAGCGGCGTGATTGTGCTCGGCGGCTCTAATCTCAGCAGCCGAATCGTCGACGAAAGTGGCGCTGATGGTCACCTGACCAACTCGGGCAACCAGATTGAAGGTAAAGGTCAAATCGGCGTCAACACATTGCAGATTACGAATCAGGCTGGTGGGACAATCGACGCCAACGTGGCTGGCCAGACATTGACTATTGACCCCAACGCAGCGGGATTGGCAAACCAAGGCGTCATGCGAGCATCCGGCGGAGGCAATTTGGTACTCAGCAACGGCACCTTCGACAACACCAGCGGGAACATCGAAGCAGCAGATGGTTCGCAGGTGACGCTGACGGGGGCCGTGGTTAGCGGTGGCACACTCTCGTCCACTGGAACGGGCTCCTTCGAAGTCACCAGCTCATCATCAGCGAGTCTTTCCGGCCTGACAATCGATGGGACGATTAGCCAATCGAATGCTTCTAACCTTCTGCTGAACGGAACAATCGAGAATCTGGGAAGCATCCTGGTCACCAACGGTGGTAGTTCAACCGACTTGGTGATCGACAGCACGACCTCCTTGACCGGTGGCGGCGTAGTGACGTTAGGAGGCGTGAACACGTTCTCGCGCGTCGTCGATGAATCTGGTAATGATGGTGTGCTCACCAATGGGAACAATACGATTCAAGGAAAGGGGCAAATCGGGAACAATACGCTACGAGTCATCAATCAGGCCGGCGGGTTGATCCTGGCCAACGATTCGACCGGTACCCTGACCATTGACCCAGCCAATACGACAGCCGCGTCTGGTGGACAGTTCGTGAACGAGGGTACGTTGCGGGCATCTGGAAATGCGGAGCTTGTCTTGACCGGAAGCGGTGGGGGCCAATTTCTCAACAGCGGCGGTTTGGTCGAAGCCCTGGACGGCTCGACGGTACGGCTGACCGCCGGTGCCACCGTTATTGATGGCACTTTGCAGACCAGCGGTACCGGGCAACTCGTCGTCTCCGCCAGCAGTTCAGCGACTCTGCAGGACGTGACGAACCTGGGAGTCGTGAATACGGAAAATGCCTCCAACCTGTTTCTCGGTGGCAGCATTGACAACCAGGGCAATGTGAATGTGCTCAACAACGGCTCCAGTACCGATCTGGTGATCGATGGGGCAACCCAACTGAGCGGTAGCGGAACGATTGTCCTGGGTGGATTGAATAACAGCAGTCGGGTTTTGGATGAATCCGGCGCCAACGGCGTTCTGACCAACGTCGACAACACCATCCAGGGCAAGGGGCAGATTGGCGTCAACACCCTACAGGTCGTCAATCAGGCCGGTGGATTAATCGATGCCAACGATGCCGGCGGTACACTCACCCTGGATCCCAATTCGGCCGCTCTAGTCAACCAAGGCACACTACGCGCCTCCGGTGGCGGTCACCTGGTGCTGACCAGCGGCTCCTTTAACAATACCGGCGGAACAATCCAAGCGGCGGACGGCTCCACGGTCACGATTACCGGCTCGGCAATTGTCGAAAGTGGC
>JANQJJ010000101.1 GCA_028281725.1 Pirellulaceae bacterium | reverse complement strand
TTCGTCAATCCATTCGCCGTTTTGGTTCTTTCGCCGATCGTTAACTGCCAAACCAACTTCCGTGACCGGTGTGCCAGCGGGGGTGTAACGCAACTGGATGTCGCGCGTCAAGTTCCCCATCAAAATTACTCGGTTGTAGCTCGCCATGGCAGTTTGCTCCTTGGTTCGTTCACGCTCAACAGATGCCCTTGACTCTCCCCTTGTGCGAGTTGGGGGGACTACCTAGGTAAACTATAAAGCATCCCTTGGAACTGGTAAAATACCCTCTAAGTCGCAGCGGAGCCCGATTCTGCGTCACTTCCTTCGGCGGAAGCGCCTACGGCTACTGGTTCCCCCTCTTCTTTCGCTTCCGTTTCCGCTGGAGCTTGACCCTTGCCGAGGGCGTGAGCCACGAGCGTATCTACCAGTCGCGGGTCGACCTTGGTTACCAGGGAACGCATGATGTTTTCATTGAGCTGGCAGGCGCGGTCGAACTCCGACAGCTGGCTGCCCTCCATGTTGAAATAGGTGATCCAGTAGGTGCCTTTCACATGCCCATTGATTGGATAGGCCAACTTCCGCTCTTCCCAGAGTCGGCTTGCCAGAATTTCACCACCGAGGTCCTCGATTATTTTTTGGACCGCAGCTACGACGCCGCCAGGATCTCGATTGTACTTGTTGCTGTCGAATAGAAAGAAACAGTCGTAACACTGAATAGCCAAAGTCGCGAACTCCCGAACAAGTCGATGTACAGTATTTGATTTGATGCTAGTTGATTCGATTCATGCAGTAGGTGATCTCGTGCAGGCACCAATCGGAAATGGCGTTACTAGCCTGCTCCACTGCCTCACGCACGACCGGTTTTTCGTCCTCTCGGAAACGACCGAGCACGTAGTCCGCCGCGTCCCATCGGGGAGGCGGTGGGTCAATTCCAATTCGCAACCGTGCGATCTGTTGGCTGCCAAGTAACTGCAATATGCTGCGGAGTCCCTTTTGGCCGCCTGCAGATCCCTTGGCTCGCATGCGAAGCTTACCCAGGGGCAAGCTCAAATCATCGCAAACTACCAGGAGATCCCGCTCTACGTTGATCTTGTAAAAATTGGCGACTGCCTTCACGCAGCGACCGGATTCATTCATAAACGTTAGCGGCCAAACCAATATCAGGCTCGTATCGCCTACGGTGATTGTGGTGAGTTGGCCGTCGAATTTCACTCGCGGCACGGCGCCGCCGAAT
The DNA here is from genome assembly GCA_028281725.1 of Pirellulaceae bacterium. Taxonomy (GTDB): domain Bacteria; phylum Planctomycetota; class Planctomycetia; order Pirellulales; family Pirellulaceae; genus Aureliella. Next base: position 316 of record JANQJJ010000101.1, on the reverse strand, counting down.
CTCTGATTTAAATGGTTGAGGGTAACGAACCCGACATTATGACGAGTTCCGTCGTATTTTGCTCCTGGGTTTCCAAGGCCGGCAACTAGCTTCAGCCTATGGCCTGAGCGGCTCACGTTCTCCTCTCGAACGGACACTTATCCTCAGGCTTCTTCCTCTGCCTTCTCCTTGCGGATCAGTTCGGGCTCTGCGTCGGCCGCTGCTGCTTCGTCGTCGGCCGCGGCCGCCCCGGACGGCTTGCCGATCTGAACGACCACTTCCGATTCTGGAGTCACCATCTCGGCACCAGACGGCAACGCGACTTCGCCGGCGTGGA
>JANQJJ010000082.1 GCA_028281725.1 Pirellulaceae bacterium | reverse complement strand
GATACGATAAATCTTGCGATTGGACATCGGTTCTTCCCTGATCCGAGTGAAAGGATACTTTGCAATACTTTCTACCCGAAAACCAAGGTGAGATGGAATACTAGTTGATTGGCAACGTGGCTACACGACGATCCAGATTGGCTCAGAAAGTGCTTCAAAAATCGAATGAGCATGGGGTGAGGTGGCGAGCAGGTACACGCGCAGCGGGTCGGCGGGCCGGTAGGAGGGAAATCTGTGTTGAAACACGTTCTCAATCCGATCATGCGAACTTCTTTTTGGCAGAGGTTCCTTCGGGTGACGAGCGAACTTCATAGCCAAGTCCGATCAAACGCTGTCGATGAGCGTCGGCTGCTGAAAAGTCGCGTGCGCGTCTTGCTTCGTCGATCAACGCACACAAGCTGGCTGCGATGTCACTTTCCGGATCATCTGCCTCGCTATCGCAGGATGTCAACTCCCACACGCCTAGGACCTGATCCAAAGCCAATAAGACCCCAAAGGCGTCAGCGGCATCCTGGCCGGGCGATGCAATCCAAGCATGGACAACCGTCATCGCCTCACTGATGTTCAAGTCGTTCGCTAGTGCTTGCAGGAAAGCTCTCACGACTGGATGCTCGGCTCGGTCGATCTCCTTGGGGACTCCGCCACATTCGTCGCGAAGTCGTTGGCCAAGTTCGGTCAGTCGTCGAACGGTGTTAGCGGAATCGGTCAGCCCCTTGACTGTAAAGTTGCTGTGCGCGCGGTAGTGCGATTTGATGAGTTCGAGCCTGAGCACTGCCGGATGCACCGGTGTACCAGTCGCGTTGCCGGACAGAATATCACGGACGGTGAAGAAGTTCCCTTTGCGTTTGGACATCTTTTCACCTTCCACCAATAAGAAGCGAGCGTGCATCCAAAACCGCGCGAAAAGTTCGTTGCCGGTGGCTCCGCAAGACTGGGCAATCTCGCACTCATGATGGGGAAAGATTAGATCCTCACCACCCGTGTGGATATCCAATACCTCGGTTTCCAGGACACGCATCGACATCGTCGAACATTCGATATGCCAGCCTGGGTACCCTGCTCCCCAAGGCGACTCCCACTTCATAATGTGTTTCGGATCTGGTTTCCAAAGCATGAAGTCAGCCGGATGTCGTTTGCAACTCTGGTTACTGATATCGATGCGGCCACCGGCCCCAACTCGCAAGGCTTCAAGCGTATTGCCGCTGAGTTGGCCATACCTTGGAAAGGACTCGACGCTATAGTAAACGACTCCGTCGCTCCCTACATATGCGTGTCCACGCTGGATGAGCTTTGAAATCATCTGTTGCATTTCGTCGATGAACTGCGTCGCTTTCGGTACGCGCTTGGGGTACTCACTAACGACCTTTAGACCCAACGAGCGACCGTCTTCGAGAAAGGCTCGCGAGAAGTAGTCGGCCACTTCGTACGGATTGTCGGGGTTGGCTACCGCCCCTTCCTCAACCTTTCCACTTTTCTTGTCTTCCTTCAGTCGCCGCGCCGCTACCTGCATTTTGTCCTCACCAAGGCCATCGGCTGCCACATCGTCGGTCATATGGCCCACATCCGTGATGTTCATCACATGCCAAACGTCGAAACCACGTAACTCCAGAAACCTTCGTAGTAAATCCGCGAAGAGAAACGATCGGAAGTTGCCGACATGAGCGAAGTCATAGACGGTCGGGCCGCAACTGTACATTTTGACCCGTCCAGGATTGAGCGGTTCAAATCGTGTGACTTCGTTGGTAAGCGTGTTATAGAATCGAATATCCATTTCAGGCCTCTATTCCTGGTTGTTTTGATGGTTGCCGATCAGACCGCAGCGAGCTATTGCACGCTGCAATGTGGCCAGTTCCTGTTGCTCTCTCGCAACGTGGGCAGCAACCAATTCAGAAACGCTAGCGCTCGCATCGCTTCTGTCTAGGTTGCTGGTCGTTTGTCGCGTTATGATCTGCGGACCGACAATCAGGATGGGCTGTGGCGAATTGTCTCTCGATTCCGTTGCTTCTTTGGAAAAAGCGATCATGGTGACACCTGCAGAGCGGTTTCGAACCACTGACATGGGTTAAGGATGGTCAAGTTGTTAAAACTCACGGAACCATCGGCCGGTTGAGGCACGCATTCATGACACTAGTCGGCATTACATCTTCGAGGTCGATGAATTCGATCGCGGCGTCCTCCAGTGTGTAAAACGCGTTGTATTTGCTTTTCTTCATTAGCCGCAAGGTGCCCTTGACTTTCACGAAGACAGTCGAACTTTTCGGATCCGCTTTTGACTTAAGAAATGGAGAGTCCGGGCACTCGACCAGGACACTTATCTCGGCGTGTGGAATCGCCGAGAGCCCGCAACACCAAGCCACGCCGCCGTCACCAGGTAGTAAGAGGAACTCCGTGACTTCTTCCTCGCCCTTCTCGTTCTCGCGCAAGCCCGACGAAAGTAGGAAGCCGACGCCTGGCAGTTCAACTTGCTTGCCTTCGGCAGCGACGACGGACTCGTCGAATTTGGGCTCGAAACCGCCATCTGGGGTTTCCTCCACAGACGTTTTCTTTATGTCCACCCAAAGCTTAGGCTCTGGCGTTGTCACCGTGTTGCCGATGTTGTTCGGCGGATTCTGCCATGTGTTTTTCGTAGACGCGCTATTCCATTCCACGAATAGCCAGCTGTTCCACGTTGCAATCACCCCGATCGCCATGATTCCGAAAGCTATTGATTGAATCTTCATGCCGTGGCCTCCTCGGGTAGCGATGTCGCGCTGGTAGCAGGGCCGTCTCCTCCGCCTTCATAGCGCTGCATTACGCGCTGATAAAGACCAGCGCCGATTGTCACTAGCAAGACGGCAATGAACGGATAGTGCCAAGATGGCACGCTAGACGCGATCCGTCCTAGGTTGTTCCGCTCGATCCGGTTGCCGAAAATCATCGGCACGCAGCAATCCTGCACTTGCAGTTCGTTCTCCGCGATCATCATTGCTTTATACTCGTACGATGGGAAGACGATGTGGTTGGCGACCAGTCCGCCAGCCAGTGCAACTGTTAACAGGCTGACGGCGTAAAACGTCGCGGCGCCGCGTCCCATACTCCGCCGGATCGCGTTCAGTTCGCCCAAGTTTGTCGCCGGCCCGGCGATCATGTATGCCAGCATCGCGCCCGGCATCGCGCCGCGCATGAACAGCGCCCACACGATTGGGATCGTCGGCACCGAGCATGTATACACAGGGATACTGATCAGGATGACGAGCAACAGCGTCCAAATGCTGCGCGTCCCCAGATAGGCCTCGGTCAATTCGATTGGAAGAAAGGCGAGCACCAACGCCGCCACGGACAGTCCGATCGTCAGGTCGACGCTGATCTCGGCGCCAAGATCCCAGAACGCCCAGCGCATGGCTCGGCCGAACCGGGATCGTCCCTCGGGCGCGGGGACATGGTGTTCGTCTTCTTCCTCGATCCGATCGACGATGGCGTCGAAGTTCTCGACCGGACGGGTCTCGTCGCGCAGCAACCGATTGCCGATCAAGCCGATCAGGAATGAGCCGAGCAGAGCTATGCTCACATAGGTCGCCATGTACATCGGCCCGAGCATCATTGCCACCATCACGACGGACACGGGCGAAATTGCAGGCGAGCTTGTCATGAATGAAAGCGCCGTGCCCCGCGCGGCCCCCGCGCGGTGCACGCCTACCCCCAGAGGGATCACCCCGCACGAGCAGATCGGCAGCAGCGCCCCGATACCGACTGCATTTAGAATCGGCCGAACGCCCTTGTCGCCCAAGTGCCTTGCCAGCGATTCGCGCGAGATGTACTCCTTGATCAACGCCGCCGCAATGTACCCCAGCACCAGGTAGGGCGCCGACATCGCCAGGGCCATGAAGAGCGAATTGAAGAAGAGCGATATTTGGTCCATTTTTTCCTTAGTCGGATTCGTATCTTCTCACCGACTGACCTACAAGGACTGAGGGCTAGAGGGTGATGATTTGGTCCGGTGGGCTGCCGCTCAAAGCGTCATACAGCTGAGGGAAGCAACCCGCGCTCACCCCTTCGACAGCCCCTTTCGCCGTCACTTCACCCCTACCGCACTGCTCCAGAGTACCGTCGGCTAAGTTGCGACGGACAGCGCACTGGTCGCACATCATTAACAGGATGCCCTGTTCGCGCGCGACTCTCGACAATCGCTCTCCTACCGGATCACCCGAGCGCAGCACGAAGGTGTTGTCGTCAAAGAAGAACATCCCGACGACCTCGGCGCCGTGATAGCCGCCTTCCAGTTGAGGCAGGATCATGGTTGCCAGTTGAAACGTGGAAGCCATATTGGAGCGGAAAATGTAAGCTACTTTCATGTTCTTCGCCATGTTAGTTGTGCGGTTCAGAGTTGAGTCGGGTTTGGAGCATCACCGTAGACCGTCTGGGGGTCGAACACCTTCTGCTTTTCAGTGAATGCCAGCTGCCAGCCGGCCTGGTCACCGACGGGCACGGCTCGGTAGAAACAGGAGCGGTACCCGACATGGCAGCTGGCCTCGCCCTGGACATCGACGCGCAGCCAGATGCAATCCTGATCGTCATCGATTCGCATCTCTCGTACGACCTGCACCAGGCCGCTCGTTGCCCCCTTATGCCAGAGGCACTTTCGGCTACGGCTCCAATAGACAGCTTCGCCCAGCCGGATTGTTTGTTGGAGCGCCTCAGCGTTCATGTAGGCATGCATGAGCACTTCGCCGGAGGTGAAGTCCGTCGTGACCACGGGGATCAGACCGTACTCATCGAATTTGGGGGCCAATTCGACTCCTTCCTCAACCTGCTCGATGCTTTTTCTCTCTGAGAAGTTGGGTACGTTCATCCTTACTTTCCTGGTTGCGTGTCACGGGGCTGCTCGATCCGCGTGGATGGTGCTAGCCTATCGCAGATGCAATTTAATTGCAAATAGGGAAGTATACGCCCGGCTCAAAACACCTGTGCCGAAGCCGATTTTTGAAATGTCATCCACGTCAACAGCGTCACCACCGCGCAACTCTCGTCCCGATCGTATCGACTCCTAGATCGAGAATCGCGTCAAGGAAGATTTGACAGACCACTAGTCGGCTGAGATGACATCGGGGCCTTTCCCGGCTCTCTTCTCGTACTTGCCATCTCCCATCTTCACGTATTTTGTAAATCCTTTGGCATCGAGATTCTTGTCACTCAAGTTGGACTGGGCTTTCAGATCACTCCAGCGTCCAGCGATCGCAGCGGAGGTGATCAGTTTTCTCAGAGGCAAGCCTGTCTCGGGATGGTGCGTCAGAGGCGGATCGCTCATTTGCTGCAAAACTTCGAGCGTTTCTCCTGCACTCCCATCCTCCAAGATAACTTCGTAGACGTAAATCGGCACAGTTCAGCCCTATGGAATGCTGCTTGAGCAACGGGGTAAACGCCAGAGGCGAGCGCCCAAAAAAATGAATCCGAATAGCAACGTGCACGACAACACGATCGCGCCGCCACTCGATACCGAAAGGTAATACGAAGCGTAGAGGCCGATGCAGTTGCTAAGGACCGACAGGATGCCGGACCAGATGAACATGCCACGCAGTTGTCGGGTGATCAGTGATGCCGCTGCGGCGGGTGTCACCATGAGTGCAGTTGTCATCACGACGCCGACAGATTGAATCCCGGCTACGATCGCCAAGGCCAAGATGATAAGCAACAGGTAACGCGTCCGCTGCGTGGACAATCCAATTGTTTGGGCATGGTGCGGGTCGACGGTGGTTAAGGCCATCTCCTTGTTGACCGCGAATAGTGTTCCCAAAACAACGACGCACACGATACCAATGCCGATCAGGTCCGATTGCGTGACTCCCAGCACGTTGCCGAACAGCATGTGCGAAAAGTCTCGATAGCTTTGCGCTCGGCTGACCATCACGATCCCAAGTGCAAACATGCCGGAGAAGACGACTCCGATGACCGTGTCTTCGCGCATCCGCTCGCTACGGCTGAGCCAGCCGATACCCAGCGCGGTGATTATGGCCGAGATAATCGCGCCCCACAGAAGGCTCCAACGATTTAGATAGGCGATTACTAAACCAGGTAGCGTTGTGTGAGCGATGGCATCGCCGAGGAACGCCATCCGACGCAACACCACGTATACTCCGAGTGAGGAGCAAGTCAGTCCGACGAGGATGCTGGCCAATAGTGCTTGACGCATGAAGCTGTATTGAAGCGGTTCGATCAGCCAATTCAGCATGCCGACCGTCTCAAAGTTGCGCTCATCGCATGGGCGCCCGCCAAGTTTTCGATCTGCTCGACGCAGCCCTCGCGCAGGTAGATCACTCGATCGAACGATTCGGACAGGCGGCCGAGATCATGAGTGGCGACCAACACAGTTCCACCGAGCGCGGCGTGCTCGCGTAAAACTTCGTCGACCGTGTCTCGTGTTGCCTCGTCCAGGGCATTGAGCGGTTCGTCAAGCAGGAATAGGCTCGACTCCTGCACCAAAGCTCGAGCCAACAAGGCACGTTGCTGTTGCCCGCCAGATAAGTCGCCGATCGGTTTTTGTGCGAGCTGTTCAATGCCAAGACGCTGCAATGCGCCACTTACGAGTTCCTGATCGTTCTTTCGGGGTCGCTGAAACCAGCCAAGATGGACATAGCGACCCGTCAAAACAAGCTGCCGCACCGAGACCGGGAACTGCCAATCGAGATCCGAACGCTGCGGTAAATAGGCCGTTCGATGATGGCACGCGCCGACAGGATTTCCAAACAGTCGAATCGTGCCCGCCTGTGGCTTTAGCAACCCGGCCATCGCCTTCAGCAATGTGCTTTTGCCTGCGCCGTTGTGCCCGACGAGTGCAACACGTTGTCCAGAAGAAATCTCCAAAGATGCGCTCCTAATCGCCGGATCGGCGGCACCAGGATAGCGCACTTGCAGGGAGGCGATCTGCACCGCGGGGCTGCCAGCCTGGGGATCGCGATGACCGCGACCGCCGTAAGGCCAGCGAGGTTGGACGTGTGAACATTCGCTTTCCTGGGGATGACTAGACGCGACAACATCCCGCATCATCGTAACGCCTCGGCGATTATCTTGACGTTGAACCGCATCATCCCCAGGTAGTCGCTTCCCGGCGAATCGACTGGACCAAGCGCATCTGTGTAGAGTGTTGGAACCACTCTTACACCGGCTTCTTCTGCGATCGTTCGCGTCAGCTTCGGATTCAGAATATTCTCGGCAAAGATGGCGGGGATGTTCAATCTGCGGATTCGGTCGATGACTTCCGCAACCTGAGCCGCCGACGGATCGGACGATTCGCTGCTGACCGAACCGAGCACACTGATCACTCCGAAATCGTACGCGTCAGCCAGATACCCAAACGTGTCGTGAGTCGTCACTAACTTGC